>NZ_JBNPEN010000023.1:0-20259 GCF_050490295.1 Pseudarthrobacter sp. J1763 | reverse complement strand
GAGGCGCCGGAGCATGCCGAACCGGCAGAGGCACCGGAGGCGCCGGAGCATGCCGAACCTTCGGAGGAGCCGTAACAGGCCCGGACGGGCTAAGTACCGGGCTTACAGAATCTGGGCTCACGAGCTGAGAAATACCGTGATTGTCCGGTCGGCTGATTTCTCTGCGGTTGTTTGCCTTTGACATGAGCGGCGGGGCCCTGGGGGCGAGAGCGAAACGGGGCCCTCCGAGGCCGGGCCGGCGAGGGTTCCTTGTGGCCTCTTCGCTGTCTGCACCTGGTGCGGCCGGCCGTGTTTGGGGTTAGTCCGGTGGCGGGGTTGTGCGGGCGGTGATTGTTTGATCGCTTCGGTGGCTGGGGCCGTGGTGGAGCTGGAAGGCGCTGGTGATCAGGGCGAAGTGGCTGAAGGCCTGTGGGGTGTTACCGAGTTGCCGGGCGTCTTGGACGTCCCATTCCTCGCTGAGCAGGCCCACGTCGTTGCGCAGGGTCAGGAGTCGTTCGAACAGTGTCGTTGCCTCGGTGCGTTTTCCGGCGCCAAGGAGTGCGTCGACGAGCCAGAAGGAGCAGGCAACGAAGACACCTTCTCCGCCGGGCAGCCCGTCGTCGCTGTGTTGGGGGCGGTACCGGAGCACGTACCCGTCCTGGGTCAGGCCGCGCTGGATGGCGTCGATGGTGCCGGTGACGCGGGGGTGGTCCGGAGGAAGGAATCCGACCCTGGGGATCAGCAGGAGACTGGCGTCGAGTTCGGTGCCGCCGTAGGACTGGACGAAGGAGTTCATTTCAGGGTTGAAGCCGTGCTCCATGACGTCGTTGTGGATGGCCTCGCGAAGGTCCTCCCACCGGTCTGCTGGTCCGGGGAGGTGGAACTGGCGGACTGCCTTGATCATCCGGTCTACTGCGACCCAGGCCATGACTTTGGAGTGGGTGAAGTGCCGCCTGGGTCCGCGCATTTCCCAGAGTCCGTTGTCGGGCTGTTGCCAGGCGTCCTCAAGGTGGTCCATTAGGGCGATTTGGATGTCCCAGGAGTCGTCCGCGTCGTGGAGGAGGGCGTTGCGGGTGAGGGAAAGCCCGTCGAGGACTTCACCCCAGACGTCGAGTTGGAGTTGGTCGGCGGCCGCGTTGCCGGTGCGGACCGGCGTGGAGTCCTCGTACCCTGCCAGCCAGGGTATCTCGGCTTCGGGGAGCCTGCGCCGCCCGTCGAGGGAATACATGATCTGCAGGTCTGCCGGGTCGCCTGCCACGGCGCGCAGCAGCCATTCCCGCCAGGCTTTGGCCTCGTCCGTGTAGCCGGCTGTGATGAGGGACTGCAGCGTCAGCGTCGCGTCCCGGAGCCAGCAGTACCGGTAGTCCCAGTTGCGGGGCCCCCCGGGCTGTTCGGGAAGTGATGTCGTCGCAGCCGCGACGATGCCCCCGGTCGGGGCGAAGGTGAGTGCTTTGAGGGTGATCAGGGACCGCTGGACAGCGTCCCGGTAGGGGCCGGCGGCCGCGCTGCGCGAAGACCAGTCCTCCCAGTACGCCAGAGTCCCGGTCAGGGCATTCTCGGCGTCGACGGTCCGCGGCCGCCGCAAGTGGCTGGGTGACCAGGTAAGGACGAACGGGACACGCTCACCTGCCTTGACCGTGAATTCGCTGACCGTGCGGAGGTGTTCTCCCTCCATGGGGGCGGACGAGGACAGGTGAACCGAGTCGGGCCCGGCGACCGCATGAATCCCGGTTGTGGCGCGCCGGACCCAGGGGACCACGTGCCCGTAGTCGAAACGTAAGGCCAGTTCGCCGCGCATCGCGACGGTGCCGCTGAGTCCCTCTACGATGCGGATGAGGTCGGCGACCCCGTCCCGGGGAGGCATGAAATCGGTTACTCTGACCCTTCCCGTGCCGGTGTCCCATTCGGTCTCCAGGACCAGGGTGTCGGGCCGGTACCGGCGGCGGGTGCAGGTGCCTCCGGCGGCAGGGGCCAGCAGCCAGCGTCCCGCGTCGGGGGTGTCCAGCAGCGCGGCGAAACAGGCCGGCGAGTCGAAGTGCGGCAGGCAGAGCCAGTCGATGGATCCGTCTGTTCCGATCAGGGCTGCCGTGTGCAGGTCCCCGACGATGGCGTAATCCTCTATGCGCGTCACCTCAGCCGGCCTTGACTTCGAGGACGACTTTCACGTCGGTATCCTGGCGCCGGAAGGCGTCCTGGAAGTCGGCCAGTGGTACCCGGCGGGTGATCAGCCGCTGAAGCCAGGCGCTGTCGGCCTGCTCCAATGCCCTGACAGCGGCTTCATAGTGGCTGCGGTTGGCGTTGACGCTGCCGAATACCGATTCGTTGCCCAGCACCAGGGCACGGTTGACCGCGCCGATGTCCACTGGCTCGGTCCTGCCGGTGGAGGAGACTCCGGTCAGGCAGGTGACCGAGTCGAGGGCTCTGCAGGTCATCGTCTCGAGCACTACGGAGGCGACGCCGGTGCATTCGACCAGGATATCGGCCTGAATCCCGGAATCAGTGAGGCTCTCCGGGTGGTAGGTCGCTCCGAGCTCCCGGACGAGTCCCGGTTTCGGCCCTGCCCGCACTTGGTCAAAGACGTGGACGTCGAGTCCGCGCTGCACGCCCAGCAGTGCCGCGAGCAGGCCGACCGGCCCGGCCCCGGTGACAACGGCGGTCTTCGGGGCAAAAAAGGCCCGGGAGCCGATCGCGTCGATGTGCTGCCAGGCTTTGGCGACGATGGTTGTTGGTTCCAGCAGAACGCCGACGTCGGCCAGCGTGTTCGGAAGCCGGACGAGAGCATCAGGATCAGCCCGGAAGCGTTCTCGGGCGAACCCGTGCAGGCCTTTTATTCCGTGTTCGGTGTAGCGGCCGTTGCGGCACATATCCCACTGCCCCGCCGCGCACGCAGGACACGGCACAGGGTCCGGACGGCGAACGATGCAGACCACCAGATCCCGGGGGCTGAGCCCGGAACCTGCCGGAGCGTCGAGGACACGGCCGATGTTCTCGTGTCCCAGAATCAGAAACGGTGACCCGGCGGGTGCTTCTCCGTATTCGCCGGACGTGATCTCGGCATCGGTGCCGCAGAGCCCGACGGCCAGGGTCTCCACCAGGACCTGACCGTCCGCCGCGTCGGGCTCGGGGACATCCCTGAGCACCAACGGCTCCTTCGTCCCCGGGACGACAGTCAAAGCCTTCACGTCTTTTCCTCCTGCATCTCCGGGCGGCATCCGTCGACGCTTCTATGTCTTGTCAAGCGGTAGGAGTCGGGCTTGGCAGTCTGCCAACCCGCATTTTTCTCCCCGTTGTTTAGGTTGCTGGCGAAGCTTGCGGAGCTGTGTCCGACGGAGACCTGTCTACCCTTGGGCAAGTGCCGGGATTAGACAGGAACATACTCCCGCGGGGCGAGCCTGTGAGACGTCTCGTATCCCATGGGATATGAGACGGAACAGACAGTTGCAGTTGACCCCCGTTCAGCGTGCATGCTCACCGTGCGGGGTAAACGTACATTGCCCTATTGGTGGGGAGCCGGACACCGAGGTTGGAATGTGCAGAGCGGTGAGCGACCGGCTAACGGGACGATTCGACGGCTCTATACGGGACACCCCTTTCGGGACGGTGAGCTTCGTAGTCCGGTAAATACGCCGGTCCTCTGCCGCGCCGGATCGACCGGACGTCAGTTCACCGGAGCCGGCGGCTGCAGTACGATCGCCATATGAAAACCCCGGGAGAGGACCGGTGTCCGACGGTGCGCATGTTTCCGGACTATGCCGACACCGTGCTTTGGTTTGACGACCCCGTTGACTATGACCTCGCCGGCCTGACGCAAGGACTGGTCCGCGACCTGAGGGTCTGGGAACAGTCCTATTACGAGTCACTGACCCCGGACCTCGACTGGAAATCCGCGGAGCTCGCACGCCGGTTCACGCTGGAAGGCAACCGTCTGGCCCGGCGCGTAGCGGATGAACTCGGCGACGGCTACGAAATCGAGTTCAACTCCTACGAGAAAAACGTGCCGACCCGCCGGTTCCGCGGAACGGGACCCGCCCTCAACGCCCGGGCGGCTGCCGCGTTCGATGCCTTGGCAGCCGCACTGCAGGCAAAACAGGACGAAATCTCCCGGGCCCGGACAGCAGCCCAGCGTGGAGAAAACACCGGATGGTTCGCCTACTCACCGCTTTCCGATACCGTCTTCAAGCCACCCCGGGCAGGGCGGGAATAGGCAGGCCGCAAACCCCGACGGACCGACCCGGCCCGGGGCTGGAAAATGTCCCGCGGGCGGCGTTCCTCGATTGGAACGCTCAGCGGTGATGGTAGTCAGATGGAGATGGATCAGGCTTTTCCGCTGGCGTTGCAGCGGACTGCGTGGACAGTCACGCCGACACTGACTACCGAGCTCAAGAACAGGGCCACGAATCCGGCCGCGGCGGCGACGTAGTAGCTTGCCGGATCGGGCGCTGTATCGATTACTGGCTCCATGTAGAACCAAAAAGTGGAACCCGCGCTCACACCCAGTAATGCGATCACGCCAGTCAGGACCCACGCGGATATAGCAAGAATGACCATCTTCATATCTCCCCCACTTTTGGACGGGCTGGAGCCCGTTGTGCCCTGATCCTAGCCGTGCGCATAAATCCGGCGGGATTTTTCCCGCCAAGCGATCGCTTCATCGGGAAACCCTTGAGCGAGGGCCCTGTTTGCGGGAGTTGGGGTCAGGATCGCCTGAGGTGGAAGGTCGCACCCTTTCTCTTCAGCTGCCAGATGGTTACGGTCCCGTCCGAGTGAAGGCCGGGGACGGTCTTCTTGACCTCGAGGACGTCGAGTCCTTCGGGGAACTCGCTGCGCGTTCGCAGCATGAACTCCACGCGGAACCTTTCATTCACGGCAACCCGAAGCACTCGCCGTCGTTTTGCAGTGAGCAGCGCTACTGCTGCCCACGTGATGTAAGGCAGGAGCACAAGCCAGGCTCCCGGACCGTCGTCATTCCATTGCCGGCCGAAGACTAGCCGGCAAACAATGAAGACCAGCGCGGCAACAATCACGGCTGCATTGCGGGTCCATTCAAGCCAACGGTAGGCGCGCATCTCTTCAAACGTGATGATCCATCTCTCGGCGCTGGATACTTCCGTCATGGGTGCCACGCCTTCCCTGCTGGAAACTCTTCACCTTCACAAGCATCGCGGTCAATGGATATCACCGTCTCGGCGACCGCTAGCCGATCCGTCACCGGGCGCTACGAGGTCACATCATGGTCCAGGCGTGGTGCCCATTAAAGGATCCCTCACCGGGCGTCACTCGAAACGGATTCCCTGGCCGCTTCAGGTTGGTGACTTCTTCTGTGCTGCGATGCCGGCACCGATCAGCCCGCCTGCAGATAGCAACAACAGCGCCGCTCCTGCCACCATGGCGATCTTGACAGGTACCGGGAATTCGATTGCCACCGCCACGCAGCAGATAACAACAGCAAGAGCGGCCACACACGCCGCAATAGCACCGAAGATCTTTTTATCCACAGAATTACCTTAGTGACGTAGGCCAGATATTTGCATGCCGACGCGGGGTGCCCGCAAGCTGATCCCTCACCGGACACTCTTCTCCGGGTTCCCCCTCGAGGCTCAGGGCGTCGAAAGTTCCAACGCAGCCGCTCCGACTAAGCTGCCGCCATGGAACATTCCCGGGTCGCCCTCCCCGAGCCGAGCTATCTCGCCCGTATCGGTGAGATCGCGTACACGATTTCCTCGATGGAGTGGACGATACTCGGTGATCTCCATCGACTCGTGGCCGATCTGCCTGACACTCTCTCGCTCGATCAACTAGAGCCGGAGATGACGTCAGGGATTGCAACCAAGATCAAGGCGGCGACCACCGATATGACTAGCGGACCAACGAAGGAGTACCTGGTTGCTGTGTACCGCTCGCTCTTCGCGGCCGCAGCAATTAGAAACGACGTCCTTCATGCCCGCCCAGCTACACACCCAGGCGACTCCCAACGCCTGATGCGCGCAGAGACAACGAATAGGCAGACCACCGGCGTGCGCTTCTGGATCGACGATGAGTGGTTCGACGAAGCCATCGTCAAGCTGAACGACCTGCTGACTGCGATCACTGACCGGCGGCCACCCCTCAGCTGACTCCAACAAGCATGCCGAACTGTTCTCACAGACCATTCCATTAGCCGATCGGCTACCGAGACGATCTACTGGAGATTCGACTCACCTGCAAGGTGTCGATTGCGGGCTTCTATCAACCTTCGGAGATAGCGGCCCAGCACAAGTTTCTCGGCCAAACGCCCTATAGGGCCGAATGGAGCCGCGAACTCAATGCGGTCCACCATCGTGGTTCCTGCCGAGTCCTGGCTGAACTCGTGAACATGACGGAACCGCTGGAACGGACCCCTGACCTGCTCGTCTACGAAGTAGTTGGGTTTCTGCATCTCAGTGATCCGGCTCGTCATCTGAAGCGGGACGCCGAAATGCCAAGCACGCCAGGTCACTTCTTCGTCTAAGGAGATGAGGCCGGACGTCACGCCATCTATCGCCTCTTCGTTTGACTGCCTCATGGAGTCCTTGTGGGCGTCGATGCTCCGGGCAAGGTCAAATAGCTCGGACACGGGCATCTTCGTCCGCGTTCTGCACTCAAAATAGACGGCCATCGTCAGAGTATTGCAGCCTTTCAGTCTCGACTTGAATTGCGACTTCCGGACGGAGCAAGCACACAAAGCGACCAAGGCAAGGGTGCCCGTTCAGGGATCGGCTTGCGGGACGGTTGGAAGGAGCGGCCGGGCCGCCCCTGATCCAGACCTCATTCGCGTCCGGTCGCGGCCCAGCGCTTCATCGCTTCGAGGAGATGATTTGGCGTGAGCATGAAGCGAGGTTCGAGTTCCTCCCAGCCTGGCTCCTTCACGCTCCGGTTATACGCTGCATGGTCGGCATCAATGGGGATGGACTCGTCGAGCCCACCCGATTCCTCGCCCATGAGAGCAAGGTGATAGATCCACGTGGAGCCGTCGGCTTCGACATTTCGGAACGTTGCCTCAAAGACCGCGCGCTCCGCCGAGAGTCCTTGCTGCAGTTCGTCCGGTCGCGAATTGAGCATGTTCATCCACTCCTCGAACGCGTGTTCCTTGCCGCTGACGATGCGTGAGCGGCTCAGTTCGAGTCGCATGCCGCGCGGTACTGATGGCGGCATCTGGTGCCCAGGAAAGTCGCGCGGCACCGGGGTGAAGGGCATCTCGAAGCCATTGTCGGGAGAGGTCATGAAGGTATTCTCGCGGCGTTGATCCCACGGAAGTACCTCCAAGGCAGGCGTGTTTCGCTCAGGGATCATTTACCGGGCACACAGAACGCGGAATGTGGAGATGACGCTGCTGCTACCGGATTAAGGAGAGCTGTCGTCGCAACGCCACACCGGTCCTGAATCACGCTGCCATAGCCAAAGGCGTTTGTGTTGCTGAGGCGTTGAGCGTGCGGTAGATATGGCGTGCGAGGTAGCGCTTGATGCAGCGGCGTATTTCCTTGTTGGTTCTCCCTTGGGCGCGTCGTTTTTCGGCGTACTCGCGGGTTTTGGTGTCATGGGTCATTTTGGTGACCGCGACCATGTGCAGGGCACTGTTCAGGGATCTGTCTCCGCCCCGGTTCAGTCGGTGCCTGACCGTGTTCCCGGACGATGCGGGTATGGGATTCACCCCGGCCAGGGATGCGAACGCCGCCTCGTTACGGACTCTTCCTTCGTGTGACCAGGCAGCGAGGCACTTCGCGGCGCTGATCGCTGCGAACCCTGTTTCCTCCAGCAAGGGTGCGGCCTCACTGACCTTGACCAACTCATCGAGCTGGTTCTCGTTGGCCGTGAGCTGCTCGTCGAGAAGCAGGATGTGTCTAGCCAGCCGCACGGCCTCGGTGCGGGCGATGGACAAGGAGAGTTCTTCCTCCCGGGACCGCCACTTTGAGACCTCAGTGATCTGGTTGCTGGTGAGCTTCTTGCGGGCGTCGATGCCCAGGTCATTGCCGCGCACTAGGGCGTTGAGCGCGTTGATCGACCGGGTGCGGTCCTTGCTCATGGATCCCCGCGCCGTCACCAGAATCCTCACGCCTTGGCGGATCCCGTCATGCAGGCGGGGGCGGCGCAGCTTGTCCACCGGTAGGGGCAGGGTCGAGATGGCGATCTGGTGGGCGTCCAGGGCATCGGTCTTGCCCACCCCTCGACGCTTCCTGGCATCCATGCGCGGTGCCTCTGCCACAGGGAAGCCGTGGCTGGCTACGGTGCCGGCCAGGATCGCCCCGTAGGATGCGGCACCTTCGATCACCCAGAGAGTATCGGCACTACCATCGGTGCGGCGGGCGACCCAGTCGATTGCCCGGTTGATCCCGGCACCAGTGGCAGGGAAATCCCGGGATTCTAGCAAGGCGCCGGTATTCGCGGCGAGGATCGCGTAGACGTGGTTGCGGGCGTGCGTGTCGACACCGACGACGAATGGATGGGTATGCGCGACGATAGACATGGCGGTCATTGGTACCTTTCCTCTTCACGGACACGGTCGTGGCCGTCGCTGGCCGACGCCAGTCCGGGTGAGGTCACCAAGGAACAGCACTGTGATGGGTCACGCCCCGCAAAAGGGGTGGACAATCTTCTGATCAAGCTACCGAGGTGGGCCGGACAGTGCCGGCCGGACCACCCAATGGACCGACAAATCTACTTAAAGACACCATGCGGGTCAGTTGTGCGGTGAGTCGCATCCACGGGCGGAACGGCCTGCACCCATCCTGCCAGCCAGTCCCGGACCAGCCACTGTCAAGACTCACACCGGTTATTTGTCTACCACGTCCACCTCCGAATCCCGCTGAAAACCGGAGAACTTCTTAGGGCCCGCGCAGCCATGGTCCTCCCGGAAGGTCTCACAGACCGTACACAGGTTCATCTCAGGTACCTCTTATCGGGCTCGTGGGAAACTTGGTGGTAACGGAAGGACATGCGATGACGGCGGTTGTGAATTCACGGGCTCGGGCTCTCGGCGCGGTACGGCGCTGGACGGTGACCGCGATGGTACTGGCGGGGATCGCGACCGCCGGCGCCGGCGCCGGGCTGGCCACGGTGCAGCACACCGCCGCCACCGGCCAGGCAGCAGCGGCGGCGGTGCAGCAGGCGCCGGCCGCGCCCGCCGCGGCAGGGACGTTCGGGAAAGTTACGCCCGCACAAAACGCCCCGGCCGCTGCAGTGCCGCAGACCGCGACCCGGGCCTCCTGACCTTGGCAGCTGTCCCGGCCGCCCGGTTCGATGCGATCGGCACCACCGTTAGCGTGCACGCGACCGACCCGGGCGCCCTGGATCAGGCTGTGCGCACGGCCAGGGAATGGCTGGCGTCTCTGGACCTTGCTGCCTCGCGGTTCCGGGCAGATTCAGAACTTACGACCATTAACGCCCGGTCGGCCCGGGGTCCGGTGGCGGTGGCAGTCAGTGCCTTGCTCGGGGATGTTTTGGAGGCTTCCTTCCGCACGGCGGCCCTGACCGGCGGCCTGGTGGACCCGACAGTCGGCGCGGCCCTGCTGCGGGCCGGTTACGATGACGATATGGTACTGGTCAGAGACAGGGCGGGCTGGACGGTGCCCGGTGATCCGGAACCGGCGCCGGGGTGGCTGCAGATCAGCTACACACCCGACGTCCGGTTGCTGGTCATGCCGGCCGGCACGGTGCTGGACTTTGGCTCCAGCGCCAAAGCCTACGCCGCTGACCGGATCGCGGCCCTGCTGGGTGAGACCCTGCCGGGCGGTTTCCTGGTCGACCTGGGCGGAGACATCGCCGTTGCCGGCACCCCTCCAGAGACAGGCTGGCAGGTAGGGATCGAGCACGACCGCGGCCGCACCGATCAGGTCATCACCATCAGGGACCAGGCCATAGCAACGTCTTCAACGAGGCACCGGGCGTGGTCCAGCGGGTCCGGGACCGCCCACCACATCATCGACCCGCGCACCGGCGCCCCGGCACAGCGCATCTGGGCCGAAGTGACCTGCCTGGGTGCGACCGCTCTGGAAGCCAATGCCGCCTCGACCGCCGCCATCGTCCTGGGTGCTCAGGCACCGTCCTGGCTGGGGGCCCGTGGCATCGATGCCAGCCTGCACGCCACGGACGGTTCGACCGTGAGGACCGGGAACTGGCCTGCCCCCCACGAACCTGCCGGGGCACTGTGAGTCCGGCGGTCAGCGAGGTTTTCTGGTTCGTTTCCCGGGCGAGCGGGGTCACGGCTTCGGTGCTGCTGACGGTGACGTTCATTCTCGGTGTTGTGACTTCCGGGCGGCGCCGGCCGGCAGGGATCGGGACCACTGTCGTGACAGGGCTCCACCGCAACCTGGCCCTGGGGATGATGGTTTTTGTGGTAGTCCATATTGTTACTGCCGTGCTGGAAGGCTACGTCGACATCGGCTGGGTGTCGGTAGTGGTGCCGTTCACTTCCGGCTACGAACGGGCCTGGATCGGGCTGGGCGCTGTCGCGTTCGATCTGCTGGTGGCCGTGACGTTGACCTCGATGCTGCGTCACCGTATTCCCGAGCGGTGGTGGGGCCGGGTCCACGCGCTGAGCTACGTGCTGTGGCCGGCAGCGATAGTCCATGGCATCACGATGGGCACCGGGAGCGCCTGGATCCTCCGGGCCGTGGGGGTGGCCTGCCTGGCCGCAGGCGCCGCCGCGATCGCCTACCGGCTCACCGGCCGGCAACCCGATGAGACCCGCCGCAACGAAATCGGACAACAGCCATGGCGCTGAACCTGCTGCCGGCCCTGCACGAGGCCGGCCTGACGGGCCGGAGCGGTTCGGCGTTCAGCACTGCCGTGAAACTCGGTGCGGCGCTTCAGAATCGGGCCGAGCTGATAGTTAACGCCTGCGACGGGGAAATCGGTGCCGCGAAGGACGCCTACGTCATCCGGCACCACCTCGCCGAGGTCCGGGACGGGGCAGCATTGACGGGCCTGAAGCGGGTAACGTATGCCGCCCACGCCGGATCAGAAACCGAAGGACGCCTGCGGGCAGCGGGCGTGGCGGTGTTGCCGGTACCTGCCCGGTATGTCGCCTCCGAGGCCAGCGCCCTCGTTTCCCTGCATCACGGCGGCCTTGCCCGCCCGATGACCAAACGCGCCCGCCTGGTCCAGGGCGGCCGCACCCCGGAGGGGAAGAAAACCCGGCCGGTACTGGTCCTGAACGCCGAAACACTTCTGCGGGTCGCCCAGATCGAGGCCTTCGGGCCGGCCTGGTTCCGGTCTTTCGGCACACCGGAGGACCCCGGCCCGCGGCTGGTCGCTCTCAACGGCGCCGTCCAGGCGCCAGGTGTCTACGAAACCGAAACCGGACCATCCCTAAGCCAAATACTCTCCCTGGCCGGTGGACCGCTGCCCGGCGCCCGGGCCCTGAACATCGGCGGACTCGGCGGCACCTGGATTGCAGCGTCCCGGATACCGGCCCTGCACTACACCACCGCGTCGATGGCCACCGCGGGCGCCGCTCCCGGGCCCGGGGTGATGCACCTGCTGGGCCCCTCACATTGCCCGGTCGCCACGGTCGCGGACATGCTCAACTACGCCGCCGGGGAATCAGCCGGCCAATGCGGGCCCTGCATGTTCGGGCTCCCCGCGGCAGCGGCCGGGTTCGCTGAACTCGCCGCCGGTACCGGAGGTCCCGGAGCGCACGCCGCGCTGCGGCAACGACTGGGACTGCTTACCGGCCGCGGGGCCTGCCACTTCCCCGACGGTGTTGCAGCGTTCACCGCCTCCGCACTGGAGGTCTTCAGCACCCACCTCCAAGCGCACGCGGCAGGCTATTGCCCCGGACAGGAAGAAAGAGATCAGTCGTGAGCTTTTCTGCCCGCCCGCCCCGGACCGATTCGGCCGTCCCGGTCCTGGCCGTCGACCGGACCGCCTGCACCGGGCACGGAGTCTGCGCCACCTTGCTGCCTGAACACATCACCCTCGACGAATGGGGCTACCCCATCCTGGACGGACCCATCCCCAAAACGACCGACGCTGAGCTGACCGTCCGGTACTGCCCGGCCCGGGCACTCTACTGGCGAAACCAAAACGACTGAGTCGGAGCCCGCTGACCCTTGCCCGCACGAGGACTTCCACTGCCCGCCCGGTGGTCCTCTGGCAGGTGCTGGAGGGGTAGGACCCAGGACACCGCATCTGCCCCCCGACCCGACGGTGTTTGTCCCGGGCACGCTTCCGCATTCTCTGACCGACGGTGCGCTCAGACGGGCGTCAACTGCCCGCTTCCGGGGCCGCTTTCGCGGCGCGGCGCCTGCGCAGGTGCCAGAACAGTAACGCTGCAAGGACAACAGCGACGGTGAGGAGGGCGGCTCCGTGTCCGGCTGTCCGGGCGATGCTCTGATATGAGTTCCCTGCCAGGAACCCCAGCAGGGCACAGCCGGTACCCCACACCAGAGCGCCCGCGGCGTTGAAGGCCAAAAACCGCAGGTAGGGCATATGCGCCATGCCGGCCAGGGCAGGCATGACAGCGCGGAAGAATGCTGTGAAGCGTCCCACGAAGACAGCCGCGCCGCCCCGGCGGCGCAACAGGTCCTGGGCTTTAGCCACCTGCTGCCCTTTCCTCGCAACAAGGCGCAGGCGCATGATCCGCGGCCCGAAGAACCGTCCTACCTCGTACCCCACCGTGTCGCCGGTGATCGCCGCCGTCACGACCAGAACGATCACCACCCACAAGGGAAGCCGTCCGTGGCTGGCCAGGACGCCGCCCAGAATGGCCGCCGTCTCACCCGGGATCACAAATCCGAGGAAAAACGCGTCTTCAGCGAATACCAGGGCAAAGACCAGCAGCGCGGCCAGCACCGGGCTGATATTCAGGATACTGTCCACAATCTGGCCCACAACACTGCCTTTCCTCCTGGCGCCCACCCCCCACGCACCTGCGGTTCCGGCGATCTTTCCGCGCCGACCTCAGGGGTATCCCGGCCCGAGGCCCCGATCCGAGGTGTCCCAGGGGAGCCGGCAGGCTCTGCAGCGGCCTACGCACCTGCGCTGTCCATGCCCACCGAGGCGGTCTGGACCGGTGCACGGCCGCGTGGGTACAGTGTACGGTAGAGGATCCGGCCCAGGCACGGGAGTGACCAGATGCAGCACGTCAGCAAACGCGCGAACACCCTCGCCCTGGCGGTGCTCCTCGGTCTGGCCCTTCCCGGGACGGCAGGGTGCTCCTTTACCAACCCCCAGGAGACCACCCGGATCACGCCGGCCACCAACGGCATCAACACCGTGATCGGCCCGGTGAAGCTGGGCAACCTGTTGATTCTCGCCCTGGACGCCAACGGACCGGGCAGGGTCATCGGCACGGTGAGGAACACCACCGACCACGACATCGTCCTCACCCTGGCCCTGGCATCAGGAGAGACAACGACCATACCGGTCCCGGCCCAAGACCGCAGACAGCTCACCCTCGACACGGCCCCGGTCACGTTCGCCCGCACCGGCGCGGCCCCCGGCGCGACGCTCCAGCTCAAAATCAGCGCAGACACGACGACACAGACCATCCCGGTACCCGTCCTCGACGCGACCTTCACCGAATACGCACCCTACTTCCCGATCCGGCCGGAGCCGCCCCACACCCCCGGCACCACGACGCCGGCCACTTCCCCAACCCCGACGCCCACGCCTACTCCCTAACGACAAGTACCACTGCAGGCCTCAGCATGCCGTCTCATTCACGCGCCGACGGGGCCCTGCTGGCCGACCTCCGCAGGACCCGGGTGAGCACCCGAGGGACGCAGGACCGTTTCCGGGTCCGGCGCTGCCCCCGCCAGGTTCCCTGCCGGTGCACTGCCGGCTCTCAGCAACCATTCAGCGCAGCTCCGGATAATAGATGGCAGGCGTCGTTGAGACGCCCGCCCCGGACGGGCCCCCCATCCGGACGGGGCACCGACTTAGTAGGACGGATACCGGCAATGTCTGCGACCCGAACCCCCCGCTCAGCTGTCCTGTTCAGCACTCTGGCCGGAATCGCTTTGGTTGCCGGGACCGCGGTCGCCGGGATTGGGCCCGCGGTCGCAGCCCCTGCGCCGGGGCCGGCATCGTCCACCGCGTCCGCCCCCGCGCCGGCCGTGCACCAGGTGCCGGCAGGCGCGGACGGCCAGCAGCATGACGCAGGGGAAGCCAGCGGCGACTGACCGTCCCCGGGTGTTGGGTAGAATACCGTGCAGGGAACGACCCCGTGAGGGGCGGTGAAAGGGGACCGGTGAGGACAGCGCGAAAGCACCCCTCATTCCCGGCCCTTAACCCGGTTTCCCCGCCCGTCGTTGCTTTCCTGGTTCTCGCAGGCCTGGTACTCGGGATTCTGGGCATGCACGCCCCTGGAACCGGCCACGGCAGCCCACCCCCGCACAGCCCACCCCCGCACAGCACAGCACCGCACAGCGGCATCTCACAGGTGTCCGGCGGCCATTTCACTGCCGCGGGGGCGCGTCCGGCGGGCCGGGCGGCAACCGCCGGGCCGGCCGTGGCCGCAGTTCCGTTACCCGGCGGGAACCAATCTTCCGGTTGCCCGGCGCCGTGCACGATGACAGTACATGAATGGTCATGTGGCCCGCAAGCCAGCGCTGCAGTCCCTCAGCCTGTACTGCCCGCCCTCGCTCCGGATGCCGGCAGGGCGGCCCTTGTGGGCGCTCCTGCTCTTCCCTGTCTGAAGCCGGCAGCCCGCGGACGGGCCGCACCGTCCCTGACAGAACTCTCTATCAGCCGCACGTAAACCGGTCCCGGTCCGCCCCCACAGCCCCCGCGTACGCCGCTAGCGACTGCCTTCATCGTTGCAGGGCCCTGGCCGTGTTCGTCCCGGCTGCCTCCGCACCCCTGGGACAGAGACGACCAAAAGCTGCCCGGTCCATCCCGGGTGCGTGCGGCTCCGCCCGGCCTTCTCCTGGCCTCCGCCGGGCGCTGCTGCGGGCGTGCCCCGGGCCCGGGCCGGCGGTGCCTGTTTGCCGGTTGGCCGCAGCGGCTCCTCCCGCCCCTGGAGTACTTAGAGTTACCCCCTTTTTTTGAGATTTCTCCGCGTTGCGCGGATACAGACCAAGGACACGCAAAAATGAAAAACGCCTACCCTCTTCCCTCCCGCCGTACTGTGCTCGGTACCGGGATCGCGGCCGCTGCCATGGCGGCCCTCGCTGCCTGCACGTCCAACCCGACCGCCGGGCCTTCCGCGGTGACCAGGATCATGCCGGGGGACCCGATGATCGCGGACTTCGAAGCGCGCCGCGCCTTCACGGGCAAGACCATCACAACCCGGCTCAGCGCCGGTGAAGCCGACGTCGTTATCGCCGGACAACCTGTCCGGACCTGGGGCTATGGGGGCACCCTGAACGGGCCGGTGATCCGGGCCACCGCAGGGGATAAACTCACGGTGCCGCTGATGAACCAGCTCAGCCAGGGGACCTCCGTGCACTGGCACGGGCTGGCCCTGCGCAACGACCAGGACGGGGTCCCGGGGCTGACACAACAGGCCATCGCCCCCGGCGCCGCGTACGATTACAACTTCGTTCTTCCCCACCCGGGAACGTACTGGTACCACTCGCACGTGGAAATGCAGCGCGAACGCGGGCTCTACGGGGCCCTCATTATCGCCGATCCCAAGGAAACCCTGGCCTATGACCAGGAATGGGTGATCATCCTTGATGACTGGATGGACGGGGTCACCGGCACCCCCGACGATGTCCTGAAGGAACTCTCCATGGGCATGGGGTCCATGAACACCCCGGCACCGGCCCATTCAATGCCCGGCATGGACATGGGCGGCGGGTCAGCGTCCTCGATGCCCGGCATGGACATGGGCGGGTCAGGGTCCACGATGCCACCGATGCCGGGCATGAAATACATGTTGATGGGGGCGCGCAGCGACTTCCTCGGCGGTGACGCGGGCGACGTTTCCTACCCGTACCATCTTTTCAACGGCAAGGCCGCGGCCGGGCCTGAAACGTTTCCCAGCAAACCGGGCAGCCGGGTCCGGTTGCGGATCATCAACGCGGCCGCTGACACCGCTTACCGTGTCGGTGTGCCCGGGCAGAAAATTACGTTGACGCACACGGACGGGTTCCCGGCCGCGCACCGGGACGTTGACGCCGTTGTCCTGGGCATGGGGGAACGGATCGACGCGATCCTGAACGTGCAGGAGGGTTTCACCCCTGTTCTGGCGCTGCCCGAAGGTAAACCCGGGATGGCCTACGGCCTGATCAGCACGGGCACGGGTACACCGCCGCCGGCAACCGCCTTCCCTTCAACTTTGGGTGGCACGGTCGTTGACGGCGGCATGCTCAAGGCAGACGCCTCCGTCCTCCTCCCGGCGAAACCGGCGGACCGGGTCCATGAAGTGCACCTGACCGGCGGCATGGCAAAGTACGACTGGGGCATCAACAACCGCCGCTTCGACATGAACAATCCCTACGAGGGGGCGTTCGATCTCAAGGTCAATGAACGGGTCCGGGTGGACTTCATCAATGACACCACCATGTGGCACCCCATGCACTTGCACGGCCACACGTTACAGCTCGCCGGTGGCGGGGCGCGCAAAGACACCGTCATCGTGCGCCCGAAACAAACAGTGAGCGTCGAATTCGATGCCGATAACCCCGGTCAATGGCTTACCCACTGCCACAACGCCTACCACGCCGAGCGCGGCATGATGGGGGTCTTCTCCTACATCAAATAGTCGACCCGGTGGCCCGCGTACCCCGCGTCTCTGCCTTCAGGGCCCGGGGTGCGCGCAGGCCCGGCGCAGCGCAAAATGCGGCCCGCACCCGGCCGCTATCGGGATCTGCCAGAGGCAGTGCCGGGTGCCGACCTGCGACGATGGTCCTATGAACACTGCCGGTAACACAGTCGTCGGGGCCCGTGAAGGGTTCGCCTCCGTTTTCCACCGTTCCTGGCTCCGGGTCACGGCCATGACGGTCACCGGTGCCGCGGCCGCGTTCCTCGTCGCGGTTAGCGGGCCGCCGGACTACGCGCCCGCGGCCGGTTGGGCTGCGGCGTCCGCGACGTACCTGGTCTGGGTGTGGGTTGTTATCGGGCGTCTGGACCCGGCAGGTACGGCCGCCCATGCCAAACGGGAAGACCCAGGGCGCGGCATTTCAGACGTACTGGTCCTGGCCGCGACCATGGGAAGCTTCACCGGAGTCGCGCTGATCCTGCTCGATGCCGCCACCTTGCAAGGCGGCAGCAAAGCCTCGGTAATCGCCCTGGCACTCGGAAGTGTGGCCCTGTCCTGGTTCCTCGTGCACACCCTCTTCACGCTCCGCTACGCCTCCATCTACTACCGGGACAAGAACGGGATCGATTTCAACGAAGAAAGCGCGCCCCACTACCGGGACTTCGCCTACCTGGCATTCACCGTCGGGATGACCTTCCAGGTCTCCGACACCAACCTGAAAACCGATGCGATCCGCTCCACGGTCCTGCGCCAGGCACTGCTGTCCTACCTCCTCGGGGCCATCGTCCTGGCCACCACCATCAACCTCGTCTCCGGCCTCATCCACTAAAAGGCCCTGGCTCTGCCAGTGTTCAGGAACCCTGCCTGTGAGGCGCCGGCCCGGACGGGGCAGAGAGTTCCCGTGCGCCTGTGGGAAAGGAAAGTAGAATTTTCCGCCGGCGGCGGCCGGGTGGAGCAGATGGATGGCTGTGCTGAGGGCGGCCGGTTAAAGCACGGTCGCACCGAAGAGCAACCCGATGCCGTAAGTGATCATCAGACCCACCGCTCCGCCGATCAGTACCCGGGTCGCGGCTCTGCGGATGGACCCTCCGCCTATCCTTGCCCCCAAGGCACCGGTGAGGGCCAGGGCCGCGAGCACGATCACGTAGGTGATCCAGACCCGCACCGACACCGGGGAGAGCAGGATCGCGGCTACCGGAAGCGCACCGCCCAGCAGGAACGCCGCCGCCGATGAACCTGCCGCGTGCCAGGGGTTGGTCAGCTCTTCCTCGTCGACGCCGAGCTCCATCCGCAGGTGTGCCTTCAGCGGATCCGCTGCTGTCAGCTCCCGGGCGACCATGGCCGCGGTGGCGCTGCTGAGGCCCTGCTCCTCGTAGAGCCCGGCCAGTTCCTGCAGCTCCCCTTCAGGGTCCTCGGCCAGCTCACGCCGCTCTTTGACAATAAGGTCCCGTTCGCTGTCCCGCTGGCTGCTCACCGACACGTACTCACCCAGCGCCATGGAAACGGCACCCGCGGTCAACCCCGCCATCGCCGCGATGAAGACCGGCTGCACAAGGGTCGTCGCACCGGCAACACCGATCACCAGACCGGCCATCGACAAAATCCCGTCGTTGGCCCCCAGCACGGCAGCCCGCAGGGCGTTCAAGCGCCCGGACATCCCGGAGGCATGCGGTTCCGGAAAGGCATGAACAGGCATGGGATTTCTCACTTTCAACGTCATTCCAAGGAGAGCGCAGCACGGATGCACCACTCGCCCTGCGGCCGGAGCGCGGGCCGGTGCCAGGACATCACACTAGCAGCGACGGACTCAACGGCCTACCCCCAAGTTCTCATCAACGTCTGGCCGCCGCCCTGCTCAGACCTGGATCATCCGATTGGTGCATTCCGGCCTGCCCTGAACGAGGATTCGGGCGCGCTCGAACGCGGCGTGAAACCCCTACACACCGTTCCGAACGCCCCAGCCGCCCCAGAGCTGCGGTCGAGGAGCGCAACGACGCGGCAGAGGCCCCCGGGCGCGTCGGTGCCCACCGGTAAGAAACCCAACGTCATCGACCGCATTTAATCGGTCCGCACCGTTCGGGCGCGGCCGCTTGGTGTGGCTGCCATCGGAGCGGTGCGCGAGTGCAGGCCGAGTTCTTCGAACCGGAACCAACCTGCCATATTCACCAGGCGACCCGCAGGCCGGCCTCGACGACGTCCCGCGCGGGGGACGTCGAGGAAGAACGTTCCGCCGGCGCCGCGGGGCCACATGACCGCCCGGGGTACCGACCCAGGGCTGTTGCTTTCGGCGTTGCCAGAGGCGGTGCCACTATTCAGGCAGTTGTATCTGGAAGCCGCAGCTGCAGCGCAATATGCGGGTGGTAAGGCAGACGTCGTTGGCGTTCTGCGGGTCGCGGTCCGTGTAGACGGCGTTGAGGCAGCCGGCCTCTGAATCGAGCGTATGCATCGGCCGGCCGCAGTGGACGTACTCTCCGTCGAATATCAGGACGTCATCCTCGCCCGGGGCCCGGCTGAGGACTGCCCCTACGGCGGCAACGTCGGCTCGTCGCAGGTAGTGGAGATCGCACGCGGTGCAGACATACCCTGCTTCCACGAAATCGTCCGAGGGCGGATCGAGGGCTTTAATCGACTGCAGCCTCAGCTCCGTGTCAGAACCGCAATGGCCGCACAGGAGCAAAGTACTGCCGGGGCGATCAGTGTGCGGGCGGATACTGGCGGCGCCGGGATCGAAGGACATTTTTACGCTCCCGCCGCGTAGCTGGACAGGCTGCAATCCGCCCCGTCGACACAACCCAGGCGCATTGCCGCGCTGAATGCGGTATCTGGCAGGCCGGTCCAGGCGGTGATGGCCCGGCCACCGCCCTGGTTGACATGCGAGGCGGCCATGCTCGGCTCCCTTTTAGCTGCGTGCATTCCAGCCCGCCATCCTGCTATAGCGGGATCTCCCGCCAGCTATGCACCAAGCCGAAAGGAGGATAGATACGTGATGCCTGCCACCAAAAACCTACGCCGTGGCTCCTGGCGTGTCCAGCCACCGTCGGCGGCGGCAGGACAGTCCGGGCAGAAAGAACCTGCCCACGATTCCCTTGTCATCTTGTCTGGGCTGGACTGGTAGCGGAGTATTTGAAGTGGCGGTGTTTCACCTTGCTGGAGAGGGTCCATTCAGCCTTCATCGGGGTTCCGTCCGGGGGCTGACTCGCGGCCTCAAGAAATTCGGGAGTCAGCCCCACTTGCCGGTGCCGCACCGGGTGCCTCGGCGCATAGCCTGTCGCGGTATTGCTACGGACAGTGGTTTCAGCCCTGCGAGGAGAATCACGAGGCAAGGCCCCTGAGCTCGCCGCCGGGATCCTGAGCCTGTCCTGAAAAACGGGCAACACCATTGGCACTTAGGACAGTCATCGTGCAGCGGCCACTTCCCGACCGAGCAGTCCGCGTTGAAGTGCGTCTACCTGGCTATCATGAGCCTGGACCCCACCGGCAAGGGCCGGAAACGCTGGAGCAACCGCTGGAAGGCCACTCTCAACGCCTCCGAGATCACCTTTGACGGCCGCCTGTCCGCCGGCAGGAGCTAGAGAAGACAACCCCAGTTACACCGAATAATTGACAGACCCCTAGCC
>NZ_JBNPEN010000022.1:0-21203 GCF_050490295.1 Pseudarthrobacter sp. J1763 | reverse complement strand
CATTAACCGGCTAATAATTGGTTGGGCTGCGCCATAACCGGCTAATCGCGGGGGCCTATTGAGGTGTGCTGTGTGGTCTGCGTTCGAGTTGCCGAAGACGTTCTTCGTGGTTGCGGACCCGTGCGGCCAGTGTGTCGATGAGCAGCCGGAGCCGGTTGACGTCCGCGGCCATGTTTTTCTCCGCATCCGCGTGTGTTTCGGTGATACGTTGGTGGATGAGTTCGCGTGCGACTGGGTTGCGGTAGAGGCTTGAGCGCGGGATGCCTAGCTGGGCTGCGATCGCGGTGAAGCTGATCCTGGCACCCTGGCTGGTGAGCTGACGCAGGGCTGTTTCCAGTTGCTCATTCAAGGGTTCTGTATTCATGCTGTGTTGGTTTCCTCAATGAGTAGGTCGAGCTGTTTGACCAAGGCCTGGTGCCGTCGTGCTTCGCTGTCCCAGCCGCGCCCGATGGCGTCCTGGGCCAGCAGTGCGGCGTCTTTGCGTTGGGCTTGGAGGACGGGCAGGTTGCTGTTCTCGGTGCGGAAGCTGGGGCAGTGTTCGCAGATGTTGGCGTAGGGGCAGGCTTCCTGCGCCGGGGCGCGGAGGCAGTAGCCGCCGGCGAGGCGGGATTTGATGGTTGGTGTTTCACGCCAGTTGCCGCCGGTGATACTTGTGATGGGCAGCTGTGTTCTTCCCGTCCCCGTCGTGGTGCCGATGCGGGTTTTGGCCAGGTCCAGGGCTCGTTCGTATTCGGTGCGCACGGTGGAATCAAAGAGGGAGGCGTAGCGCAGGCTCATCTCGGCAGAGACGTGCCCGAGCAGGCTCATCAGGGCTTGGAGGGTGACGCCGGCATTGATCAGGGCGGTGGCGTAGGTATGGCGGAGTTGGTGGGTGGTCACGTGCCCGAGCCCGGCGCTAGCGGCGGCACGGTCCAGCTCTGAGCGCAGTCCGTTGACCTGCAGCCGCTTCCCGTAACGGGTGAAGAGGAACTGTACGGGTTTGCCGGTCACGGGGTGGGTGATCGCCTGGCCCGGGGACCGGGTGGCGGTGATCCGGTCCAGCAGGGCCAGGCTGTCATCATCCAGGGGCACCATCCGTTCAGTCTTCATCTTGCCCAAGGGCACTTTCAGCCACGCGCCGTTGCCGGAGAGCTGGTGAACGCAGTCCAATTCCAGATCCAGGAGCTCACCGATCCTCAGCCCGCAAGCGCGCTGGAGCAACAATGCGTCGGCGGCCAGGCGGTTGGAGGATTCCAGCAGGGCTTGGGCGAGGACCCTGTCGCTGTCCGGTGGCAGGTAGCGGGGCAGCGGTCGGGGCAGTCGGGGACTATCGGAGCGGAACAGCAGTTGCCGTGCCGGGGCGTCCGGCCATCCCCATTCGGTGATTTCCCGCAGGAAGTTGGAGACGGCATGAATACGCCGGGCTTGTTCGGCAGGCGAAAGTATGCCCCCACTCTTGGTGTTCGGCGCCCGACTCAACGCGATCAGGTACGGCTCGATATGCCGGCACCGTTCCAACCCCTGGGGCCCGCAAAGATCCGGATCCAGTGTGGTGACATACGCCCCAAAATGGGCCAGTCGAGTAGCCAAAGATGAGACCGTTCGGGGAATACAGGTCACGGTTTTGCGATCCAGATACCGTACCAAAGCCCCGGCTAGGGGCCCATGAACTGTTTCCATGCGGTCACTGAAGGAACGGCGAGCATCTGGTTTCGGTGCCGGTTCGGGCATGAGGTCGGCATGAAACAGGACCCGGCGAACATCGGTGCACAGCACCAGATAGGGGTGGGCAGAGAGGCCGCTGCGTTGTTCCCGCGCCCGGCATGCGGCCTCAAATTCCTCCAAGTCACCAGTACCCGCGGAAGAGAGTGGGCCGCCTGTGTGCAGCAGGATCCGCGCCACGACCCCGGTGGCCATGGCACGGCTGACACGCTCACTAAAGCCCAGTGTGCGCGCCTGCTCTAGGAAGAAGAGCAGGTCTGCTTCGGGTGGTTGGCCTGTGCAGGCACTAAGAATATTGGTGAGTTTGGTTTCCAATAGATATCCGTAATCGCCGTGGATCCTTCCGGTCAGCATCAAAAAGAGGATGAAGGGCGTCGTATGATATTTGGTTTCCCAACGGACCTGCAGGGGCTCGCCCAACCAGTCTTCAGGAACCGGCCAGCGGGCCATGAACGTTCTCGCGCCGGAGAACGCCGGGGTGGAACCATGCCCGCGCGAGGCCAGATAGTCCCGGTACTCCTCCACGACCGCGGCAGGGTTCTCAGTCTGTGGATTGCTGGCGTTTGCGGGCTGCATCGTATTCGGCTTTCACATGGGCTGGGGCCAGATGGATATAACGGGCCGTGGTGTTGACGTGGGCATGGCCCAACAGCTCACGCATGACCGCCAAGTCAACCCCGGCCTCTGCCAGGGCGCTGCCAAAGGTATGACGCAACGCGTGCGGGTGGCCTTCGGCGACTCCAGAGATTTCCCGGTGATAGCGGAAGATCGTCCGCAGCCCAGCCGGCGTCAATGGCTGGCCCCGGGTCTTGCCCTTGGCCACCAGAAACAACATCAAACTCGCCGACTCGGGCCGTTCAATCAACAGGTAGGTCTGAATAATCGCGGCAACGTCGGTATCCAGAGGGACCCGACGTTCCTTGGATCCCTTGCCATGAACCAGCAGCCACCGGCCACCAATATCAACATCCCCCACCGCCAAACCCAGGACCTCCCCGGCCCGCAGCCCGCAATAAAGCATCAACCCGGCCATGGCCCGGTCCCGCCAAGACTTCAGACCCTGAAAAAATGCAACAACCTCCTCATGGTCCAAGGCCCGCGGAAGCCGGCGGGGCTCGCGTAAACGCAGCACGGAGCGGGGCTGGGGCCGGGCCAAATGACCAAGCAACCCCGAGCGGTAATCAGGGCCCTGCCACCGGGATTCCGTTCCCCGAGGGACAGGATTCTTCACCCCGGGGTCACGCATCACCATGAACGTGAAAAGGCCCGAGACAGCTGCCAGGCGCCGGTTCACCGTCGCCGGGGCATAACCATCAGTACGTTGGCCCTGCAAGGTCAAGACGTTAGGGCCAGGCCTGCCCGGGACCGTAGCGCGCCGGCACGCGGCGAGGTAGCGAAGCAGCACATCCGTGTTCACCTCGCCGAGGCCGAGTTCTTCGCCAGCCAGCCACCGGCAAAAAGCCAGCAGGTCGAACCCATAAGCCCGCACTGTCGCCGGCGAATAATTCCGGTCCGCCAGATAACCCAAATACTCATTGACGGTGGCAAACGCGGATGATCCCGCCCCGGCGATCAACCACGCACCGCCGGAAGCCTCCAACCTCATTTCCTGGCCGTCCTCCATGAGACAAAAGGGTCCGCCTCGCTCAAGCTAAAGTCAAGGGCTACCAGCGGGTTTCATAGAGTGAACAGCTGGAATAGCCGGTTAACAGGCACACTCCTTTGGCCCCCATGGACTGCCGGACCCGGTTGCCCACACACCACGCACCTAGCTCCCGGGAGGTGTACTGCGTTCCGTGGTCGCTGTGAAAAATGGCGTTGGGGCTCAGGTGGCCGCGGTCCCTGGCCATCGTCAGGGCTCCGGTAACCAACGAGGCGCGCATGTGCTCAGCCATGGCCCAGCCGACGACCATGCGGGTGCACAGGTCAATGACAGTGGCCAAATACAGCCACCCTTCGCCGGTGCGCAGGTAGGTAATATCGCCCACCAGACGCGTTCCAGGGGCTTCTGCAGTGAAGTCCCGGCCGATGAGGTCCTCGAAGACTTTATCCGGATCCGAGGCGATCGTGGTGCGCTTGAACGCTCTCATCCGCTTTGCCGCCCACCCGTTTTCGGCCATGATCCCCGCGACAGTGCCCACCGAAACCTCGATGCCGGCGGCGGCAAGTTTCGCATGGACCATGCGGTGCCCGAAGATCCCGTCGGAGGAATCGAAGACGGTCTTCACCTGATCCGTCAGTTCCCGGCGGCGCAGCGCAGTCGGGGTGTCGCCGGCGTCCAGCCGCCGGTAATACGTCGCCCGTGGGAGACCAAGCTGGCGGCACATCCAGGCCACCGGGAAGTCGGCGTTCTTCTCCTGAACAACTCGGTACAAGTCCTCTACCGTTGTTCTTTGGCGAAGAACGCCGAAACTTTTTTCAGGAAATCGTTCTCCCTCTCCAGCTCACGCATCCGTGCTTCCAACGCCTTGTATTTCGCAGGATCCACCGGATCATCCGGTTTCCCCCCACCGCCTGGTTGCCCCTCACGGGACACACGCACCCAGCGTTTCAACGCGGTGACGGAAATGCCGAGCTCCGGAGCGACAGAAGCCGGCGAACGGCCAGATGAAACCACGAGCTCAACGGCATCAGCCTTGAACTCATCGGAATAGGTAGGTCGAGCAGACATGAGCACAATCCTTTCAAACTGTGTCTCACATCAGTAGTACACCTCACCCTGCCCGGCAAGGAAGACGAGGTCCAGGAATTCCTCGGCATCGGGCGCGGGATCGTCGAGGAGGAACCGGCCACCGTCGCGTGGTTCGCGATCCGTCTCGGCCCGTCCTCCTTCGGGATCTTCGACGTGTTCCCCGATGACGCCGGCCGCGACGCGCACCTGTCCGGCGCCGTCGCGACCGCTCTCGGCGAGCAGACCGGCAAACTGTTCAGCGAGCCTACGATCGAGAAGTTGGACGTCCTGGCCTCTAAGCTCCCCGCCTGAGACCACGACCTCGTCGAGCGTGCCGCGGTCCGATTCTCACATCGCACAGCGGCACGCTCGTCACGATGGGGTCACGTTGGTAGCTGCCTGCAGTGCGGCGGCGAGATAGCCCGCGGAAGCACCGACGCCCTTATCCGCGACCTGGGCGGGCGTGCCAGCTGCAACCACGGTCCCGCCGGCGTCGCCCGCGCCGGGTCCAAGATCGATCACGTGATCGGCCACCGCGATAACGCGCATGTCCAGCTCGGCGGCGACGACCGTGTTGCCCGCGTCGACCAGCGTCTGCAGATGCGTGACCAGACGATCCGTGTCGGCGCAGTGGAGCCCTGACGTCGGCTCGTCCAGTACGTACAGCGTGTCTCCGCGCTGCGCCCGCTGCAACTCGGTCGCGAGCTTGACACGCTGCGCTTCACCCCCGGAGAGCTCGGTTGCCGGTTGACCCAGCCGGAGGTAATCGAGTCCGACATCCGACAAAGCGGTCAGCGACCGCGTGATCTCCTCATCGCCCGCGAAGAAGCGGTTCGCCTCCTCGACGCTCATGGACAACACGTCCGCGACCGTGTGCCCCCTCCACGTGATCTCGAGCGTTGATGCCTTGTATCGGCTGCCGTGGCAGTCGGGGCATTCGGTGTACACGGAAGGCAGGAAGAGGAGCTCGACCATCACCGATCCCTCGCCCTCGCAGGTCGGGCAGCGCCCGCCGGCGACATTGAAGGAGAATCGGCCAGGCTTGTACCCGCGGGAACGAGCTTCCGGGGTATCTGCAAATCGACGACGGACATGGTCGAACAGCCCGGTGTAGGTGGCGACGTTGGATCTCGGCGTCCGGCCGATGGGCCGCTGGTCGATGACGACCAGCCGCTGTACACCGGTGACGGGCCCGGCGACGCGCCCATCGAGACGTTCCGGCGCATCCGAGAGGAACGACTCGTCGCTGACCGGCTCGTCATCGGCCCGGACAGCCCGGCCAAGGCGATCGCCAAGCAGCGATGGAAGCGCCTGGCTAACCAGACTCGACTTGCCGGCCCCAGACACGCCCGTAACTGCGGTGAAGACACCCAATGGGATATGGACCGTGAGGTCGTGCAGGTTGTTCCGCGTCACGTTCTCCAGGCGCAGCCAACTGCGTGCCTCACGGGGTGTGCGAAGAGGGAGACCGCGGCCACCGAAGAGGTATCCGCGGGTCACGGACTCCTCAATATCGGCGAGCCCGTCGGGCGGGCCGCTATAGAGCACGCGGCCGCCGTGTTCACCGGCGCCGGGGCCGATGTCGACCAGCCAGTCCGCGTGCCGCATCACAGCCACGGAGTGTTCGACGATGAACAGGCTGTTCCCTCGCCCCTTGAGTCCATCCAGGATCTCGAGGAGCGCCGCCACGTCCTGCGGATGCAGCCCCGCCGATGGTTCGTCGAGGACGTAGACGACCCCGAAAAGATCAGAGCTGAGTTGCGTCGCGAGCCGGAGTCTCTGTAGCTCGCCGCCCGACAGTGTCGGGGTCGTCCGGCTCAATGACAAGTAACCCAGCCCCAGATCGACCAGTGGACGAAGCCGCTGCAACACCCCTGAAGCGAGCTGGACCGCAGCAGCACGCTTCTCTGGCGCTCGGCTTGCGGTGGGTCGCACATCGGGCGTAGGGGCAAGCGGAGCCTTGCCCGCAGCGCCCTGCCCTTCCCCCGCGGCACGCAGAGAGGCAGCGTCGGAAGAGGCGGCCTCGTGGTCCTCCAAGCGTGCGACGACTCCCGACAGGGTCGTGGCAAGTTCCCGAATCGGCAGTTGAGAGAGTTCAGCGATGTCGAATCCTTCGAACGTGACAGACAGCGCCTCGGGCTTCAGCCGCTTGCCATCGCAGACCGGGCAGATCGCAGCGGTGAGGAACTGCGCGACGCGCCGCTTCATCGAGGCGCTCTTCGTATTCGCGAACGTGTCCAGAATGTACCGGCGAGCCCCGACGAATGTGCCCGAGTAGCTCGGCTCCACACCTGCCTCGATCGCAGCTTTGGACTCAGAGAGCGAGAGCCGAGAGTGGACCGGAACGAAGGGGGTCTCATCGGTATACAGGATCCAGTCCCTGTCTTCTTTCGGCAGGTCCCCCCACGGCACATCGACGTCGTAACCGAGAGCAACCAGCACGTCGCGCAGCTGATGGCCGTGCCACGCGGTCGGCCAGGAAGCGATGGCACGTTCGCGGATGGTGAGCGAGGGGTCCGGGATCATCTGCTGCTCGTTCACCGCGTACACGCGTCCGATGCCGTGGCATTCCGAACAGGCCCCTTCGACCGTGTTCGCGGAGAAGTCCTCCGCATACAACATCGGCTGCCCGTCCGGGTAGTCCCCGGCCCTCGAGTACAGCATCCGCACCAAGCTCGACAACGTGGTGATGCTGCCCACGGTCGATCGGGCATTCCCGGCACCGCGCTGCTGCTGCAGGGCGACCGCAGGCGGCATCCCCGTGATCGAGTCGACATCGGGCACTCCCGCCTGATCGATCAGACGGCGGGCGTACGGTGCGACCGATTCCAAATAGCGTCGCTGCGACTCGGCGTACAGCGTCCCGAACGCCAGCGAGGACTTTCCCGATCCGGACACACCGGTGAAGACGACCGTTGCATCGCGCGGCACCGTGAGGTCGACATCCTGCAGATTGTGTTCTCGGGCGCCGAGAACGCGAACGTCGGGCTGCACGGAGAGCTTCGGCGGCGCGACCGCAGAGGATTCAACCATGGTCGAATGTTAGCAACGTACGGAAAGAGCCTGTGCTCGATCTTGTTCCATTTGCTGGTGCCCGGGGGCAGGTGGCAGACGGTGATTTCCAGGCCGGTTTCGGCGGCGAGGGCGGCGAGTTCGGTCTTCCAGAGCCGGGTCCGGTAGCCGTTGGATCCTCCGCCGTCGGCGGTGATCAGCAGGCGGTGCGCGTGCGGGTAGGCGGGTTTGCCGGCGGTGTTCCACCAGGAACGGATCGTGTTCACGGCGAAGGCCGCGGTGTCGTGGTCGGTGCCCACCGAGACCCAGCCGGTATTGGTGCCCACATTGTAGACGCCGTAGGGGTTGGCTTTGCCCAGCTCCTTGTCGATGAAATCGTGGACCTTGACCTGCTCGGGGTCCCCTTCCGGACGCCATTCGGTGCCGTTGTTCTTGTACTGCCCGACCAGTTCCTTTTTCTTGGTGTCGACGCTGATGACCGGCTGGCCCGCATCCAGATGCCCGGCGGCCTGGTCGTTGAGGTAGCTGAACTGGCCATCGCGGTCCGGATGCTGTCCGCCTTCGAGTGTCTTGGCGTTTGCCTGCAGGCTGAACCCGTTGTCCTTGAGCAGTTTTGCCACGGTGTCCGAGGCCACCGGGTGCCCCTTTTCGGTGAGCTCGGCCGCGAGTTTCCCGGTGGAGAGAGTGGTCCAGGACAGGGGCGACTCGGGGTCCCCGCGGCGGGTGGGCTCCACCAGTCCCAGGCGGCTTGCGGAGCGCAGATGCCATCCATCTCGCGGCGGCCATCCGGCTGCAGTCCGACATCCTGGTTGCCTACGACGCCGAGCTGCTCGCCGCAGCGGTGGACGCCAGCCTCAACGTCCTCTGCCCGGGCAGCAACCCTCCCCCGCCGGCAGCCGGGACTGAACGTGCAGTTCCGGCCAGCGGCGGGGCTCCTACCCCCAGGGATGCGCCGGGGCCGCTTTTCCCCCGGTCATTCCCGCGAGCATCGTCCGGTTCCGCGCCCCGGTCTTGCGCAGGATCGAGCCGACGTGCTTTTCCACGGTTTTCACCGAGATGCCGAGCTCGCGGGCGATCTGCTTGTCCGCCATGCCGCGGACCACCATGTCATGGACTTCCCTTTCGCGGGTAGTGAAGGCATCTGACTCGGCCTCCGTGGACGAGGAGCCCAGGAGGTGGTCGAAGATGTCGCCCTCCACGAGCGCCTGGCCCTGCCCGGCAGCGACGATGACGCGGGCAATCGTGTCCCCGCTGGCCCGCCGGTTGATGAAGCCGCGCACGCCGGCCTGCCGCGCCGAGCGCACCTGCTCCACAGTGGGGTTGTCCGTCAGCACCACGATCGCTACACCGGGGTCCAGCCCGCGGATCCCGGCCAGCACGCCGGTGGTGTTCTGGTGGACCATATCCAGGTCCACCAGAAGAACGTCCGGACGCAGCAGCTCGAACGCGTCAAACAGCTGCTCCGCGGACCTGACCTCGGCGGTCACCTGGATCGCGGGCTCGGCTATGCTGAGCAGCCGGACCAGGCCGGCGCTGATGACGGGGTGGTCGTTGGCGATCAGGATCTTCCATTGCGGCTGCCCCGACGCCTCCGGCTCCGGTGCGCGGTCCGGCAGGGTGGCGCGGACCTTTGTTCCCCAGCCCGGGGTGGTGTCAATGTGCAGATCCCCGCCGAGGTGGATGGCCCGGGAGGTCATCCCGTGCAGACCCAGGCACCCCGCGGGCAGGGTCGCGTGGTCGCCGTGCGCGGCGGCGAGATCGAAGCCCTGCCCGTTGTCCTCGACGACGACGGCGAGCGTCCCGGCGTCGTAAATCAACCCGGCGCGCACCGTCGTCGCCCGCGCGTGGGTCACCACATTGTTGAGCGCTTCCTGGACGATCTTAAACGCATGATGCGCGATCTCCGGCGCGAGCGGGCGTGCATCCCCGATCACCGTCAGCTGTGTCCCGGCGCCGGACATGGATTCCACCCAGGCCAGTTCGCCGGCGATCGCCTCGTCCAGGGTCCGGCCGGCGAGCGCCGCCGGGCCCATGCCGAGGACGGTCCGGCGCGTCTCGGTCAGGGCATCGTGGGCGATGGTCCGGGCCTTGCTCAGGTGCGGCGTCACCGTGTGCTCGCCGCCGTCGAGCCGGCTGGCCTTTTCGGCCTCGTCGAGGCTGAGCAGCAGCGTGGCCAGGGATCGACCCACCGTTTCGTGCACGTCCCGGACGGCGCGTTCGCGTTCGGCGGCGACGGCCGCCTCGCGCTCCCGGACGGAAGCCGTGGCATGAAGTTCGGAGTTGGCCAGGGCGATGGCGGCGTGGCTGGCAAAAAGTTCAGCCAGCCGGGCCTCCTCGGGGGTGAACACCCGGCCCTGGTCCGGGCTGAAGACGATGAAGGCCCCGATGATCTGTTCGCCCCATCGGATGGGCACCCCGATCACGGCGCAGTTCCAGCGCGGATCCGTCGGCGGGATGTGACCGCGTTCGATGCTGCTGTAAGCGTCCAGGATGACGGTGGAGCGGCTGCGCACGATCTGCCCGGTGAAGCCCTCCTTCAGCGAGAACGTCTGGCCTTCCTGGCAGCCGACGCCGATGTCCACCTTTTTCGTGTAGGTTCCACTGGCTTCATTGACCAGGGCGATGGAGCCGGACTCGCAGCCAAGCAGGGAAGTCGCGTGGTCAAGGATCCGGCCCAGCAGCGGCTGCAGTTCGAACCGTCCGGCGAGGTCACGGGCCAGCGCGGCGACTGAATCCAGCTTGTGCTGGGCCCCTTCGACGTCGCGCAGGCTGCGGACCAGCGTGTCGAATTCCGGCTCCGCTTCTGTCATTCCCGTCCTCCTTGACGAAAGGCAGGCCGCAGGTGATGCGGCGTCTGCTGTGGCGCTCCTCCCATCATAACCGGCCCCGTCAGCGCCCGCTACGTACGGGTTATCCCGCCCTGCGGAGGTGGGGAACTCCTCATACCGCGGCCCCGGCATTGATGGTTTCGTGGAAGCAGCGACCGCAGTACGTCAGCACAGTGGAGGGAAAGACTCATGGCCCGTATAGGGATCCTGACCAGCGGCGGCGACTGCCCCGGGCTCAACGCCGTTATCCGCTCGTGCGTGCTGCGCGGGATCCGCGTGCACGGGGACGAGTTTGTCGGATTCACGGACGGCTGGCGCGGGCTCGTGGAGGGCAGCACCATCAATCTGGACTGGATGAGCGTGCGCGGCATCGCAAACCTCGGCGGTACCATCCTCGGCACCTCCCGGGTCAGCCCACTCGGGGAGGGCGGCGGCGTCGAACGGATCCAGGCGAACCTGCGCGCCGAGGGAGTGGACGCCCTGATCGTGATCGGCGGCGAGGGCACCATGTCCGCGGCGAAAACCCTCAGCGACGCCGGCATTCCCATCGTCGGGGTGCCCAAGACCGTGGACAACGATCTGTCCGCGACCGACTTCTCCTTCGGCTTCCACACCGCCGTTGAAATCGCCACGGAAGCGATCGACCGGCTCAAGACCACCGGGCAGTCCCACCACCGCTGCATGATTGCCGAGGTGATGGGCCGGCACGCGGGGTGGATCGCGCTCTACGCCGGCATGGCCACCAGCGCGCATGCCATCCTGATCCCGGAGCAGACGGCCAGCCTGGATGAGATCTGCGAGTGGGTGGAAGGCCCGTTCCGGCGCGGCCGCACCCCGCTGGTGGTCGTGGCCGAGGGTTTCATCTCCGCCGACATGACCGAGCCGCACGCCGACCGCGGCCTGGACGGCTTCAACCGGCCCCGGCTCGGCGGGATCGGCGAGCGCCTGGCCCCCGTGATCGAGGACCGCACCGGCATCGAGACCCGTTCGACGACGCTGGGCCACATCCAGCGCGGCGGCGCCCCGAGCGCCACGGACCGGGTGCTGGCCACCCGGCTGGGCCTCGCCGCCGTCGACGCAGTCCATGACCGGGCCTGGGGGAAGATGGTCGCCACCCGCGCGGACGAGATCGTCCGGGTAAGCCTGGCGGAAGCTGTGGGCAAGCTCAAGACGGTCCCGCAGCACCGCTACGACGAGGCGACGTACCTGTTCGGTTAGGCGTTTAAGTACGACGGCGGACCGGTCACTGTTGCTTGGGCCGGATTTCCTGGATGACCCAGCGGTTGCCGTCCGGATCGCTCAGGTAGGCGAAAGCGAATCCGCCCATGTCCTGGGCTTCGCTGATGGGGGCGCCGCGGCGGAGCAGTTCGGTGCGCGCCGCGTCCATGTCCGGCACCACCAGCTGGAGGCCTTCGAGGCTGCCGGGGACCATACCGGTCATGCCGGTTCCGATGACGATCGAGCAGGACGAACCCGGCGGGGTGAGCTGCACCACCCGCATTCCCGGGATGTGTTCGACATCGTGGTCGAGGCCGAAGCCGAGCTGGTCAGTGTAGAAGGCCTTGGCCCGGTCCACGTCGGAAACGGGCACCTGGACGACTTCGAGACGGAGTTCCATCTCCGTCACCCTACGTCACAGGCCGGGCCCGGGAACCACCGTAGTGAGCATGTCGGGCCAGGTTCAGACCGGCGGAGCCGGCCACCGAAAGGTGACCGGCTCCGCCGTCGTACTTAACGCCGGGGGGATCCCCGGACGAGTGCCTAGAACACCCGGATCGGAATCTCGGCCGGGTCCATGAGCAGCGACTCGATTTCGTCGTCGAGCTTGACCAGGGTGATGGAAGCACCGGCCATGTCCAGGGAGGTGCAGTACTCGCCGACGTAGCTGCGGCCGACGCTGATGCCCTGCTCGGCGAGTCGCTTGTGGGCCTGGCCGTAGAGCAGGTACAGCTCGCTGATGGGGGTGCCGCCGAGGCCGTTGATCATGAGGGCCACACGGTCGCCGTCGCCGAACGGCAGGTCGTGGACGATCGGTGTGAGCATCTCCTCGACGATCTCGTTGGCGCTCATCATGGCCGCCCGGCGGCGGCCCGGCTCGCCGTGGATGCCGACGCCGATCTCGATCTCGTCCGGGCCGAGTTCGAACAGCGGGCTGCCCTTGGCCGGCGGGGTGCAGGCGGTCAGTGCTACGCCCATGCTGCGGGTGACGGAGTTGACCTTCTCGCCGATCCGGATGACCTCGTCCAGGTCCGCACCGCGCTCGGCGGCGGCGGCGACGGCCTTGATGACGAAGAAGTTCCCGGCCACGCCGCGGCGGCCGATCGTGTAGGTGGAGTCCTCCACGGAGACGTCATCGTTGATGAAGAGGGTCTTGACCTGGATGCCCTCGGCGGAGGACATTTCCTGGGCCATGTCGAAGACCATCTTGTCGCCGGTGTAGTTGTTCACCAGCAGCAGCACGCCCTTGGGTGAGGCCATCATCTTGGTGGTCTCGTAGACGTAGTCGAACGGCGGGGCCGCGAAGACGTCGCCCGGGCAGGCAGCGTCGAGCATGCCCTTGCCCACGATCATGACGTGCGCGGGTTCATGGCCGGAGCCGGAGCCCTGGACGATCGAGACCTTGTTCTGGTCCGGGCCGTCGGCGCGCATGATCAGGTTGTATTCGGGGACGTACTTGAGGGTGTCGGGGTTGGCCAGGGCCAGGCCTTCGAGCATCTCGGGGACGAACTGTTTGGGGTCGTTGACGAACTTTTTCATGAGATCTCCACGTCGTTGTGCTGGTCAGGTTCTATGGCAAAGCAGGGCTAGCGCTGGTCCCAGCCCTCGGTGATGTGTTCGATGATGATGGCGATTGCGACGGCGCCCGCGTCCGGGGAGCCGATGCTGCGTTCCCCGCTGTAGCTGGCCCGGCCGCGCCTGGCCTCCAGCGTGCTGGTGGCGTCAGCGCATTCGCGGACAGTCTTGGCAAAGGCGGCGCGGCATTCGGCCGGTCCGGCGCCGGCGGCGAGCTGGCGTTCCAGTTCGTCGGTGGCCGGGACCAGCGCGTCCAGCAGGGTCTTGTCGCCCAGACTCGCGCCGCCCCGGGCCATGATGCCCTCGGCGGCGGCGCGCAGCATGGCGACGGCGGCGGCGCCGTCGATCGCGTCCATTGTCTTGGCGGCGGCGGAGGCGCGCAGGAATGCGGTCCCCCACAGCGGGCCGGAGGTCCCGCCGATCCGGGAGGAGATAGCCAGGGCGATCTGCTGCAGGAAGGTGGCGACGTCGTCGCGCTTGAAAGAATCCCAGTCATGCAGGACCTTCTCGAAGCCGCGGGCCAGGGAGTAGCCGAGGTCACCGTCGCCCACCACCGCGTCCAGGCCGCCGAACTCCTTTTCCTTGTCGACGGCGGTCTGCGCGAGCGTGTGGACGACGTACTCGACGTCGGCGAGGTCGGTGGCAGTCATGGGGTCTCCGTCAGGGTCGAAGGGGCGGTTGAAACATCGGTGGCGGTTGAGATTGCGGCGCCGACGCCGGGCCGGGGCTCTGGCCGTGGCACTGCCAGGATCGCCTGCAGCGTCGCCAGCGTGACGGCGCCGGGGACGTCGACGCCGGCCGGGTTGGCGAGGACCTTGGCCTTTTCGCCCGCGTCCCCGGGGTCGGCGGCCTCGCCGAGGGAGCTGACCACGAGTGCGGCGCCGGTGAAGTCTTCCTCGCGGGTGTAGCCGCTGACGGTGACCAGGGTGCGCAGTCCGGCGCCGAGGGCGGCGCGGAGGCCGTTGGCGCTGTCCTCGACCACGATCGTCTCGTCCGGGTCCAGGTTCAGCTCCTTGAGCGCGAGCAGGTAGATGTCCGGGGCGGGCTTTTTCTGCTGGACGATGTCACCGGCGAACACGGCGAAGTGCGCGGCGAGTTCATCGCCGACGGCGTGGCTGAGGACGGCGCGGACAGCAGGTTCCGCTGAGGTGGAGGCCACCGCGAGGGTCCACCCGGCGTCGTGCGCTTCCCGGACAATCCGGGCGATGCCGGGCCGGGCGGGCATCACGCCGGATCCCACGAGCTCTTTGTAGACGGCGGTCTTGCGCTGGTGCCAGGCCAGGACGGCCGCGTTTATGGCGGCGTCGTCCGCCAGGCCCAGGCTGCGGGCGAGGTCGGCGGTGAGGATGCTGCGCATCCGCTCCTTGCCGCCGCCGATCTTGACCTTCTCCGCGTACTCCTCCACGCTCCACTGCACGGGGACGTTGAAATCGGCGAAGGTCCGGTTGAAGGCCGGCAGGTGGCCGTGCTGTTCGGTGTCGGCCAGGACGCCGTCGCAGTCGAAGATAAGGGCCGGCATCAGCGGCCGCCCTTGCCGGCGCTGCCGAATTGCTCGGTCAGCTCTTTGACCATGGTCATGATGTCCGCGCGGGTGTGCTTGAACAGCGACGGCGGGTCCCATTTGTTGTTCTGCTCGGCCTGCTTGAGGAAGGCCAGGGAGGACTGCATAAAGGTTTCCTTCAGCGCGGTGGAGATGTTGACCTTCGCGCAGCCGCGGGCGATCAGGTCCGCGAACTGCTCCGGGCTCAGCCCGGACCCGCCGTGCAGGGCGATGGGGATGTTACGGGCCTCCACGATCTCGGTGACGCGGCCGACGTCGAGCACGGGGGCGGCTTTGTAGGAGCCGTGGGCGTTGCCGATCGAGGGGGCAAAGACGTCGATGCCGGTGGCATCGACGAAGTTCAGCGCCGTGTCCAGGCTCTGCTGCGGGGCGACGTCGTCCGAACCGTGATCATCCTCGACGCCGGTGATCGCCTCGATCTCTCCTTCCACCTGGGCGCCGTACTGGCGGGCCTCGGCCACCACTTCGATGGTCTGGCGCTGGTTTTCCGCCACGGGCAGGTTGGAGGCGTCAAAGAGCACGGAGTTCCAGCCGGCCTTGAGGCATTCGGTGACCACCTCCCGGTCCGGGCAGTGGTCCAGGTGCAGGGTGACGGGGACTTCGATGCCTCGGGTCAGGGACTGCCACATGTCGAACAGCTGGCGGGAGCCGATGCTGCGGACCGTCTTGACCGAGGTCTGCAGGATGACCGGAGAGTTCGCTTCCTCGGCGGCGGCGAGGACCGCCTCCATGGTCAGGTCGTTGAAAATGTTGATGGCCGGCACGCCGTAACGGGCGCTAAAGGCCGGATCGACTATGTCCTTCAGGGGCACAACACCCACGGAAACCTCCTAGATTGGCTGCCTTCCACGTTAGGGGAGCTTGTCTGTCGCGGGTACGGGGGGAAACCCGCATGCGGGCTTGGGGGTCATCCCCACCTGTTGTGTGACCCGGGTCTCGTGCTTGAGTTGGCCCACTATCCCCCAGCGAAAAGGATCAGAGCCATGGCCGACGGAACCGTACTGGAAACCATCACCCTCGAAGAAGCGCAGCAAGTCATCGACGCCGCCGCGAAGAAGGCCGCCGAAATCGGCCAGCCGATGGACATCGCCGTGGTGGACGCCGGCGGCAACCTCAAGGCCCACGCCCGGATGGACGGCGCGAACATCGGCTCCATCACCATCGCGATCAACAAGGCCTACACGTCCATTGCCTTCCAGTGCGAAACCGGGAATTTGCAGGAAGCCACCCGGCCACACGGCCCGATCCACGGCCTGAGCGACGCCCACGGCGGGCGGCTGGTGGTGTTCCCCGGCGGGATTCCGCTGGTGCGGGACGGGCGGATCATGGGCGCCGTTGGCGTGTCCACCGGGACCATTGAGCAGGACCAGGAGGTTGCCGAGGCCGGAGCCGGGGCTTACTGAGGGTTGCCTGGTCCGAGCTTCCGGCTCTGCCCGTCCGCTTACCCGCGGTGGCACCTCTACCCGCGGTGGCCCCCCTACCCGCGGTGGCCCCCCTACCCGCGGTGGACCGACGCCGCCTCTATCACGGCTGCCGCCATGACGGTCTTGCCCGCGCCCATGGTCGCCGTTAACGCGACTGACGAGACCCGCTTGCTGGCGCTGCGATAGAAGTCCTTCGCCGCCGCGAGCTCGCGGAGCGTGTCGCCGACTGCGTCGGCCTGATAGTCCTTCAGTGTGTACCGCATCAGAGGTCCCCGGTGCTCTCGCAATTGCGCAGGTAGTCCTCGTAAAGGCGGACTGTCTCGATCCCGCGAAGCTCGTCCGCGACCTGCTGGTAACGGCCCTCGTCATCTGTGACGATGTACGCGATGCGGAGATCCTTGACGGTTCTCAGAGATCTCACGAACTCGGATGCCTGATCGAGATCCTTGAGTATGCCGTAGGTGTCTGCGATCGCCCAGCCATCGACAAGCTTCTCGACCCGACGGCCCTGAGCTCCCGCACGCAACCAGAGCATCGGTGCGATCGCCATGAAGGCGCGATCGTTGCTCACCATCCACGGGGATTCGTAGGTGAGGGTGAAAAACGCGGCATTTTCCTCAAATCCATCAGCCATCGGAAACTCATCGACGAACTTGTAGTGGCCATTGATCCGGGCGCCGTCCGAGGTAAGGCCTGAAATCGCCGCACGAATCCGGGGCTTCGTCACAAAATCGCAGATCCCGAACTTCTCCCAAGCGGCATCACCGGGACGCAACCCGTCCTCTCGAAGAGAACGCTGTTCCTCGGCGGAAACTTCATTGTTCGTCACCAGAATGGCCTGCCGACCGCCACCATCTTGTTTGTTGAGGCGCATTACAGCGTGGGCCGTGGTGCCTGAGCCGGAAAAGAAGTCGAGGATCACTGCATCTGGTTTCTCCTTGACGAAAAGGCGGAGGACGTCTTCGACGGCGTAGAGCGCTTTAGGGAAGGGGAAAGCTCTTCCAGGGAGCATCTTTCGTACTAGTGCGGTCCCATAGTTTCCCGCGTTGTGTGACTCGCTGTTCCAAACAGTCTTCGGAGTACCTCCAACGCGAGACTCGGACGTGGTTCGTTCGAGGATGGGACTGCTGTCGGTTTAGTTGACTCGCTTGGTTAGGCCGCGAGTGCGACGTTTGTGATCATTTCATACTCGATCGGGGTGAGCTTTCCCAGGCCGCGTTGGCGTCGCCGACGGTGGTAGGTCCGCTCGATCCAGATCACGATCGCTAGGCGCAGTTCCTCCCGGGTGTGCCATCGTTTCCGGTCCAGGACGTTCTTCTGTAGAAGCGAGAAGAACGATTCCATCGCCGCGTTATCGCCGCATTAACCGGCTAATAATTGGTTGGGCTGCGCCATAACCGGCTAATCGCGGGGGCCTATTGAGGTGTGCTGTGTGGTCTGCGTTCGAGTTGCCGAAGACGTTCTTCGTGGTTGCGGACCCGTGCGGCCAGTGTGTCGATGAGCAGCCGGAGCCGGTTGACGTCCGCGGCCATGTTTTTCTCCGCATCCGCGTGTGTTTCGGTGATACGTTGGTGGATGAGTTCGCGTGCGACTGGGTTGCGGTAGAGGCTTGAGCGCGGGATGCCTAGCTGGGCTGCGATCGCGGTGAAGCTGATCCTGGCACCCTGGCTGGTGAGCTGACGCAGGGCTGTTTCCAGTTGCTCATTCAAGGGTTCTGTATTCATGCTGTGTTGGTTTCCTCAATGAGTAGGTCGAGCTGTTTGACCAAGGCCTGGTGCCGTCGTGCTTCGCTGTCCCAGCCGCGCCCGATGGCGTCCTGGGCCAGCAGTGCGGCGTCTTTGCGTTGGGCTTGGAGGACGGGCAGGTTGCTGTTCTCGGTGCGGAAGCTGGGGCAGTGTTCGCAGATGTTGGCGTAGGGGCAGGCTTCCTGCGCCGGGGCGCGGAGGCAGTAGCCGCCGGCGAGGCGGGATTTGATGGTTGGTGTTTCACGCCAGTTGCCGCCGGTGATACTTGTGATGGGCAGCTGTGTTCTTCCCGTCCCCGTCGTGGTGCCGATGCGGGTTTTGGCCAGGTCCAGGGCTCGTTCGTATTCGGTGCGCACGGTGGAATCAAAGAGGGAGGCGTAGCGCAGGCTCATCTCGGCAGAGACGTGCCCGAGCAGGCTCATCAGGGCTTGGAGGGTGACGCCGGCATTGATCAGGGCGGTGGCGTAGGTATGGCGGAGTTGGTGGGTGGTCACGTGCCCGAGCCCGGCGCTAGCGGCGGCACGGTCCAGCTCTGAGCGCAGTCCGTTGACCTGCAGCCGCTTCCCGTAACGGGTGAAGAGGAACTGTACGGGTTTGCCGGTCACGGGGTGGGTGATCGCCTGGCCCGGGGACCGGGTGGCGGTGATCCGGTCCAGCAGGGCCAGGCTGTCATCATCCAGGGGCACCATCCGTTCAGTCTTCATCTTGCCCAAGGGCACTTTCAGCCACGCGCCGTTGCCGGAGAGCTGGTGAACGCAGTCCAATTCCAGATCCAGGAGCTCACCGATCCTCAGCCCGCAAGCGCGCTGGAGCAACAATGCGTCGGCGGCCAGGCGGTTGGAGGATTCCAGCAGGGCTTGGGCGAGGACCCTGTCGCTGTCCGGTGGCAGGTAGCGGGGCAGCGGTCGGGGCAGTCGGGGACTATCGGAGCGGAACAGCAGTTGCCGTGCCGGGGCGTCCGGCCATCCCCATTCGGTGATTTCCCGCAGGAAGTTGGAGACGGCATGAATACGCCGGGCTTGTTCGGCAGGCGAAAGTATGCCCCCACTCTTGGTGTTCGGCGCCCGACTCAACGCGATCAGGTACGGCTCGATATGCCGGCACCGTTCCAACCCCTGGGGCCCGCAAAGATCCGGATCCAGTGTGGTGACATACGCCCCAAAATGGGCCAGTCGAGTAGCCAAAGATGAGACCGTTCGGGGAATACAGGTCACGGTTTTGCGATCCAGATACCGTACCAAAGCCCCGGCTAGGGGCCCATGAACTGTTTCCATGCGGTCACTGAAGGAACGGCGAGCATCTGGTTTCGGTGCCGGTTCGGGCATGAGGTCGGCATGAAACAGGACCCGGCGAACATCGGTGCACAGCACCAGATAGGGGTGGGCAGAGAGGCCGCTGCGTTGTTCCCGCGCCCGGCATGCGGCCTCAAATTCCTCCAAGTCACCAGTACCCGCGGAAGAGAGTGGGCCGCCTGTGTGCAGCAGGATCCGCGCCACGACCCCGGTGGCCATGGCACGGCTGACACGCTCACTAAAGCCCAGTGTGCGCGCCTGCTCTAGGAAGAAGAGCAGGTCTGCTTCGGGTGGTTGGCCTGTGCAGGCACTAAGAATATTGGTGAGTTTGGTTTCCAATAGATATCCGTAATCGCCGTGGATCCTTCCGGTCAGCATCAAAAAGAGGATGAAGGGCGTCGTATGATATTTGGTTTCCCAACGGACCTGCAGGGGCTCGCCCAACCAGTCTTCAGGAACCGGCCAGCGGGCCATGAACGTTCTCGCGCCGGAGAACGCCGGGGTGGAACCATGCCCGCGCGAGGCCAGATAGTCCCGGTACTCCTCCACGACCGCGGCAGGGTTCTCAGTCTGTGGATTGCTGGCGTTTGCGGGCTGCATCGTATTCGGCTTTCACATGGGCTGGGGCCAGATGGATATAACGGGCCGTGGTGTTGACGTGGGCATGGCCCAACAGCTCACGCATGACCGCCAAGTCAACCCCGGCCTCTGCCAGGGCGCTGCCAAAGGTATGACGCAACGCGTGCGGGTGGCCTTCGGCGACTCCAGAGATTTCCCGGTGATAGCGGAAGATCGTCCGCAGCCCAGCCGGCGTCAATGGCTGGCCCCGGGTCTTGCCCTTGGCCACCAGAAACAACATCAAACTCGCCGACTCGGGCCGTTCAATCAACAGGTAGGTCTGAATAATCGCGGCAACGTCGGTATCCAGAGGGACCCGACGTTCCTTGGATCCCTTGCCATGAACCAGCAGCCACCGGCCACCAATATCAACATCCCCCACCGCCAAACCCAGGACCTCCCCGGCCCGCAGCCCGCAATAAAGCATCAACCCGGCCATGGCCCGGTCCCGCCAAGACTTCAGACCCTGAAAAAATGCAACAACCTCCTCATGGTCCAAGGCCCGCGGAAGCCGGCGGGGCTCGCGTAAACGCAGCACGGAGCGGGGCTGGGGCCGGGCCAAATGACCAAGCAACCCCGAGCGGTAATCAGGGCCCTGCCACCGGGATTCCGTTCCCCGAGGGACAGGATTCTTCACCCCGGGGTCACGCATCACCATGAACGTGAAAAGGCCCGAGACAGCTGCCAGGCGCCGGTTCACCGTCGCCGGGGCATAACCATCAGTACGTTGGCCCTGCAAGGTCAAGACGTTAGGGCCAGGCCTGCCCGGGACCGTAGCGCGCCGGCACGCGGCGAGGTAGCGAAGCAGCACATCCGTGTTCACCTCGCCGAGGCCGAGTTCTTCGCCAGCCAGCCACCGGCAAAAAGCCAGCAGGTCGAACCCATAAGCCCGCACTGTCGCCGGCGAATAATTCCGGTCCGCCAGATAACCCAAATACTCATTGACGGTGGCAAACGCGGATGATCCCGCCCCGGCGATCAACCACGCACCGCCGGAAGCCTCCAACCTCATTTCCTGGCCGTCCTCCATGAGACAAAAGGGTCCGCCTCGCTCAAGCTAAAGTCAAGGGCTACCAGCGGGTTTCATAGAGTGAACAGCTGGAATAGCCGGTTAACAGGCACACTCCTTTGGCCCCCATGGACTGCCGGACCCGGTTGCCCACACACCACGCACCTAGCTCCCGGGAGGTGTACTGCGTTCCGTGGTCGCTGTGAAAAATGGCGTTGGGGCTCAGGTGGCCGCGGTCCCTGGCCATCGTCAGGGCTCCGGTAACCAACGAGGCGCGCATGTGCTCAGCCATGGCCCAGCCGACGACCATGCGGGTGCACAGGTCAATGACAGTGGCCAAATACAGCCACCCTTCGCCGGTGCGCAGGTAGGTAATATCGCCCACCAGACGCGTTCCAGGGGCTTCTGCAGTGAAGTCCCGGCCGATGAGGTCCTCGAAGACTTTATCCGGATCCGAGGCGATCGTGGTGCGCTTGAACGCTCTCATCCGCTTTGCCGCCCACCCGTTTTCGGCCATGATCCCCGCGACAGTGCCCACCGAAACCTCGA
>NZ_JBNPEN010000021.1:0-21539 GCF_050490295.1 Pseudarthrobacter sp. J1763 | reverse complement strand
TGGGACAATTCCGTGGCCGAGTCTGTCTTTTCGTCACTGAAGAACGAGTTCTACCACCACTACAGCTTCCCCACCCGGCAAGACGCACGGCGGGCAACGATGCGTTACATCGAGGTCTTCTACAATCGGCACAGACCCCACACCCACAATGACGGCTTGCCACCAGCTGCGGCCATGGCCAAATTCATGACCCAAAACCAGCAGCTACCCGCTGCTGCCTAACCAAAAAGAAACTAACGAACTGTCCCGGATCCTTGACACACCTCAGATTCAGCCATTGAAAGAAGCTGATCAGCGAAGACCTGAGCGTTTGACGCGCTATAGGTCACGGGTGACTTAGCAACGATTCCGGCGAGGACTTCAAGGAACACGACGGCCTGCGTCGCATCGTGGAACGGCTTCGGGTTATTCATGGTTTGTTGCTCCTTTTGCCGAGGCTTGGGTGAGTGGGGCGACCAATGGTGACCGGCCAGCTTCCCCTTCTCCCCCGACGCTTCTATGTCTGTCAAGCGGCTGGAATCGGGTGCTGGCGCGGACCAAAGCGGGGCGGCTTTGGTGACCGGCCAGCTTCCCCTCTCCCCCCGTTGTTTTGGCTGCTGGCGAAGCTTGCGGAGCTGTGGCCGACGGAGGCCTGTCTACCCGCAGGGCAAGGGCGGGAAATTCCCGGAGGAAATCAGCGACGAAGGAGCACCGCAGGGACATTTCCTGTACCGCAGGCCCCGACGAAGGAGGGGCTAGATGGGCCGGAGCGGACACGTACAATCCGTCAGGACAGCAGCCAAAACAGAAAAGCGCTTCTAGAGCCCGAGCGAAGCGAGGCCCGTGCAGTAGGGCTGGGCGCTTGCTGGGCGAGGCCGGAACCCAGAGTCTTCAGGCAGCACGTCGTTCCGGGCTACGTTGTGGTGCTCTCGCGTGCAGCACGGGCTTGCTGGTGGCGTAAAGCGCTGCGCGGCTCCCACCAGTGAATCGCGGCGCTAAATGGTGTTCTTTTCGCAGCGCTTGGTGCACTCACGGCCGGCGGCACCGCATCGGCCTTCAGATGGTTCGCCTTTGGAGCTCGCGGTACACCGTTGTTCGGGACACACGGAACAGCTCCGCCAACTCAGCCTGCGTGTGCTCCCCGGCGTCGTGCAGTGTCAGAAGATGCTTCCGCTGTGTCTTGGACAGTTTCGGCTGCTTGCCTTTCAGCCGCCCCTTCGCCTTGGCGACCGCCATTCCCTCGCGAGTGCGCATCCGGATCAGGTCCGCCTCAAACTCGGCCACCATTCCCAGGACATTGAACAGCAGCCGGCCTACCGGATCAGTTGGATCATTAGTGCTGCCGCCGAGACTGAGCACTACCCCCTTGGCCGTCAGCTCGTGGGCTATATCCCTGGCATCGGAAAGAGAGCGTGCCAAACGGTCGAGCTTGGTCACCACGAGCGTATCGCCGCCCCGGCACGCCGCCATCGCTTCACGGAGCCCAGGGCGCACCCGGTTCGCTCCCGTCAGTCCGTGATCGACGAAGATCTGGGCCTCATCTACACCCAGGGCAAAGAGGGCATTGCGTTGGGCGGTCAGGTCCTGGTCGTTCGTCGAGACCCGGGCATAGCCGATCTTCATTCCAGTCATAAGGAACATGGTTGCAGTAATCCCCCCGTCACCGTGCATATTATCGTGCGGGTCTTACGACCAACGAGAGTGCGAGGTCGATGCCGCTGTCCGGTGAGGTCTGCCGGTCGGTGAGTTGGATGAAGTTACTGGAGGGGCTACGGCTCAGGAGGCGCAACAGGAGAGTTTGGAGACATCAGTGGTGAAGGACTGGGCGGCGATCTTGATCCCCTCGGCCATGGTCAGGTACGGGCTCCACAGGTTCGCCACCTGCTCCACGGTCATCCCGGCTTCCAGGATGTAGACCCCGGCGGCGGCGAGGTCACCGGCGTCCTTCGCGACGGCGGTGATTCCCACAATCCGCCCGGTGTCCGCGTCCGCGACGATCTTGATGAAGCCGCGGGTGTCCCTGTTCACCAGGGCCCGGGGCACGTACTCCAGGGGCAGGACCCGGCATTCGCACCGGATGCCGGCCTCGTTGGCTTCCTTGTCGGTCATCCCGACCGCGGCCAGGGCCGGGCTGGTGAAGGTGACCCGGGGCAGGTGCCGGTAGTCGACCTCGCGGCCGGCGTTGTTGAAGGCGTTCTCCACCACCAGGGAGCCGTGGGATGCTGCGACGTAGACGAATTCGCGGTGTCCGGTCACGTCTCCGGCGGCCAATATCCTGGGATTGGTGCTGGCCAGCCGGCTGTTGACCAAGATCTCGCCGCCGTCCCCGGTTTTCACGCCGACCGCGGACAGGTTCAGGCCGTCCGTGACCGGGCGCCTTCCCGTGGCGACGAGCAGCCTGGCGGCCCGGAATTCCTCCTGGCCGCCGGAGGCGGCCGCGGTCGCAACGATCCCGCGGGTGGCCGGATCCGTACGTACGGAGGACACGGCCGCCCGGCGGACGACGCGGATGCCCTCGTCGGCGAAGACGCCCATCAGGGCGCGGGAGGCTTCGGGTTCCTCGGCCGAGGCCAGGCGGGAGCGGACCAGCATGGTGACCTTGGACCCGAGCCGGGCGAAGAGCTGGGCCTGTTCCAGGGCCACGTACCCGCCGCCGAGCACGAGCAGGGAGTCGGGGACCTCCTCGAGTTCCATCGCGGTGGTGGCGGTCAGGTAGTCCGTGTCTGCCAAACCCTCGATCGGGGGCGCCCACGGAGCCGACCCAGTGGCCACCAGATAGTGCGCGGCCCTTACGGACTCCCGCATCCCGTCCTGTCCGGTGATTTCCAGGACGGGATCGTCCTGGGTGCCGGTGAACACGGCATTGCCCTGGCGCAGCTCCCAGCCATAGTCCGCGATCAGGTCCACGTACTTATCCGAACGCATCGTCTCCACCAGGGAACGCTTCCCACCGATCAGCCCGGCCATGTCCACCGGCCCGGCTGAGGTGCTGATGCCGGGGAACCGGCCTGCTCCGTCCAGGGCAACTTGCCTGGCCTCTGCCGCGGCCAGGAGTGCCTTGGACGGCACGCAGCCGGTGTTCACGCACGTGCCGCCGACGGTGGAGCGCTCGATCATCAGGACGCGTTTGCCCAGGTTGGTCGCCCGGATCGCGGCCGCGAATGCTCCGCCGCCCGATCCGATGACGGCCAGATCAAAATCAGGTGTTGGTTCAGACATGGAATCCTCCAAAGTCGTACAGCAGCGACGTCCCGAAATACCCGTAACAGTGCCTCGTATATGGTTCTGCCCCAGTCTGCACCTTCCACCGAGGGGGAAGGTCAAGAGGCTGACTCCGCTCTCCCGGCCCGGGGCGCCACCCGCGGGTTCCTACCCCCTGTTGACCTTCCACTAAACTGGAAGGTCAAGGAGGAACCCCCCGGGGACGAGAGGTGCATGATGCTTATCGGCGAAACTGCCGCAGCCGCGGGCATGACGGCCAAGACCCTGCGGTTCTACGAGGACCGCGGCCTATTGCCGGCCGCCGACAGGGCACCGAACGGATACCGCGACTACGCCCAGGAAACAGTCAGCCGGCTGGAATTCATCCGCCGCGGCCGCACGGCCGGACTGACCCTTGCCCAGATCGGTGACATCCTCTCCGTCCGGGACATCGGCCAGGCCCCCTGCGTACACGTCCGGGATCTGCTGGCCAAACAGCTCCGCGACCTCGACGCCCGGATCGCAGAACTCACGGCACTGCGTGCAACCGTTGCCGAATTTCATGACGCCGCGGCCGCCGGGGACCCTGCAGCCTGCGACCCCGAACGCATCTGCAGCTACCTCTAAACCCGACCAGATCCCGACGCTCCTCCTGTGTGACTGCTAGTTCGGATTGGCGGTTTTTTCGCAGCTCGGTTTGGCGGTTTTAGCTAATTCCTATGACGAGGGTTGATGTCAGTTTCAGAAGTCGACTGCACGGAATAGCAGAAGGCGTCTGCACCATTCCCGGGTGCTGTGCGTTGGCCGGGCTGGCGGTTGACCGAGGAGCGCGTCAGCCCCGGCAGCTGCGAACAGGAGGCCTCAGCTGCCGGAGATATGTCATATCCCCATCGCTGGGAGGGCCTGCTTCCGAGGATGGAGGCCCTCCGGGGAACACCAGTCATCATCCAACCGGAACGGGCACGCCGGGGTGCTAGGGTTTTTTCATCCACACGGGTGCCCTAATGCAGGGGCTGAGATCGGGCTGATGCAGCCTGCGACCGTTGAACCTGTCCGGGTCATGCCGGCGAAGGAAGTAGGAAACCACTGATGAACGCCATGAATTCACATTCGCTCGCGTACGCCCGCGACCCGGAACACGGCATTAGCGTCCCTGTCACGGAGATCGCCTTGGAGGACTCTCCGAACGGGGTGAAGAATCCACCGTTCACGGTGTACCGGACGGCCGGGCCCGGCAGCGATCCGGTAATCGGCCTGGAGCCGTTCCGGTCCGAATGGATAGAATCCCGGGGCGACACCGAGCCCTACGGCGGACGGGAACGGAACCTGCTCGATGACGGCAAGTCCGCCGTGCGCCGGGGTGCCGCGTCCGCGGAATGGAAGGGCGCGCAGCCGGTGCCCCGCCGCGCCCTCAACGGCAAGACGGTCACCCAGATGCACTACGCCCGCCAGGGCGTGATCACGCAGGAGATGCGGTTCGTGGCAGTGCGGGAGAACTGCGACGTTGAACTGGTCCGCAGTGAGGTGGCGGCGGGCCGGGCCATCATTCCGAACAACATTAACCACCCTGAATCCGAGCCGATGATCATCGGCAAGGCGTTCCTGGTGAAGATCAACGCCAACATCGGCAACTCGGCCGTGACCAGCTCCATTGCCGAGGAAGTGGACAAACTGCAGTGGGCCGCCCAGTGGGGCGCAGACACGGTGATGGACCTCTCCACCGGCGATGACATCCACACCACCCGTGAATGGATCATCCGCAACTCCCCCGTCCCGATCGGCACGGTCCCGATCTATCAGGCGCTGGAGAAGGTCAACGGCGAGGCCAATGACCTGACCTGGGAGATCTACCGGGACACCGTGATCGAGCAGTGCGAGCAGGGCGTGGACTACATGACCGTCCACGCCGGCGTGCTGCTGCGCTACGTGCCGCTGACCGCAAACCGGGTGACCGGGATCGTCTCCCGCGGAGGGTCCATCATGGCCGGTTGGTGCCTGGCCCATCACCAGGAGAACTTCCTCTACACCCACTTCGATGAACTGTGCGAAATCTTCGCCAAGTACGACGTCGCCTTTTCCCTGGGCGACGGCCTGCGGCCGGGGGCGACCGCGGATGCCAACGACGCCGCACAGTTTGCCGAACTAGACACCCTGGCGGAGCTGACCAAGCGCGCCTGGAAGTACGACGTGCAGGTCATGGTCGAAGGCCCGGGCCACATCCCCTTCCACCTGGTCCGGGAAAACGTCGAACGCCAGCAGGAACTCTGCGACGGCGCCCCGTTCTATACCCTCGGCCCACTGGTGACCGACATTGCCCCCGGCTACGACCACATCACCTCGGCCATCGGCGCCACGGAGATCGCCCGCTACGGCACCGCGATGCTCTGCTACGTCACGCCCAAAGAACACCTCGGGTTGCCGAACAAAGATGACGTCAAAACCGGCGTGATCACCTACAAGATCGCCGCCCACGCCGCGGACCTCGCCAAAGGCCACCCGGGCGCCCACGAACGCGACGACGCCCTGTCCAAGGCACGGTTCGAGTTCCGCTGGCGCGATCAGTTCGCCCTTTCCCTGGACCCGGAAACGGCCGAATCCTTCCACGACGAGACCCTGCCCGCCGAACCGGCCAAGACCGCGCACTTCTGCTCCATGTGCGGTCCCAAGTTCTGTTCCATGCGGCTCTCCCAGGACATCCGCGACCAGTTCGGAGGCATGTCCGAACAGGAAGCCATCGCAGGAATGGAGGCCAAGTCCACCGAATTCCTCGAATCCGGCGGGAAGGTCTACCTGCCCGAACCGGTTCTGCCCAGGAGCTAGGAGCGGGTCCGGCCAGGGCCGGTCCTTCGTGGCCGGTCCTGGCCGGACCTGAACACCGCCGACTAAGAGGCCTGTTCGAAAGGGCCGTTGAAGCCCTCACCGCCGGGACCGGCCCCATCCAGCAACGACTGGCCGACGCGTACGTCTGGCTGACCGCCGACCGGACCCGGCCGCGCTCAATCCGCGTCCGCTTAATCGTGATGCTCCTCTACCTCACCTCACCCCCCAATCTCAAGCCTGCCTCGATCGTTCGACGTTCTCAGAAACGAATGATTTCAAGAACGCCTTGAATCGAGAAAGGCGGCGCTTGCCGTGAGGCGCCGGAACTGTGACTGTCGGTTCGGAATGGCGGCTTTTTCACAGCTCGGTTTGGCGGTTTTAACGTTCCGTTCGAGGATCGGCTTACGGACATTTATGCCCAAACAGCGATCACAGAACTCCGCTACTTAGCGATCAAATCCTTAGGCGCGGAGCTCCGGATGCGGAATCGTCTCAAAGTGGCTGTTATTGCCGCGGTCTGTTTCAGACAGCGAATGGACCGGACAGCGGGGACAGTTGCCTCATCGGCTCCGTCCGGCGGGTTTTGGGTGCACGTAACTACGGGTTCAGGTTTTCGGGATTGAGTACTGCAGCCTGGCCGTCGGTGAAGAATCCGTCGCCGGTTGCGTTGTGTCCCTGCTGGGCGTCCACGACGTGCACCAGGTGGGGCTGTGCCACTTTCAGTGATTGCAGGATGTATGCCCTCTCCACGTCGATATTCGGGTCGATGTGGTGGGTTGGCAATCCGGATTTCGTTCCTATCCCGATGCCGCGGTCGAAGCTGGCTGTGGCGACCCACACGGGTTGGCCGCCGATGGTGAAATTGGTTCTCCAGATCCTTGTGTGGTGCCGCTGTACCAGGGTGTTGGCGTCGGTGGGTTTTTCGAATGCCACTGTCTCCGGCCTGGCATCCAGATAGGACGGCGTGACCGGAGCGGTGAGGTACTGCTCGTTGCGTACTGCGACGAGGATGGAACGCAGGGTGTTGCCCAGGGTCGAGGGGTCGGCTTTGTACCATCCGGCCCTCTTGAACAGTTCCTCGATCTGCTGCTGGCTGCCGAGGTAGATGAAGTTGATCGGTTCCATTCTGGCCCCGGTCAACGTTTCGCTGTAGATGGGCAACTGCCGGATGGCGGCCGCGTCCAACGCAGGCAACGCCTGGGCTGTCTCCTGACGTTCAAGGACGGTCAGGGGCGTGAGCTCGGCGCCGAATATCCCGGCGAACAGCAAGGGAGCGGCAACGGCGATTAGCAGCGGCTGTTTGACCGCGGCGCTGAGTTTCACCGGTTGGACCAGGTGGAACCGGTCGTTGATCTCCAACGGTGTGATGATGCCGGCGAGAAGAAACAAACCCAGGCCGAGACTGCCCAGGATGTCGCTGGGGTAGTGGACGCCCAAATATATTCGGCTGATTCCGACCAGCAAGACGGCGGTTAGCGCTGCCAGGACGATCAGTAGCCTGGCTATGGAGGACTTGATGGCGCGGCACAGCAGGTAGGCGGTGAGTCCGCCCATGACGGTCGCCGTCAGGGTGTGTCCGCTGGGAAAACTGAAGCTGTTTTCGCTCAGCAAGCCCAGGGAGCGGTCCGGCCGGGGCCGTGCGACGATCTGCTTGATCACCGCGGAGGCGGCGCGTTCCAGGCCAAAGGCGGCCGCCAGCAGGACCGGTACCCACCATTGCCGCCGCCGCCAGGACGCCAGGCTCAGGATGATGAGGAAAACGATAACCGACGTCGAACTCGCGGCAAAGGTAACGAAAATGAAGAACGTGTTCTGCCCGTCGGTGCGGATGTCCGGCACGAGATTGAGGATCCGCTGGTCGATGCCGGCGAACGAGGTCTTCAGGACGACCGCTCGTGTGACGCTGATGAAAAGCCAGAGGGCCGCGGCCGCGGCCGCGGCGCCGATGGTCAGGACGAGTCCGGTTGGCCGTTTCATCGAGAGCCGGCGGCCGGCCCAGCCGACGAGGCGCGGGTGGCGTCGGCGGAGCCGTACGACGTAGGTGTTGGCCCGGACGCCTTCCCAGGCGGAGACCAGTATCGACCACGCGATTTTCAGCGGCGTGCGCAGGACCATGATCAGGCTGAAGACGAACAGGATGATCAACAGCAGCTGCACGAGCAAGGCGGCCGCAAAGATCAACGGGATCCCGACAACATCCAGGGTATTGAGCAGATAGGCGTTCAGGGCAGTAAAAACAACAACTGCCAGCAACGCTGCCCCGTACCTCAGCGTCTGTACGCTGATCATTCCCAGTCGCCTTTTCGTCCGCCGTGCGGCGGAATTGCGGTTTGATTCATCCCGGCTCCGTCCGGTCCCGGCCCGTGTCCGCGACTGCCGGGGACATGCCTGCGGTGCGGGGATGACGGATGAATACTCCGACGCCGGCGGTCAGGAGGGCCAGTGCGCCGTAGCCGGCCGCGAGTCCCGTGGCGGCCGCGACTGCCCCTACCATCAGCGGGCCGCCCGCGTCGCCGAGTTCGCGGCCGACTTCGGCGGCGCCCATGGTCTGGCCCAGCCGCTCCGGCGGTGTGGCGGCGGCCAGGGCCGCAAAGGCAACCGGGGTGATGATGCCCGTTCCGGCGCCGATGGCCGCGGCGGCCGCCAGCAGCCCGGCGGTCCCGGGTAGCATGGCGGCGGCCAGGCCTACGGCCGTGAGCGCCAGGCCCAGGCCCGCGAGGCGCCCCGGATGACGGGCTGGTGTATCGGATGCCCGGCCGGCGAGGGGCTGGGCGACGGCGGCGCAGACGGCCAGGACCGAGACGGCAGCTCCAGTGGCGACGGGCCCGAGACCTGCTGCTGCCCCCGAGAGGGGAAGGAAGCCGACGCCGACGGACAGGGCCGCCGTCGCGGCTGCCAGGGCGGCGGTCGGGGCCAGGAAGGCCCGATCGGCCAGCCGCCGGGCCAGGTCAGCGACGGTCTGCCGGGCACGGGGCAGCGGCGCCGCCACGGGCACGGCCAGAAAGGCCCACACGGCTACCGCCAGTGCCAGGAGTGCGGTGAGGGTGAACAGCAGTTCCAGCCCGCCGGAGGCCACCAGTGTTCCTCCGATCAATGGACCGGCGGTGTATCCGATGCTCTTGTAGAACCCGTAGGAGCCGAACGCTCTGCCCTGGCGGCCCGCGGGGTTCAGCCGGGCAACCAGGGCAGAGGCTGCCGGGGAGAACGCTGAGGCGGCTGCGCCCTGGCCCGGTCGGGCCAGCCACAGCCATGCCGGATCCCGGGCCAGGACGAAGGCTGCGGAAAAGAGGGCGAAGGCGGCCAGGCCGCCGAGCAGGACCGGTTTGGGGCCGATCCGGTCCGAGAGTGTCCCGAAAACGGGTTTGAGCAGCACCTCGGCTCCGTCGTACAGGGCCAGCATCGCCCCGAGCAGCAGCAGGGACTGGCCGTGGCCGATGCTGTAGGCGCCGAGGTTCGCCGCCACGGCATGGGCACCGAACGCCGTGGTGAAGCCGGCCGCATACAGGGGGAACAGATGCCGCCGGGGGCTTGGAACCCCGGCGCCCCGTGCGTCGGCTGTCATTGCTCGGGCTCCGGCGCGGATCCGGGAACGGGCGCGCTGGCGCGGCGTTCCCGGCGTGCTTTGCGCACGCGCCAGACGATGAACGCGATCACGGCCACCGCCAGCACCACGGCCGTGATATCGCGTCCGGCTGCCTTGGCGGCGGCTTCGTAGGAGTTGCCGGCCAGGAAACCCAGCAGCACAAACCCCGCGCCCCAGACCAGGCCGCCGGCGGCGTTGAAGACCAGAAACCGGGGATAGGGCATCCGGGACGTCCCGGCCAGGGCAGGCATGACCGCCCTGAAGAACGCCACAAACCGGCCGAGGAAGACCGCTGATCCTCCCCGGCGGTGCAGGAAGTCCTGCGCTTTGTCCAGTTTGGCGCGGCGTTTGTTCATGACCTTCAGGTTCAGGACCCGGGGGCCGAAGTGTTTGCCGATCTCGTAGCCGACCGTGTCCCCGACAATGGCGGCCAGCACCACCAGGACCATCATCATCCACAGCTCCACGTGGCCCCGGCTGGCGACGACGCCTCCGAGGACCGCCGCTGTCTCTCCCGGGATCACGAACCCGATGAACAACGCGTCCTCAGCGAACACCAGCAGCCCCACCAGGGTCAACGCCAGGACCGGATTGACGTTCAGGATGCTGTCCACGAACGCGCTCACCCGGCACCGCTTCCCTGGGTACGAAGACCGCGGGCCCCGCTCAGGAAGTGCTCGACTACCGGATCCTGGTTCACGATCTGCTCCCCGCGTGTTGCGCCAACCGGCAGAAATCCGGCCTTCAAGTAACAAATGATACATTTATGCGTGTGACGATGGAAGATCTCGGGTGGTTGCTGGTTCTCGTGCAGGTGCCCGCGCAGCCGTCCCGGCACCGCGTGGCGGTATGGCGGGAGTTGCGCCGGGCCGGGGCCGTTCCCGTCTCCCACGGCACCTGGGTGCTGCCCGCGTTACCGGCTTTCGAATCCGCCCTGGGACGGGCCGGGGAACTCGCCGAGCGTGGATCAGGCACACTCACCGTCGTTGATGCAGCACCCCGCAACGATGCCGGTAAGGCACTTCTCCGCGAAGCGTTTGCGGCCGCGAGGGCCGAGGAATGGGCCGAGTTCATCGCCGACTGCGGTAAGGTCGAGGATGAGATAGCCCGTGAGATCGCCAAGTCAAAATTCACCTTCGGGGAACTCGAAGAAGAAGAACAAAGCCTGGAACGGCTGCGCCGCTGGTACCGGGACCTCAAATCCCGCGACGTCCTCCGTCTCTCCCAGGCCGCAACGGCGCAGGAACACCTGACCCGCTGCACCACCGCCCTGGAAGGCTACGCCCAACAGGTCTACGAGACCGTCCTCCCGTAAAGGAACACCGCTTGAAGCACTCCTCCTCCCGCATCGCTGCCCGGCACCTGCCGTGGCGGTCATGGTGGCTGCTGCCACTGTCGATCCTCCTGCTTGCACTCACCGTGTCGATGGGGGTTCTGGCGAAAACCTTCGGCTCCCCTGGCCCGGACCTCGATGTCGATGTCAGCCTCAGCCATGACCGCAGCCCGGCCTTGACGACTCTGGCCACGATCATCAACGCCGTGCTTTCCCCGGCAGGGAATGTGATCATCCTCGCCCTTGTGTGCCTGATCCTGATGTTCGTCCTGCGCCGGCCACTGACCGCCCTGGCGTTTGGTTCGACGGTTGCTGCCGGGTGGTTGTCATCGGAAATCGGAAAGGTCACGGTCGCCCGGCTGCGGCCCCCGGGAGCAGTGACCCACGCACTTATCACGGAAAACGGCTATGACAGCTTCCCCAGCGGCCACACCGCCTTCGCGGTAGCCCTGGTCTGGGGAGCGGTGCTGGTCCTTGCCCGCACCCCGGCCCAGCGCGTCGTTACCGCGGTCGTTGGTGGCATATTCGCGGCCGTGGTGGCGTTGTCACGGCTATATCTGGGCGTCCATTACCCGACCGATGTTGCAGGTTCCCTGCTCATCAGCACCGCAGGAATCCTGTTCTGGCTGCCTCTATGGAACAACCTCATCGAACCCCGGCTTAGCAAGATCCCCCTGATCAGCAAAAGGTCAGCGCATACCTCCGCCCACCCGTCCCGGTAACCGGGCGCCCATCGTCCACGCATTTCCCTCAACCGGCAGCTGAGGCACCCGGTAATCTGGCGCAATGGCTCTTGAACTTGTCTCGCTGACACCGACGCAGGCTCTGGGTATTCCAGTGGCCCTTGTTGGTTCTGTCTTCCTGGCCCTGGGAGCACAGTTTCAGCACCGGGGCGTGTCGAAGAACGAACAGGAAGAGCCGCCCGGGACTAAAACGGGGCTGAACCCCAAGGCTCTTCTTGCGCTGATCCGCCGCCCGGAATGGGTAGCCGGCACGTTGATGCTCGGCCTGGCTATCGTTCTGCAGCTATTCAGCCTCTACCTGGCCCCGCTGACAGTGGTTCAGCCTCTTGGCGCCGTCGCCCTCGTTATCACCGCTGTCCTGAACGCGCGGGCAACGGGGACAAAGCTTGGGGCGCCGACGATCCGGGCCGTGGCTCTTTGCGTAGGGGGCATCGGATTGTTTGTCAGCGTCGCGGCCCTGACCACAACGACGGTTCCCATCCATGACCTCCAGCTCATCATCGTGCTCATCATCCTCGGGGCCGTCCTGACCATCCTCGCTTTATCCTTCGGTTTCTTCCGCAGGAAATTCACCACGCTGTCATACATCTCCGCCGCCGGAGTGCTGTTCGGATTCGTTGCGACCCTGGCAAAAGTCGTCATCGACCGGGTACACACGCTCATCCAGTTCGGATTCCACTACGAGCCAGGAGATGGACTCACGTTCGTCTGCGTCGCTGGCTTGGTCGCCGCAGCCCTGTCAGGGTCCTACTTCGTTCAAAGCGCATATTCATCCGGACCGCCGGACCTTGTAGTGGCCGGTCTGACTGTTATCGATCCCCTCATCGGAGTCAGTATCGGAATTTCCGTCCTGGGCGAAGCCTCATCCGCCCCCATCTGGGCCACTCCCGTTTTCCTCCTCGCCGGCGCCCTGGCCGTCTACGGCGTCTTCCAGCTCTCCACCCGTCACACGTCACCGGTCTGACCCAGGATCCCGTTCCAAACCAGGAGGGTCGGACCCGTGGGACATGCCCTGGCCCCTCGAACCCGGCCCACCACCCAAGTCGATCACCCTCGATAGGACACGTCCGCGCCGCCCAGCTCACGCCAGACAAGAGTCTCTTAGAAACGAAGGATTTCAAGAACGCCTTGAATCGAGAAAGGCGGCGCTTGCCGTGAGGCGCCGGAACAGCGCGCCGTTCTGCGGGAAACCGCCGTTGTGATGAGAAGCCCCGCCCCGGCGGGGCGGTTCTCACAAATAATTCTCGAAACTGTACAGTCGAGCCAGGAGCCCGAATCGAGTTTTGAGAAGAGAAACCCATATGGCGGCACACCGTATCGGCTATGCCAGAGTGTCTACGCGCGACCAGAACCTTGATCTGCAGTTGGCTGCCTTAAATAGTGCAGGATGCGATCGCATCTTTGAAGACACAATGAGCGGCACCAAGGCCGGCCGCCCCGGTCTAGCCAAGGCCCTGGAAACACTCCGTGAGGGAGACACTCTCATTGTGTGGAAGCTGGACCGTCTCGGCCGTAGCGTGAAGGACCTCCTGGATTTCGCCGGAGGCCTGAACGAGCGCGGAATTGGTTTTGTCAGCCTTACCGACTCGATCGACACCACCACCGCCTCCGGACGCTTCTTCTTCAACGTGATGGCATCCCTGGCCCAGATGGAACGCGAGCTCATGGTCGAACGCACACAGGCGGGCCTCCAGGCAGCGCGCGAACAGGGCCGGGTCGGCGGACGAAAGCGTGTAATGACTGAGGCCAAGATCCGCTCAGCTCGGAAGCTCCTCAGCCAGGGAACGCCGCCCAAGGAAGTTGCCGCCAGCCTCGGGGTCTCGGTGCCCACGCTTTACCGCTGGGTCCCGGCCACGAGCCCTGAAGCAGTTGCAGTCCCGTAGCTCGGCCTTTGGTGCAGACGACTGTTGAAAAAATGCGTGACTGTGCAGACCACTTCTGAAACTGACAAACGTAGCGGCGCGTTTCCTGGGCACGGTGATCGATCGGCTTACGGGTGAGTCTGCTGACACGATCCGGCATGCGAGACCTTGGTGCTGCCCTGTCCGTGACTTGCAAGCTCAGGTCCTCGATCCAGTACCAATCGGTCTCAACTGTGGCAACACCTTGGAGGGCCTATCGGGCGCCATCCAAGGCGGCAGCGGCGTGGCTTCAAAGAGTGCAGACACCATCGGGACCAGAATCGGACGAATGGACGACGAACAGCCGGTAACACTTGTGGCGAGCAGATTCGAGGAATGGGCGGACCACTATGCCCGGTTCGCCGCGGCGATCCTCGAATTGCTCCCCGAAGCCCACTGCGAACACATTGGTTCGACTTCCGTGCCCGACCTGCCGGCGAAAGATGTCATAGACGTGATCGTTGGGGTCAAGGTTTCGAGCGTTCAAAATGCAGCCCGGGCGCTGAAAATGGCGGGGTTCGACCTCGAGGGGATGAAGCCCGGCCATTGCTGGCTCGCGTGGCCAAACCGCCGCCATCGGGAATCCGTGGTGCACGTCCTCGCATTCGAAGGCACCGAATGGTCTGCACGCATCGCATTCCGCGACCTACTCAGAGAAGATCCGGCGGCCCGAGCCGAATACTTTGAGGCCAAGAAAACCGCAGCCGACACAGCCTCGGGCTGGAGTGACTACACGGCTGCCAAATACCCCACCGTCGCGCGCCTTCTAACTCGGACCAATCCGGACACCGCCTGAACTGCCTGCCCCGGCAACGAGGGGTGGGGCTGGTTTCGCGGTGGCGTAAAGGGTGTTTAGCTGGCGGTAGAGCGTTCGGGCGACGTAGCGCTTGAGGGATCTGCGGATTTCGCGGTAGCTGCGACCTTCTTGGGTGCGTTTGGCGACGTAGTCCCGTGTTCCGGGGTCATGGACCATCCGGGTCATGGTGATGGTGTGCAAAGCACGATTGAGGCGCCTATCACCGCCCCGGTTCAGCCTGTGCCGGACAGTGTTACCGCTTGAGGCCGGCAAGGGACTCACCCCTGCCAGCGAGGCAAAGGCAGCTTCACTGCGAACCCTTCCAGGATGCGACCAAGCTGTCAGGACAGCAGCGACCGTGACAGCCCCGGCACCCACCATCTCCAACAGCGGCGCCGCCGGGCTTTCCTGGATCAGCTCAGTCATGCGCTTCTGATTAGCCGCCAGCTGAGTGGTCACCTCGAGAACGCGGCGCGCCAACCGAACCGCTTCCTGCCGAGCGATCGCTAGTTCCATCTGCTCCTGCCGGTCCCGCCATCTGGTAATCGTGGCGATCTGGGCGGGAACCAGAGGCTTGCGGGCGTCGACTCCAAGGTCGTGTGCCCGGAGTAAGGCGATAAGCGCATTGACATTCATTGTTCGGTCCCGGGTCAACTGATCCCGTGCCGCACTCAGGATCCTGAGCCCGGCACGGGCTCCTTCATCCCTGCGCGGAGCACGGAGCTGGGACTCCTCGATGGTCAGGACTGCGGTTCCGATGGCGGCCGCGTCCAACGGGTCCGATTTGCCCAGCCCCCGACGGCCTCGGGCGTTCATCCGTGGAGCTTCGGCGACGTCATAGCCGGCGTCGGTTACCGCCCTGGCCAGACGTGCCCCATAAGAGCCGATACCCTCAACGGCCCATAGACAGGCCATATCCCCGTCTGTCCTTCGGCCTACCCAGGCAAGTGCGCGGGAAATCCCTGCCGAGGTGGTCGGGAACTGCTCGCACGCAACCTGTCGCTTAGTGCTGGCCTCGATGATGGCGTAAGTGTGGGTCCGGGCGTGACAGTCCACGCCGATGACGAACGGGCGGGTCTGCGAAACGATAGTCAACGCACCACCCTCCTTCCTTTCGAACGGGCAAGAACGGCCGCAGCACGGCCGGCGCCGGACCTGGGAAGAGTCACCTCGAGGCAAAACTGTGATGAGCCACAACCTCCAAAGGCTGGGCAAGCTTCTAATCAAGCCACCGACGTGGGACAGGTCAGCGCCGGCCGCTCCACCCAGCGCGGACAAATCGGGGGAAACGCACCCTCGAGGGGCAATTGTTTTTTCGAGTCACGCACCAGGCAGAACGACCGGCATCAACACTGCCAGCTAGTCCCAGACCAGCCATGTAAAGACTCACAGTTGTTTTTTGGCTGCTGGCGAAGCTTGCGTAGCTGTGGCCGACGGAAGCCTGTCTACCCCTGGGCAAGGTGAGAGAAATTCCTGGAGGAAATAAGCGACGCAGGAGCGCCGGAACATTTTTTCCCCGGTGAAGGCCCCGAGGAACGAGGGGCTAGACGGGCTGGAGCGGACACGTAAAATCCGAAGGAATCTCAATGATGTTGTCAACGGACTCCTGCGGATAGGGCGGTCCCCTCTCGGTCGGCGTTCCCGACTAGGGATCGCTGGACATCCTGTCGCTCATGGTTGTGCTCCTTCCAAGCCCGATGAGGCGGCTTAGAGGCCCTGGTAGGAGCGATGCGGAGACCAGGACATCCTTTCGTCGGCGACTGATCCGGCCCTGCTGCACTTGCCCTCCGGGCAATGCTTTTCCAGGGCCCCTAGTAACCGATTTGGGCTTGACTGGCGTTTTTTCCAAACCCCGTTTATGGTTAGCCCAGTCATTGGGGGAAATCACTTGTACCTGGCTTATCCGGGCATTGGGGGAATCTTTTGGTGATCTAAAAAATGGACGCCAACACACACATTGGCCCTGCCTCTTTGGAGTTCAGGGGCGATTTTGTGTTGGGACATTTCTGAATCCGAACCAAGGGGGAAGTACTGTGAATATTCGTCGTACCGTTGTTGGAGGGCTCCTTGCGCTTGGGATATCGGCGGCAGGGGGCGGGGTTGCGATAGCCGCGACCACGTATCCCAGCGAGGGCGGGGTCTGGAACTACGGCGTTGCGGGCGGAGTGAACCTTTACTCCGACTATTTCAATCAGAATAGGTGTCACGGAACGTCGACCCAGAATGACTGGGGCTACTCATCCTCGCCGAATGTCGCTGCAAACACTTGGGCAAACAACTCCCAGGCAACGTCCAGCTTTCAGAACAACCGCGCGTACTACCGCGTTTGCTAACGGCACTAACCTCGCGCTGCACCGCATGCAAATGCGGTGCAGCGCGGGACCGTAGGGTGGAAATATGTTGAAGCTACTTGTCCGTTTTGCTGCTGTCGCAATCGCAGCATTGATTGCTCTCGTCGCGGGTGTGTATGCGGCCGCGGCGGACCTAGACGGGCTGCCGGACGCTGAATACGTCTCATCAATCCGCTTTGATAACAGCCCATTATCTCGCGACGAAATCATTTCCCGAATGGATCACTATGCCGATTCTGCAGGAATCGGCATAACACGTGTTGCGAGTGCACCAGATGATTTTCTCAATAAGCGGGTCGCGTTCCAATTCGGTTCCGGGGAGATTCTGAACAAGGATATTGATTGGTTCGCTCCAACGATGAGCGGATCAATCGCGAAGTCCAGCGATCTTGGCTTTACATCCTTGAACGGCGTTTACGCCCTGTATGCCAGTGACTCTCAAGCAGCATCCTTCCAGGCCTGGGCGAGGAGCGATCTCGGGGCCGACGCGGCGCTGAAGGAGAAAACGTCCAGCGGATTGCTTACATATGCACTGCTAACAGTCGGGGCATGGGTTCCGATGTCGGCAGCTATTCTGCTGCTAGGAGCGACAATCCTGTCCTGGTATGTGCTGCGCGCCCACGGCAGGGAGCTACGGATTATGCCAGGTATGCGCCTGACAACGATCGTGCTCACCGACCTTCGATCGTTGTTTGGAGCGTTGGCGATACCCGCCGCAGCGACCTTCACGCTGTCTGTCATCGCAGTAGTCGCCACAGGATTTGGTAGACCCTGGTTCTTCATTTCTACTCTCGCGCAGTTTACGGGCGTGGTGACAGCGTTCGCCGTAGTTGTGGCGCTGCTCATGGGGATGCTGAGCCTTCCAGCCGTCCGGGACATTGCAGCCCGACGACCGTCCGAGCGAGGTTCGTGGGTGATCAGCGAACTACTGAAGCTAGCAGCAGTGGTCATCGTGGCGGCGATTTTACCCACGGTTTCTGGCGTGGTTGCAAACGCTTCGGCCGCCACAGCTCGGGGAGCAATCTGGGAATCCATGGGGGACAGCGTCACAGTACGTGTCGGAAACCGCCTAGGAGACGCCGAAAATGCGGCATTTGCCGGCCTTACCAGAGAGATGGTGAAGCGGGATGCAGCAATGTTCTCAATGTCGTTGAGCTCCGACTCTCTTAACGTTGTAGATGAGGCGGCGGGTCAAGACCTGAAGAAACTAGGCTTTGACAGCATCGTACTTATCGAGGAGCAGTTCCTTAATACTGTCAACGGTGCCAGTGGGGCCACGTGGAAACCGACCACTGGTGTGCAGTCCCTGCAAGAACTACCCGATTCGATCAAGGCTCAGCTTCTTCCCAACCTCGAGCTGTGGACGACGTCACGAAAAGCTCCTGACGTTCAGTTATATAGCAACACCGGTGAAGCTCCGTTTGTCGTATCGGGGGGGATGTCAGGAACCTTGGACAGCAATCAGCGTCCTCTGATCATCTCCATGAAGGACCTTAGCGAGTTCGACGATTCCTTCCTGGCCTCGGCTATTAGCCGGGGCAACATCGTATTTACTGACCCTGAAGAAGTTAAAACGCTTGTAAAGCAACGGGATATGGGAACGGACATCCTGTCAATCGATCGGATAGCCGATTTAGGTCTTTATGATGCCCAGACGAAGCAGCGCAACGCGCAACTCGGCGCGGCAGCCATAGCCCTCGCCGTACTCGCGCTCGTGATGTGCGTCAGCGTGACAGCCTGGATCTTCGCGCTGCTGCGGCGTCGTCGCTGGTTCGTCCAACGCACAGCAGGGAAAACGTGGAGATCAATCCTCCTGCCAAGAATGGTGTGGGAAGCAAGTGCCGCAGTACTGTTCGGAACCGTGATGGCCCTGTCCTTCTCGGCCGTAGCTCCCTCCAACATCTGGATCTCCGGGTTCGCCCCATTGGCGTATCTGCCCGTTGCCTGGCTCATTCATCAATGGGCTGCCACAACGACGTTCCGCACGACACTCGCACGAAGAGGATAGAACTGATGCAATTGCGCGCCGACAGTGTTTCGGTTGTCATTGACGGCAAGCCCGTCCTGAGCTCTGTTTCCGTAGAAGCGAAACCGGGCCGAATGCTCGTGCTGGCAGGCAAGAGCGGGAGCGGTAAGACAACGCTCTTGAACGTTCTTGGCCTGCTGGGTCGAGTCGACACCGGCAGTGTAGTAGTAGCCGGACAAGACGCCACCAAGTGGAAGGATTCCCAACGCCGCCGTTTTTGGCGGGACCATGTCGCTTTCGTCTTCCAGGACTACGGGCTCATTGAAGAAGCTAGCGTTGAATACAATGTCACCGTTGGACGGCGCGGACTTTTCGGCCTCCGTCAGTCTGACCGTGAACGCGTTGAACAGGTTCTTAACCACGTTCTGCTTTCGGGCCGCGGGAAGGAACAGACTGCCCGATTGAGTGGCGGCGAGAAGCAACGCGTGGGACTAGCCCGAGCGATGTTCCGCGGGGCCGATATCGTGCTGGCTGACGAACCGACTGCTTCGCTAGATCGAAAGAACCGCGAACTAGTCATCAATTTCCTCATCGAAGAGGCACGGCGCGGTGCAACCGTCGTCGTGGCAACACACGATGAAGGCCTCATGGCTGCTGGCGATGACCTCATCCGACTGGGCGAACAACGACCGTCCGAGAGTTCACTACACTCAGAAACGGTTTCATAAGAAGCAAAAGGCAGTGCCTTCTTTCCCCTAACGAACGTGGCGGAGCTCTGCGACGCCCGGGCACGGGCCCAACAGCCGGTCGCGGAGCGGCCGCCCCGGTTTCAGCCTGGTGCAGCAACAAGGCTCATGGGACTCGATGACTTCCTGACTAAATTAGGGTCTGCGAACATCGTTCACCGCGGGTGCCCGGTCAGGCTTCCGCATACAACGATCAGGCGGCCAGAGACACGTTGGTACAGATGCTGGGTGTAGGTGGCGCCGCCTCCGAGCACGAATCCGAGGTCTTTGCTGCTTCTAAGCGGCCATGGGGGCGGGCATACTCGAGGACGGGCTGTAAGTGGTACCGTCTCGGAGCATGGCCCAGAGGACGTTGAGTCTTCGTCGGGCGAGCGAGAGCATTGCCTGGATATGGGACTTCCCTTCCAAACGTTTTCTGTCGTAATAGTTCCGGGAGGCAGGACAGGACTTTAGCGCCGACAGTCCTGAGAGGTAGAAGACCCTCAGTAAACGCCGGTCGTAGCGTCTGGGCCTGTGGTGGTTTCCGCTGATCCTTCCGGAGTCCCTGGGGGCCGGAGCCAGTCCGACAACGCCGGCGAACCGGTCAGCGGACTGGAAGACGGTGATGTCCCCGCCCGTGGCTCCGAGGAATTCAGCGGCGAGGACGGGCCCAAAGCCGGGCATGCTCAGCAGCACCTCGGTGTGCTGGTGTTCGGTGACTTTCTCGCTGATAAGTGCATCGAGTTCGGCCAGCTCGTCGTTAAGGGTTAGGATTTCGCGGGCGAGTGCCGCGACGATTCGTTCGCCGATTTGTTGGGCCGGGACGATAGTGTGCTGCGATTTGGCGGCCTCGACTGAGGCTGCGGCTATTGCTGCCGATGAACGGGCACCCTGCTTCTTGAGCCAGGCGTGGATCCTGGTTTGCCCTGTACGGCGGATCCCGTCCGGCGTCCGGTGTTTGGTGAGTAACGTCAGGGCGGCTTTGGAGCGGCTGTAGTCGAAGGCCCGCTCCAGCGCGGGGAAGTATTCCAGCAGCTGGGCCTGCAGCCGATTGATCGCCCGAACCCGGTCCGCGGATTTGTCGGCGCGCCGAGCGGTGAGGATCCTGAGGCCAGTGCTCGTTTCGTCCCCGGCTCGTAGAGGCTGCAGGTCTCGGTTAATCCGGGCTTGGTCAGCGATGACGGCTGCGTCCTTGGCATCGGTCTTGCCATCGCCCCGGTACAACTTGGATGCATGGTGCACGGTTCGGCCCGGGATGTACAGGATGTCCTGGCCGTGACCGACGAGCAATGCGATCAGAAGCGCGGATCCTCCGTGGTTCAAGTCAGTTGCCCAGACCACCGGGTCCCCAGCTGAGAGCTCCAGGACCGTGGCCAGCAGCTGCAGCAGGGCTGGTTCGTCGTTGGGGATTCTTCGTGAGAGCAGCCGGCTTCCTTCAGCGTCGATGACAACGCAGTGGTGGTGGGCTTTGCCGGCGTCAACGCCGGCCCATAGGTGCACCAAGTACAGCCTCCAGTCTGTTGGATGGATAGAGCCCAGCAGATAACCGCGCCGTCGTGTCCTTATCCGGCGATCATGTCGCGTCTCTCAATCAGCGGTCGGGTTATCGCGGGGTGGCGGGCGGCCAATCCTACGAAGCCGTCATGCACGAGTCGTCCGGGCCACAGCAACAAAGCCATACCCGCCTCCCCTGGGTAGCCACGACCCGACAACGGCCGAGGAACTGATCCCGGTAACAACATAAGGACAGCAGCCAAAAAACGGTAATACTAGAACAGTCCTTGAGTCGGCGTGACCCAGCCAAAAATTGACGTGCCGGGCGGCACTGTCTTCCCGACGATCTGTCCGCCGGCTCAAGGTCCGTTAGAAGGGGTTGAGGTGTGTCAAGGATCCGGGACAGTTCGTTAGTTTCTTTTTGGTTAGGCAGCAGCGGGTAGCTGCTGGTTTTGGGTCATGAATTTGGCCATGGCCGCAGCTGGTGGCAAGCCGTCATTGTGGGTGTGGGGTCTGTGCCGATTGTAGAAGACCTCGATGTAACGCATCGTTGCCCGCCGTGCGTCTTGCCGGGTGGGGAAGCTGTAGTGGTGGTAGAACTCGTTCTTCAGTGACGAAAAGACAGACTCGGCCACGGAATTGTCCCA
>NZ_JBNPEN010000020.1:0-26043 GCF_050490295.1 Pseudarthrobacter sp. J1763 | reverse complement strand
TAGAAATTGCTTCTTTATAAGATGCTCGCGTCCACTATGTAGTTCTCAAACAACAACCCCGTACCCCACACCAACAACACACCAAACAGTGCACCGCATCAGTCAAGGCCAGGAAACCGAAACAAACAAAACCACCAACCCCCACAACACACACCACCAAAGCAGCACGCATCACAAAACAATCAGCGGCCCTGTTGCCTCAGGACCCAACAGTGTGCCAAAAATCCCCACCAACCCCCACCAACCACATCCTTTCCACAACCCCTCCACCCAAAAGCGAAGAAAGCCCGTACTCAAACACAGCCAGCAAAAACCAGCAAAGCATGCCTATTGATATTCCACCCATGAGCACCCACCGTGGAACAAACGTCCACGCAATGAGCTATAACTCTTGACCACACCAACAGCAACCATACAGTCACCACCAGCAATGGCAGAGGCTCCTTAGAAAGGAGGTGATCCAGCCGCACCTTCCGGTACGGCTACCTTGTTACGACTTAGTCCCAATCGCCAGTCCCACCTTCGACGGCTCCCTCCCACAAGGGGTTAGGCCACCGGCTTCGGGTGTTACCAACTTTCGTGACTTGACGGGCGGTGTGTACAAGGCCCGGGAACGTATTCACCGCAGCGTTGCTGATCTGCGATTACTAGCGACTCCGACTTCATGGGGTCGAGTTGCAGACCCCAATCCGAACTGAGACCGGCTTTTTGGGATTAGCTCCACCTCACAGTATCGCAACCCTTTGTACCGGCCATTGTAGCATGCGTGAAGCCCAAGACATAAGGGGCATGATGATTTGACGTCGTCCCCACCTTCCTCCGAGTTGACCCCGGCAGTCTCCCATGAGTCCCCGCCATTACGCGCTGGCAACATGGAACGAGGGTTGCGCTCGTTGCGGGACTTAACCCAACATCTCACGACACGAGCTGACGACAACCATGCACCACCTGTAAACCGACCACAAGTGGGGGACCTGTTTCCAGATCTTTCCGGTTCATGTCAAGCCTTGGTAAGGTTCTTCGCGTTGCATCGAATTAATCCGCATGCTCCGCCGCTTGTGCGGGCCCCCGTCAATTCCTTTGAGTTTTAGCCTTGCGGCCGTACTCCCCAGGCGGGGCACTTAATGCGTTAGCTACGGCGCGGAAAACGTGGAATGTCCCCCACACCTAGTGCCCAACGTTTACGGCATGGACTACCAGGGTATCTAATCCTGTTCGCTCCCCATGCTTTCGCTCCTCAGCGTCAGTTAATGCCCAGAGACCTGCCTTCGCCATCGGTGTTCCTCCTGATATCTGCGCATTTCACCGCTACACCAGGAATTCCAGTCTCCCCTACATCACTCTAGTCTGCCCGTACCCACCGCAGATCCGGAGTTGAGCCCCGGACTTTCACGGCAGACGCGACAAACCGCCTACGAGCTCTTTACGCCCAATAATTCCGGATAACGCTTGCGCCCTACGTATTACCGCGGCTGCTGGCACGTAGTTAGCCGGCGCTTCTTCTGCAGGTACCGTCACTTTCGCTTCTTCCCTACTGAAAGAGGTTTACAACCCGAAGGCCTTCATCCCTCACGCGGCGTCGCTGCATCAGGCTTTCGCCCATTGTGCAATATTCCCCACTGCTGCCTCCCGTAGGAGTCTGGGCCGTGTCTCAGTCCCAGTGTGGCCGGTCACCCTCTCAGGCCGGCTACCCGTCGTCGCCTTGGTAGGCCATTACCCCACCAACAAGCTGATAGGCCGCGAGTCCATCCAAAACCACAAAAAGCTTTCCACCAACCACCATGCGATGGAAGGTCATATCCAGTATTAGACCCAGTTTCCCAGGCTTATCCCAGAGTTAAGGGCAGGTTACTCACGTGTTACTCACCCGTTCGCCACTAATCCCCCAGCAAGCTGGGATCATCGTTCGACTTGCATGTGTTAAGCACGCCGCCAGCGTTCATCCTGAGCCAGGATCAAACTCTCCGTTAAAAACTAACCAAACAGACACAACCAAAACCATGGAAATAACACAGCAAATGATTGCACTAAATTCGAAACCAGCTGAAAACCAGACCACACACACGGGGTGCGCACAGCCTGGCAAAATCAACCAATCAAAAAACAATCGGTATCAATAAACTTGGCACACTATTGAGTTCTCAAACAACAGGCACTACCGGCACCACCCCAACCCCTCAACAGGATCAGAACTCGCTCCGGAGCAACTTTTCAAACTTACCCGCTGCGACCTTCACTGTCAAATCGTCATTTCCGAGCTATGGAATCCTAAAATTCACTTACTTCGGTACAACTATTTGGCGTGTTGGTAGTTGACTTTTTAGCTCAACTCCGTGGTGCAGCGCGGGTATTTACTCTAGCACCATGTTGGCCGATAAGCCAAGCCGAGCATCCGCAGGGTCCCTTTGCCCAGCAAAAAGCCCGGAATCACGCGGATTCCGGGCCCTCTACTTGCTTTGTGCTCTGCAGAACTAGCTGGCCGGACGCAAATACACAGCGCCCAACGGAGGCAAGGACAAGCTCAGCGACTGCTCCTGTCCATCCCAAGGAATACCGCTGGCCACAAGAGCACCAGGGTTGGTGACATCGGAGCCGCCAAACTCTGCGGCATCGGTGTTCATAACCTCAACCCACTGCCCACTATGCGGGACACCCAAGGTGTAGTTGTGATGTGGGCCCCCGGAGAAATTCACCACACACACCAAAGGATCACCATTGCGGGCGTAACGGATGAAGCTGAGAACGTTGTGCTCGGAGTCACCGCCATTGATCCATTGGTAGCCGGCTTGCTCGTTGTCCTGCTCAAACAGTGCCGGCGTCGAGGCGTAGAGCTCATTGAGTGCCTTGGTCAGCAGCTGCATCCCACGGTGATTGGGCATGTCAGCGAGCCACCAATCGAGCCCGTGCTGTTCAGACCATTCGGCTTCTTGGCCAAATTCGGTGCCCATAAAGATCAATTTCTTGCCCGGATGTGCCCACTGATACGCCATAAACGCGCGCAGGTTAGCCAGTTGCTGCCACCTGTCACCAGGCATTTTGCGCAACATGGACCCCTTACCGTGAACCACCTCGTCATGGCTAATCGGCAACAAGAAATTCTCAGTAAAGGCGTACACCAGCGAGAAGGTCACAGTTCCGTGGTGCCACTGCCGGTTGATGGGATCCTCGGCAATGTACTTGAGCGAATCGTGCATCCACCCCATATTCCACTTGATACCAAAGCCCAAACCACCCTGGTCCGTGGGAGCTGTAACTCCGGGGAACGCTGTGGATTCCTCGGCAATAGTGACAACACCGGGGTTGCGTTTGTAAACAGTGGCGTTGGTTTCTTGCAAAAATGCGATCGCTTCCAGATTTTCGCGTCCACCAAAGCGGTTGGGGCTCCACTGCCCTTCTTCACGCGAGTAATCCAGGTAGAGCATCGAAGCCACAGCATCCACACGCAAGCCGTCAATGTGGAACTCTTCGAGCCAATACAGCGCGTTGGCGACCAAGAAGTTGCGTACCTCAGTACGGCCAAAGTCGAAGATAAGTGTTCCCCAGTCGGGGTGCTCCCCCAACTGCGGGTTGGCGTGTTCGTACAAGGGTTCGCCGTCAAAGCGGGCCAGAGCAAACTCGTCCTTGGGGAAGTGAGCGGGGACCCAATCCAAAAGCACTCCAATGCCAGCCTGGTGCAGAGCATCAACGAGGTGACGGAATTCATCCGGGTGCCCGAAGCGTGAGGTTGGAGCGTAGTAGGACGTGACTTGGTAGCCCCACGAGCCGCCAAAGGGGTGCTCGGCAACGGGCATAAATTCAACGTGAGTGAAGCCCATCCACTGAACGTACTCAACAAGTTCGGTGGCCAGTTCCATGTAATCCAGGCCCAAGCGCCACGAACCAAGGTGCACTTCGTAGACACTCATGGCCGAATTGTGCGGATCCTTAGCGGCCCGGGCGGCCATCCAGTCTTGATCCTTGAACTGGTATTTCCGGTCCACCACTCGGGAAGCAGTGAGCGGAGGGACCTCTGTACCAAAGGCCATAGGGTCTGCTTTTTCGATCCATTGCCCTGATTTGGTGCGGATCTCAAACTTGTAGCACGCCCCTGCTACAACGTCTGGGATAAACAATTCCCACACACCGCTTGAACCCAGTGAACGCATGGCGTGCTCGCGGCCGTCCCAGCCGTTGAAGTCAGCCTTGACCCGAACGGACTGAGCATTTGGCGCCCATACGGCGAAGGAAACACCTGAAACCTGGCCGAGTTCGGAGCTGTAGTTCTGAACATGCGCACCCAGAACCGTCCACAGGGTTTCATGCCGACCTTCACCAATCAGGTGCAAGTCCAGCTCACCCACTGTGGGTAGGTACCGGTACGGATCGTCGACCGTGACTGGCGGGACGCCGTCGTAAGTCACTTCAAGGCGATAATCCGGGACGTGACCCTCCACGGTGGCGTCCAAAACGCCAGTCCACACACCAAATTCTTCGTGGGCCAGCTCAGTGCGGCCAGCTGCTGTCACAACCGCTACAGCCGTAGCGAGATGCTTCACCGTGCGAATAGTGACATGTCCGGCTTCGTCCAGATGCGCCCCGAGCACTGAGTGCGGCGCGTGGTGCTCGCCGTTGGCGATTTGCCCCAAAGTGGCACGATCCACCGGCTGAGGTGCCCGCACGGCACTCACTTCGGCACCTTTGGAATTGGTCCCTTTTTGGTCCGACATCTCACTACCTTTCACTGCTGTTGCTCTGTGATGGTGCAAGTGCCCGGCGAACCGCGTCCACCGGGATTCCCAACCACTCCGGACGGTTCCGGAGTTCGTAAACCACCTCGTACAAAGCCTTATCCAGCCACAATGCCATAAACACCGGCGAGCGCTGATCTATGGTTCCGGGAATAACGCTTGCATAACCTGCTAAAAATGCCTCAGTGCAGTTGTTGACCCAATTTTCCGGCACCTGAACGTCAGGATTTTCTCGCTCTGCCGCACCGGCCGCGTAGTCAAAAGAACGCAGCATCCCCACCACATCACGCAGGCGTAAATCGGGTTTTGATCGCTGCGCCACAGGACGCATTGGTTCACCCTCAAAATCCAAAATCGCCCAGCGGTGTGTTTTTCCTTGGAGCGGATCAGCCGGCAATTGCAGGATCTGGCCTAAGTGCAAGTCACCGTGAATGCGTTGAGCGTGCTCATCAACACCGTTGAGTGCTTCCAAAATGGCTTCTACCTCGGCCTGATACGGTCCCACAGCACTTGCGGCTTCGTTCCACGACGCTCGCACCCGTTGCGCCAAGGGCTCCAAAACATCCGCCCCAGCATCAGCTACCGGCAAGGTTTGAGCCAAACGGCGGTGAACCTCAGCCGTGGCGGCCCCTAGCGCGGTGGCCTCCTCGGTGTATGGCTCACCCGCTGCAGCAGCTGCAACAGTCAGGGCCCAGGCGTCCAGGCCACCGTTCAAAAATTCATGTACGACGGCGAATTCACCTGCGGCGCGTGACTGGCCAGTGACTGCCCCCGAGTCAGCGTCGCTCCCCTGTGGCGGTCGCGGCCAACTTCCGCGCAACCAGCCCAACGTTGCTGGCACTTCCGTCACGCCGGCGCCGGTAAGTGCTGCGCCAATCTCCACTTCGGGGTTAGTGCCTTCTGCCAAGATCCGAAAAGCCTTGATAATTCCGGAGCTGACGCCGTCATTAACAATGACCGAAGTGTTGGACTGTTCAGCACCAAGCACCCGCACTGTGCCAGTGGCGTGCGGGATTCGCAAACGCTCGGACTGCTCGGCATCCGGGATTCTGTGACCAGTCAGCTGACCGGTACTCGAATCCTCGCCAAGGGTTCCTTGATCCCGGATCAAGTCCAGATAGGCGCCCACAAAGGCCGGATCAATCAATCCCTCATAAACACGCTCAGTGCCTTCAGAAGTAGCCAGCTCTCCCACAAAACCACCGTCCCCCAGGCCAGCGTGCGGCGAACGGAAGCTGAGTGGTACCTGCAGAACCTGAACGCGGGTGGCACCATCCGTCGTCGTATATTCCAGCGAAAGAATGACCACTTGAAGACGGACTTCCCCGCTTGGCGGGGAATCAAGGCTGAAACTGGACAGCCCAGAAAGCCGGAATTCTGCAGAGTTCACTGGACACCACCGCTGCGCAGGCAACCACCCACGCAAAAGCTCAATTAAGGCTTCGGACTCGCTGAAGCTCAAGGTGGCGTTCCAGTGTGCGGAAGTCATCTCAGTCAGCCACCCGCAAAATTGGCAAAGCCTGCGTGTACGGCGACGGCGAATCGGGTGCGCTTGCCCGGATGCGCAGCCAGTAGAAATCGTGGCTACCCAGGGTCAGGGTCAAGCTGCCGTCTTCGCTCAGTGAGGGGAAAAGTTGCCCACCAAAAACGTCGCGAAGACCGCGCCCGGCGTACTGCGGGACCCGAACCGTTGCAGCCACGGGGTGCTGCGAAAGGTTAAAGACACACAAGATGGCCTCGGCCTCCTCGCCCGCTGCGTTCCCCTCAGGGAGTTCGCGCAAATACGCCAAAACAACTTCATGGTCGGCCTCAACGTGCTGGAAACCGCCCAAACCAAAGGCCGGGTGATTTTTACGCACACTCAGAATCTGCCGAGTCCAGCGCAAGAGTGAACCCGAATGAGCAGCTTCCGCCTCAACGTTGGCCATACCGTAGTTGTAAACCAAGGACTGAACCACCGGCAGGTACAACTTGCCCGGGTCTGCCGTGGAGAATCCGGCATTGCGGTCCGGGGTCCATTGCATTGGGGTGCGGACAGCATCGCGGTCTTCGAGCCAAATGTTGTCTCCCATACCAATCTCATCCCCGTAGTACAGGAAAGGACTGCCTGGCAGGCTCAAGAGCATGGCGTTGATCAGCTCAATCTCGGCACGGGAGTTATCCAACAAGGGGGCAAGCCTGCGGCGAATTCCAACGTTGGCTCGCATCCGAGGATCCGGCGCATACCAACCGAGCATGGCGGCGCGCTCATCCTGCGTGACCATTTCCAAGGTCAGCTCATCATGGTTGCGCAAGAAAGTACCCCACTGGGCCCCTTCAGGGATGGGCGGGGTGTCCTGCAAGGATTCGATGATCGGCGCTGCTTTTTGATCGCGGAGCGCGTAGTACAGCTTGGGCATGATCGGGAAGTGGAACGCCATGTGGCACTCCGGTTCTTCCTCGGTGCCAAAGTACTCAACCACTTCGTTGGGCGGCTGGTTGGCCTCAGCAATAATGACTCGGCCAGGGTAATTCTCGTCCACCATCTTGCGTAGGTTCCGCAAGAATTCGTGAGTTTTGGGCAGGTTTTCGCAGTTAGTGCCGTCTTCTTCAAAAAGGTACGGGATAGCATCTGCACGGAAGCCGTCGATGCCTTGGTCCAGCCAGAACTTCACCACATCAAAAAGCGCATCAACCACTTTGGGGTTTTCAAAGTTCAGGTCCGGCTGGTGGCTAAAGAAGCGGTGCCAGAAGTACTGCCGGCGCACCGGGTCAAAGGTCCAGTTGGACTCTTCAGTGTCCACAAAAATGATGCGGGCATCCTGGTACTTCTCGTCAGTGTCACTCCACACGTAAAAATCGCCGTACGGCCCTTCCGGATCTTTGCGGGACTCTTGGAACCAAGGGTGCTGGTCAGAGGTGTGGTTCAACGGCAAGTCAATGATCACTCGGACGCCACGGGCGTGTGCCTCGGCCACCAAGCGCTTGAAATCACTGATGGTGCCGAACTCGTCCAACACTGCCTGGTAGTCCGAAATGTCATAACCACCGTCACGCAGCGGAGATTGGAAGAACGGCGGTAGCCACAAGCAGTCCACACCAAGCCACTGCAAGTAGTCCAGGCGCTCAATCAGGCCTGTGAAATCTCCCGAGCCGTCACCATTAGCATCAGCGAAAGCACGCACCAAGACTTCATAGAACACTGCCTTGCGGTACCAATGCGGATCATGCGCTAGCCCTGGCGCATTGAGCTCAAAGGTGTTTTTTGGCGTGTAGTGGTGGCTAGGGCTAGGAATTCCAAAGCTCACGAATTTATCCTCCGAATGTGCAGAATGTGTGCCGGTTCTTGATGCGGATCCAACCGCACGTAGTTGCTGTTGCCCCACTGCCAGCTCTCTCCGCTGATCAAATCATCCACCCGGAAGGTACCGGATTCGGAGAGGTCTTGAGCGTCCAGTTCCAGTGCTGCGAGGTCTAGGTGGACAGTGGCCTCACGCGTTCCGTGTGAATCAACGTTGACCACCACAATCACGGTGTCCTTGCTGCCATCGGGCAGGACTTTGTGCTTGGAGAAGGCAACTGTTGCATCATCGGTGGTGGTGTGGACGGTCAGATTCTGCAAGTCACCCAGGGCAGGGTGAGCTCGGCGAATTTGGTTCAACCGGCCAATAAATGGCGCCAAAGAACGGGCTTTGGTTTGCGGGGAATCCCATTGGCGATCCTTGAACTCAAATTTCTCGTTATCGATGTATTCTTCCGCGCCGGGACGGGCCACGTGCTCAAACAATTCAAAGCCTGCATACATCCCCCACAAAGGGCTGGCCATAGAGGCTAGAACCGCACGAATTTTGAACGCGGCGGGTCCACCATATTGCAAGTACTCGGTGAGGATGTCCGGGGTGTTCACAAAGAAGTTGGGGCGGAAGTACGCCGGGGACTCATGCGAGACTTCGTTGAAGTAATCCTCGAGTTCAGCCTTGGTATTGCGCCACGTGAAGTATGTGTAGGACTGCTGGAATCCGGCTCTGCCCAAGGCATGCATCATGGCCGGGCGGGTAAAGGCCTCAGCCAAGAAAACAACTTCAGGGTATTTGGCGTTGACCTTGCCGATCAGCCACTCCCAGAACCACACGGGTTTGGTGTGCGGATTATCCACCCGGAAAATCTTGACACCATGGGAGATCCACAACAGAACCACCCGCAGAATTTCTTGGGACAAGCCGGCCGGATCATTATCAAAGTTCAGCGGGTAGATGTCTTGGTACTTTTTGGGCGGGTTTTCCGCGTACGCAATGCTGCCGTCCACGCGTGTGGTGAACCATTCCGGGTTAGAAGCCACCCAGGGGTGATCCGGCGCAGCCTGCAATGCGAGGTCCAGAGCTACCTCGAGGCCTAATTGGCTCGCCCGTGCTACAAAAGCGTCAAAGTCTTCAAAGGTGCCCAGTTCTGGATGGATGGAATCATGGCCACCGTCGGCACTGCCAATCGCCCAGGGTGAGCCGGGATCGTGCGGACCCGCTACCAGAGTGTTGTTGGGACCTTTGCGGTGCTGGACACCAATGGGGTGGATCGGCGGCATGTAGAGGACATCAAAACCCATCTCCGCCACAGCGTCGAGACGCAATGCCGCGGTTTTGAAGTTTCCAGAAGTCCAAATGCCCGTTTCGGGGTCCCGCACAGCACCCTCAGAACGGGGGAAAAATTCGTACCACGCGCCGCGTCCTGCAGCCGCACGCTCCACCCGCAGCGGGAACTGTTCAGAAACCGTCACCAGTTCTCGGATGGGTGAGCGGTCCACGGCGTCCCGGACCTTGGCAGAAAAGCCAGCGGCCAGCCGGTCCTCGACGTTTAGCCGCGCATCCGCGAGCGCTGTGGCAGCTGAGCGTAGGGTGCGCCGGTCTGCGGCGGGACGAGCGGCGTCGTCGGCTGCTCGAGCCAAAAGCTGCGCACCCTCGGCGAGCATCAACTCAACGTCGATCCCCGCGGCAATTTTGACTTCAGCGTTGTGGTGCCAAGTTCCGTACTGGTCATGCCACGCTTCGATGGCAAAGGTCCATTCGCCAGTGGCTGTGGGAGTGACTAAGGCTTCGTAACGGTCCGTTCCCATTCCACGCGGTCCGCGCGGTGTGTGCATCCGGACCCGGGACTTCTCTTTGCCGCGAGGGTCAAAGAGAACAGCAGTGACGCCTAGCTGGTCATGGCCTTCGCGGAACACCGTGGCACCCACCACTATGTCTTCGCCCACTGTGGCCTTGGCCGGGAAGGTGCCGTGCTCCACTACGGGTTGCACAGCGGTGATGGGGAAACGACCGAATTTCAACCCATCAGGAGGCGCAGCCCGCTTCTTCCGGGCGGCGGCAGCGGCGGTTGAGGACTTGGGAGCAGCGGCAGTGCGCTTGACGGCAGTCACAGACTCGACGTTAGCGAGAATTTCCTCATTTGGCGAAGCTTCTGGCGTAGTGAAATCTGCGTGCCGCGTCATTTACCCAAAAGATACACAATTCTGTTCCACTGCTCACCGCTGTCCGTTAGTGTGGCGCAGGTGAAGGCAATCAGAAGATTTACTGTCCGTACCGTTCTCCCTGAGCCGATCGCACCACTGGCTCGTTTGGCCAAGAACCTCCGGTGGTCTTGGCACTTACCCACCCGGGAGTTGTTCGCTGCCCTGAACCCGGAGTTGTGGGAAGAGAGCCGGCACGATCCGTTGAGCCTTTTAGGTCTCATTTCGCGTGAAGAGTTGCAAGGCCTCGCCGCCGATCCCGCCGTGGTCAAAAAAGTGCAAGCGGCTGCCGCAAACTTGGACAAGTACCTCCAAGAGCCTCGCTGGTACCAAAGCCTCGGTGCCGAAGCCCCGGCGTGCATCGCGTACTTCTCCCCCGAATTTGGTATCACCGAAGTCCTACCCCAGTACTCCGGTGGGCTCGGCATTTTGGCTGGCGACCACTTGAAGTCTGCTTCGGATTTAGGTGTGCCCTTGGTGGGTGTTGGCCTGTTGTACCAAGCTGGCTATTTCAAGCAGTCGCTTTCGCGTGACGCTTGGCAGCAGGAAACGTATCCCATCTTGGACCCGGATAACTTGCCCTTGACCTTGCTGCGCGAAGAGGACGGTTCTGCCGTCCAAATTTCGCTGCCGCTGCCTAACGGCCGCCAGCTTTTGGCGCACATTTGGCGCGCTGATGTGGGCCGCGTTCCCTTGTTGCTCCTGGACAGCAACGTCCCAGGGAACGACGACGCCGCTCGCGGCATCACCGACAGGCTCTATGGCGGTGGTGGTGACCACCGCCTCCAGCAAGAATTGCTGTTGGGGATGGGCGGAGTGAAGGCGCTGCGCGTCTACCAGCGTCTCACCGGCACACCCGCCCCGGAGGTGTTCCACACCAACGAAGGCCACGCAGGTTTTCTCGGCATTGAGCGCATCCAGGAGCTGATGGCTACTAGTGGCCTGAATTGGGCAGAGGCCCTCGCTGCCGGACGCGCTTCGACGGTCTTTACCACTCACACGCCGGTCCCTGCTGGTATTGACCGTTTTGACGCAGAACAGATTCGGCACTTTTTCGACGCCGGTCTGGCACCGAGCGTTCCAGTGGACAGTGTTCTGGAGCTAGGCCGTGAAGACTACGAGGGCGGCGACCCTGCCGTGTTCAACATGGCGGTTATGGGCTTGCGTCTAGCGCAGCGAGCCAATGGTGTGGCCAAGCTGCACGGTGTGGTTTCGCGTGAAATGTTCGCCGGCTTGTGGCCCGGATTCGATCACAGTGAAGTGCCCATCACCTCGGTGACCAATGGCGTCCACGTTCCTACATGGGTTGATCCGCGGATCGGTCAATTGGCTCGTGAGAACTTTGGCCCGGACGCTGAAGAGTACGGACGATGGGATCTCGCCTACAACGTGAGCGACGAGAAGCTTTGGTCTTTGCGGCGCGAGTTGCGGGTTTCCTTAGTGGAGGACGTACGCCGCAGACTGCGTTCAGCGTGGAAGAAACGCGGTGCCGCGGACGCTGAGTTGGCGTGGACTGATTCCGTGCTGGATCCTGACGTGCTGACTATTGGTTTTGCCCGCCGCGTTCCTACCTATAAGCGTTTGACTTTGATGCTGCGGGATCCAGAACGGCTCAAGGCGCTATTGCTGCACCCCGAGCACCCCATCCAGTTGGTGATCGCGGGTAAGTCTCACCCGGCTGATGACGCAGGCAAAAAGATGATTCAGGACCTCGTCCGGTTCACGGATGACCCTGAAGTTCGGCACCGGATCGCATTCCTGCCGAACTATGACATCGCCATGGCTAGGACGCTGTTCCCAGGTTGTGACGTGTGGCTGAACAACCCGCTGCGTCCGCTTGAAGCGTGTGGCACCTCCGGGATGAAAGCCGCGATCAACGGCTCGCTGAACCTTTCAGTTCTGGACGGTTGGTGGGATGAAATGTACGACGGCGAGAACGGCTGGGCGATTCCAACCGCCAACAACGGCGCGTCCCCGGAGGAACGCGACGACATTGAAGCCTCGGCTTTATACGAGCTGCTAGAGCGCAACGTGGCACCGCGATTCTACGGAACTACGGTTGCTGAAGGTGCGGGCGCTGCTGGTCCTTCGAGCGGCGCGCGTGAGGCTGTGCCAACCCATTGGGTGTCCATGATCAAACACACCCTTGCCAATTTGGGTCCGGCTGTTTCAGCTGACCGAATGGTGCAGGACTACGTTCAGAAGCTCTACCAGCCGGCTGCGATTTCTGGCCGAAAGACCAACGCTTCTGAGTTCGCTTCCGCTAAGGACCTTGCCGCATGGACTACCAAGGTTCGGGGAGCTTGGCCTCAGATTCATGTGGAACACGTTGACTCAGCTGGTGTCAGTGACGAGCCTCAGATTGGCGATACCTTGACGGTCAATGCTTATGTGGCGTTGCACGATTTGGCACCTGAGGATGTTTTGGTGGAGGTGGCTTACGGCCGGGCCGAAGAGTCGGACCACATCACTGACGCGAGCTTGGCAGAGCTTGGCGTTGCGGAGGACCTCGGCAACGGGCGCTACCTCTTCAGCGGCTCAGTGCAGATCGACCGTTCGGGGTCCTTCGGCTACACCGTCCGGGTGTTCCCTAAGAATTCTGCTTTGGCTTCCAAGGCCGAGCTGGGGTTGGTTACTAACGCCTAGGCGGCCGGCAGCGTTACTTCTTCAGGAGGGCTATCACCGAGAGGTGGTGGCCCTCCTGCTGTTCTGCTTCCTCAATGATCTGAGACATCGCTGCAAAGGCTCGGTCTTTACTGAACTCGCTAGAGACCTGCCAAACAACCGTAAACGGTGCCGTCAAAGAGTTAGTGAACTCGCGCAGGCAATCATTAAAAGCGTCCAGATTGCTGCCGTACCACTGCGGAAAGTTCAGCGCCACACCAAACTTTTGGAGTACCTCGCGCTGAGAATCCGCTGAAGCAACGGTGGCGTTGGCGCCGTGGACCATGTACATACTGCTACTTCCCCTCAAGGATGCGGCGGAACGACTGGTAATGATCAGCCGTGTAATACTTTTCGCCACCTTGACCAGTGACAATTCGCCTCTTTTCGCGGCCCGTACGGCCAGGCGTTTTTACCGTGTACTCGAGGTAGTAGCTGCTGGATTTTTGGGGCAGAACACCCTCGTAATTCCCGAACCTCTTGTTGTCAGCCTGAGGGTAGGGATAAGGGCCACCCTTGCGAATAAGCGCAAGCGTCTGTTTGGCCTCGGCAGGCAGCGCAGATTCAGCGATGGTGGTGGCCCAGTTGCTGACAGCTTGGCTGTTGCCAGCTTGGCTACTTCTCTGCTGATTCGTGGCACCGCTGGCGGTGGTGTCAGGGCCGGTGGTGAGCTTCGAAAAAATCAGCACGGCGGCAATAATTGCCACCACTATCCACGGAAGCAGCCGCATCAACTTACGGTTCTGCATACGCGCTAAGCCCGGTAAATGTTGATGCTGTTGGCTTGAAGGAAATCCGTTTCACCCGATAGCACTTGAGTGCCTCGGCGCTGCTCATTAACCGCTGAAGTGGTAAAACGCAGCTCAAAGCTGGACTTCTCGTTGGCATTCCCCTCGGTGCTCTCTTCAGCGTTTGCTTCGCCCGAGGCTCGGGACACCGTGGGCAGAGTGATCTGAAGATCTTCCAGACCACCGTTGACCACCACAAGCCCATCTATTTGCCCACTCTCGGAGCCCAAAAGCAGCTGAACCACCCGGTGGCTGGGATCTTGCCAGTGCTCCATGGACATTGGTTCGCCATGCTGATCAAACCAGTACAAGTAGGAGCGCTCATCCCGGCGTGGATAGTCGTGTGGTTGGCCGGCCAAAAATTCGCGGCGCAAGCGAATCATTCGCTTGGTGCTGCGCAGCATTGCCGCGTTCTCAGTAGTAGAACTCCAGTCCAACCACGCAATGGGGCCGTCCTGGCAATAGGCATTGTTGTTGCCCTGCTGGGTGCGGCCGCGCTCATCACCGGCGGTGATCATCGGTACGCCCTGAGAAAGTAGCAGCGTGGCCATCAGGTTGCGGCTGGTTTTGGCACGCTCGGCCAAAATGGCTTCATCCTCGGTACGGCCTTCAAAGCCGTGGTTGTAGCTTCGGTTGTCTCCATGGCCGTCGCGGTTCTGCTCGCCATTGGCCTCATTGTGTTTGCGATCGTAGGAGACCAAATCCCGCAAACTGAAACCATCGTGGGCAGTTATAAAGTTCACGGACGCCAAGCGGGTCCGCCCGGACGGCGCAAATAATGCAGCTGAACCGGAAATCGCATCGGCGAGAGACGCAACAGATCCGCCCTGGCCACCGGCTTTCATCGCCGCGCGGTCCGAGAGCCAAAAGCTGCGGACGGCGTCGCGGTAGTGATCGTTCCAATCCACCCAACCTGCTGGGAATCGGCCAGTCTGCCAGCCACCGTAACCAACGTCCCAAGGCTCGGCGATGAGCTTAACGGAAGACAACACAGGGTCCGCACCAACAGCCACCAGGAAGGGGTGCTTAGGATCAAACTCATTAGCCGCGTTGCGGCACAAGGTCACTGCGAGGTCAAAGCGGAATCCATCGATGTGGAACTCCTCCACCCAATAACGCAAGGAATCCAACACCAGCTGGACCACGCGCGGTTCACCAAAGTTCAGTGTGTTTCCGCAACCTGTGGTGTCCACGTAGCGGCCATTACCGTCGTTGCGGTAATAGTGAGAATCGCCCAAACCACGGAAGTTTAACGGCGGGTTATCTGGGCCGCCCTCGGAAGTGTGGTTGTAAACAACATCAAGGACCACTTCAAAGCCGGCCGCATGAAGTAGCTTGACCATCCCTTTGAACTCGTCCTGAACGGCATGAGGTCCGGCTTCCTGCGCGGCACGGGTGGCGTAACCCGGATGCGGCGCAAAAAACGCAGCGGTGTTGTAACCCCAATAGTTGGTCAGGCCCAAGTCCTGAAGGTGAGGCTCATCCTGATGGAAATGGACCGGCAACAATTGGATGGTGGTGATACCCAAATCCGTGAGGTACTTCAGCATGGCCGGATGCGCCAATCCCGCATACGTTCCGCGCAAGTCCTCCGGAATGTCCGGGTGAAGCATGGTCTGGCCCTTAACGTGGGCCTCGTAAATGATGGTGTTGCGCCAATCCCGCCGTGGCGAGGAATCGTTGCCCCAGTCAAAGTGCGTGTGCATACGCACGTTGGTCAGGAAACCTTCGCTATCCTCTACTGCCCGGCCGTAAGGATCCAGCAACAACGGCTGGTTGTCAGTACCGTCCAGCTCAATAACAACGCCGGTGTCCGAATCAACGGCGGCATCCGTGGCAGCCCGGAAACCGTAGCGGCTGCCAACTGGAATACCGTCAACTATGCCGTAATGCACCGCGGCCTGAATGTTGGGCAGAACCGATGCCTGCCATTTCCCACCCGGTGCGCAATAAACTACCTCGAGCCGGTCTACACCCGGGGCGTAGACGGCAACGTTGGCACTGTAATTTCCGGGATCCTCGTTAGCGGGATAACCCGGGCGCGGAATACTAAGGCCGAGTGGTGCGGGCTGCGAAGTGTCGACCGTGGACGCAGACTCTAAAGTAGGGATAACCATGTTGCTTCAAGTTTAGCTGGCACTTGCCCTTGCGCCGCCTCGTATGCGAGATGTTGCGGATACCCGCATACGAGGCCAGGTGTCGATATTAAGCAGAGCGGCGGCGAGAGATCTCGTAGAGCGAGATTCCCACTGCCATTGATGCGTTGAGTGACTCCATTGCGGAGTCGATCGGAATCGAAACAATCTGATCGCAGTTTTCGCGGACCAGACGGCTCAGACCCTTACCTTCGGAACCCACCACAATACATACAGGTTCGGTGGCGAGGGCCAGATCTGGAAGCGATACATCGCCGTCGCCGTCCAATCCGAGGACGTAAATGCCACGGTCCTTGAACGCCTTCAGCGCGTTATTCAGGTTAGGAGCCTTAGCCACCGGTACACGTACCGCAGCACCGGCGCTGGTCTTCCATGCAGACGCCGTGACGCCAACGGAGCGGCGCTCAGGAACGATTACGCCGTGACCGCTGAAAGCCGACACTGAACGGATAATCGCACCGAGGTTGCGGGGATCGGTGATGCCATCGAGGGCAACAAAAAGGGGAGCGTTTTTGACGTGGCCCTTTTTCCAGCGCTCAAGGGTTTCCTCAGCCAAGTCCAAAGCGTCTTGGTACTCGTAGGGGGGAATCTGCAGAACCAGGCCCTGGTGCACTGCATCTTCGGTCATTCGGTCAAGCTCAGGCTTGCCGGTTTCCATCAGCGGAATGCCACGTTCGGCAGCCAGCTTGAGCGATTCTTTAACGCGGTCGTCCATCTCGATGCGGACCGCCACGTGCAAGGCCTTGGCCGGGATCCCGGCGCGCAAGGCCTCTACTACCGAGTTGCGGCCAGTGACCATTTCTTCCGTAGCGCGGCCCTTGGGTCCACTTGAACGGCCAGCTGCGAGGCGGCCAGAACCCTGTCCTTGGCGCTTGGCAGCAGAGCGCTCGGCAAGCTGTTTGCTCTTGTGAGCCTTGTGGTACGGACGGTCCTCGGCTTTAGGTGTGGGGCCTTTGCCTTCAAGGCCACGACGACCGTGACCACCCGTTCCGATAGTGGGACCCTTTTTTGCCTTAACTGATCGGCGACCGTTGTTGGCCATGTCTTCCACCCTTGATTGTTTCTACTAAGTCTGCTTACCAGTCTACTGACCCAGATAAAATCGAGGATTCAATGCAGCGAAGGGCTTCGCTTAGCCGCGGCTCAGGCTCCACGTTGCACCGTCCGCGCCATCCTCCACCACCACGCCAGCGGCAGCAAGCGTGTCCCGAATAGCATCAGATGCGGCCCAATTCTTCTCGGCCCGGGCAGCCGCTCTGGCTTCCAGCTGCGCGTTGACCAAAACTTCCAGGGCGGCGCTCTGCTTCGAATCGCTCTCAACCGATGGCCCAGCAGAATCCAGGCCCAAAACACGGAGCATATTTGTCACAGAGACCATCGCATCCCATGCAGCTTTGGCATTGCCGCCTGCGAGTGCGCTATTACCGGCGCGAACAGTTTCATGGAGAACGGCAAGGGCTTGCGGGACATTGAGATCATCGTCCATGGCGGCTTCAAAGGCAGCCGGGACTTGGCCGTAGCTCACCACACCAACGGCAGCATTCTCGCCAGCGCGGGTTCTGAGCGCACGGGACACAAAACCATCAATGCGTTCTACAGCGGCAGCAGCTTCTTGCAGAGAGTTGGGCTGATAGTCCAAAACGGAGCGGTACTGCGCTTGACCTAGGTAATAACGAACCACGCGCGCCGGGGCCAGCTCAAGCATTTCTGCGGGGCTAATGGTGTTGCCCAAAGACTTGGACATTTTCTCGCCTTGGTAGGTGACCATACCGTTGTGCATCCAGAAATTGCCGAATCCGTGGCCAGCAGCCTGAGACTGAGCCATCTCGTTTTCGTGGTGCGGGAAACGCAAGTCGAGTCCCCCACCGTGAATGTCGAACTCAGTGCCAAGGTACTTGGTGACCATGGCCGAGCATTCGAGGTGCCAGCCCGGACGGCCGGTGCCCCACGGCGATGCCCAGCCCGCCGTCGTCGGCTCTGAATCTTTCAAACCCTTCCACAGCGCGAAGTCTCGAGGGTCTTTTTTACCGCGCGGGTCCGCATCTGCCGCAGCCTGCATGTCATCAATCTTCTGGTGAGTGAGCTGGCCGTAAGCGGGCCACGAACGCACGTCAAAGTACACATCGCCGGAGCCATCCGTTGACGGGTAAGCGTGACCACGTTCAATGAGCTGTGCAATCAGCGCGTGCATTTCCGGGATGTGCCCGGTGGCGCGCGGCTCATACGTGGGGCGTTGGACACCAAGGGTGTCATACGCCTTGAGGAACTCTTGTTCGTAGCGGTACGCCAGGGCCCACCACGGTTCTTCCCGCAGACTGCCGGGGCCTTCTTGAAAGTCTTCGCCAAAGGACTCAGCCGATTTTGCCAAAATCTTGTCATCAATATCGGTGACGTTCCGGACCACGGTAACCCTAAAATTGCGGTATTCAAGCCAGCGGGTCAGCTGATCAAAGGCGATGGCCGAACGCATGTGACCCACGTGCGGCATCCCCTGAACTGTGGCGCCACAGTAGTACAGACTGACGTGTCCAGGGATGATGGGCTCGAAGTTCTGGACCTCGCCCGAGGCAGTGTTATAGAAGCGCAGAGTCACTGCTCCAGATTAGCCGATCGTCCTCCGTGCCACGTTTAGTGCCCCTAGTGGGCGAGATACACCAGTGCCGTGGCGATGGCAGCAATGCCCTCACCCCGCCCGGTAAACCCGAGCGCGTCACTCGTGGTGGCTGAAACGCTGACTGGCGCTCCTGCTGCCTCGCTGAGGATCTGTTGGGACTCCGCACGCCGGGGACCAAATTTGGGCCGGTTGCCCACAAATTGCACAGCGATATTACCAATCTCAAAACCCGCGTCGCGGACAATTTTCGCCGCTGCAGCCAACAATGTCACTCCGGAAGCTCCTGCAAACTCAGGCCGGTCGGTACCAAAGTGTGTGCCTAAGTCCCCAACGCCCGCCGCCGAGAACAAAGCGTCAGCTGCAGCGTGAGCCACCGGGTCCCCGTCAGAATGCCCCGAGAGTCCCCGCTGCCCCTCCCATAAAAGGCCGCCCAGCCATAGTTCGCGCGGCTCATCCGCGGCGGCGAACGCGTGCACGTCAATGCCAATGCCGGTGCGGGGAAGAATGATGGGTGCTGCTGATTCGGTCATGTTTAGCCTTCCGTCCAGCGTGGTGCGAGTGGTCCCTGCAATAGGCCCTCGGCCGTGACGAGGTCCAGGGGTGTGGTGATCTTGAGCGAGAAGTCTGAGCCGTGAACCACGTGGACCGGAACGCCTTGGGACTCAAGAAGCATTGCGTCATCCGTGATGGACTCGGGGCCGCGGCCACTCGACAAGGCTTGGTGGTGGGCGGCCCGAAGTGCCGCCAGATCAAATCCTTGGGGTGTTTGTACCGACCTCAAGCTGCCCCGTTCTAGGGTTCCGGTGACAATCTCGTGGTTTGCACCGCTAGGGGTTGGCTCAACAGTTTTAATGGTGTCCACCACGGCAATAGCCGGGATAACAGCCTGCGCACCGGCATCAAGTTCTGCCAGAACCCGGTCAAAAACGGCGTGGGGGGTGAGCGCTCTCGCCGCGTCGTGGACCAGAACGGATTTTGTGTTCTCCCCTAGCTGCGCCAAAGCGTTCTGTACTGACTCAGCCCTGGAGGATCCGCCGTCGACCATAATCAGTTCAGCGCCGGTGGCCGGTGTAACGGTTGCCGCGCACAGATCGCGAAGTTCAGCATCGCCAGCGGGGAGGACCACCACCACGTGTTGGGCGATCCTCGCTGCAAGTATTCCGTGCAGGGCATGCTCCAAAATAGGGCGCCCCGCCAATGCCACTTTCGCTTTGGGAATTCCGTGACCCAAGCGTTGCCCGGATCCCGCCGCAACAACTATGACTGCAACGTCCGGCCTGGCTGTTTTGCTCATGGTCCCAGCGTATCCCGCCCAACTAGCTGGGCGGATTTGGGCAAAAGGAAGCCCCGTCCGCACGTGCGGCCGGGGCAAAATCCTGTTGACTACGCCTTAGGAGGCCAAAACCTCATCCAAAACGCTTGCTGCCTTCTCTTCATCCGTCTTCTCAGCCAATGCGAGTTCGGAAATCAGAATCTGGCGAGCCTTGGCCAGCATGCGCTTCTCGCCCGCGGACAGGCCGCGGTCGTGATCGCGGCGCCAGAGGTCACGGACAACTTCCGCAACTCGAACGACGTCGCCGGAAGCGAGCTTCTCAAGGTTCGCCTTGTAACGACGTGACCAGTTGGTGGGTTCTTCAGTGAACTCGGCACGCAGCACATCAAAAACGTGCTCCAGGCCTTCCTTGCCCACTACGTCACGAACACCAACAAGATCAACATTCTCTGCTGGAACTTCAATGGTCAGATCACCCTGGGCCACCTTGAGCTTGAGATACATCTTCTCAACACCCTTGATGGTTCGCATCTTGATCTCTTCGATCTTCGCTGCGCCGTGGTGAGGGTAAACAACTGTCTCGCCAACCTCAAAAACCATGTGGACATTTCCCCTTTCCCGCAGATCAGTTTATCACGGTTAAGGCATATGCTTCTCCTCGCAAAGGCTCCGAATCCTTGATTTTTCAAGGAAAAACGAGGTATGTGATGGCTTTGGGGGATGATTTCAGCGACGATCCCGACGACGGCGCGCGCAAGGTCTGGGATGTTATGAACGCCATATACGCGAAGGAAGTCAGTTATGGGGGCCAAATGCCGATAGGCTATGGGAGAAAAGTTTCAACACTGTTGAGGAGTAAGTGACGTGCGTTTTACTGCGACGAATCTGACCACGCGCGGCAGCCGTGCACTAGTAACTGCGGGCGTTGCCGCGAGTTTGCTATCCGTGACGGCTTGCGGTTACATCACACCGCAGCAGACCTCCCACCAGTACGTCGCTTCAGACGGCATCAACGCAGACTTGGGCCCGCTAAAATTGCGCAACGTCATTGTTGTGGCCAAGGATGAGAAGGGCACTGGCCGTTTGATCGGTAGCGTGTTCAACTCTTCGTCGAATGCTGTAACCCTGACGGTTAATGGCGCCGATGGATCCCAAACCAGCATCCCAGTTAAGGCCAACGGCACAACGGGTCTGACTGAAAAGACTGATGCAGCCATCTTGAGCACTGCCGGCGGCAACCCCGGCTCCTTGGTTGAACTCAAGCTCAGCGAAAACGCTAGCCAGCAGACCAGCACCATCAAGGTCCCGGTACTGGATGGCACCTTGACGCAGTACGAGCAGTACTTGCCCACCACGGCGACTTCCGATGCCAGCACCGAATCTGCAACCCCCACTCCCACGGCAAGCAGCACGGGGCACTAGTACCCCTTCAAACATCACTCTGGGCTCTGCGCAAATGCGCGGGGCCCAGAGTTTTTTGTAGGTGAACATTTGGCGTCAAACCGGCTCCCACGGTCCCCAAATCTGGGCTATTACCGAACCTGTGCTGGACCCGGATTCCAGATGTGAGCAATCTAACGCGATCAATTTGTGCTTTGGGGGTGTAACTCACAGGGTTGAGCCGCAAAATAGGTGAAGGACGTAGAAACGAAAGTTTCCGTCTCCCCCTCCTCCACGAATGTCCGCCGCTTTAGTGACCCCCGGGAAACAACCATGACCAGCCTCAGCTACTACTCCACTGAAAATGTCCGCAAAGCCGTGCAGCAGCTCCAGACCCCTGGCCGCTTTTTCACCGCCTATGCACTGACACTTCTGGTTCTGTTGGCACTGATGGTGGGCGCTGGCTCGCTAGGACAATTCACCCTGAGCTTGGGCATCACGGCTGTTGTGGCTTTGCTCTTTGCCGAATTGCTGCTGACCGTAGCCTTTGCCGCCGTGGCAATTTTGGCCCCACTGTACTGGGCACGCCGTCACCGCGCCTAGGCGCTGACTGAATCAGCCAGCGCCTGCTAGTACACGCAGTTTACGGTTCGAACTTGTAACCCAAACCGCGCACCGTCACAAGGTAGCGCGGCACTGAGGGGTCCGGCTCAATTTTGCTGCGCAGGCGCTTGACGTGGACGTCCAAAGTCTTGGTATCCCCCACGTAGTCAGAGCCCCATACGCGGTCAATCAACTGACCACGAGTGAGCACACGGCCCGAGTTGCGCAACAGCATCTCAAGGAGCTCAAATTCCTTCAACGGCAGGGCAACTTGTTCCCCGCCTACGCTGACAACGTGGCGTTCAATGTCCATCCGCACCGGGCCAGCCTGAACGGTGGTGCTGATCAGTTCTTCAGGCTCACCCTGGCGGCGCAGCACAGCCCGAACACGTGCCACCAATTCGCGGGATGAGTAGGGCTTGGTCACGTAGTCATCAGCGCCAAGTTCCAGCCCCACAACTTTGTCGATCTCAGAGTCCTTGGCCGTCAGCATAATGACCGGCACGGAGGAGCGCTGGCGCAGTTGCCGGCACACCTCGGTGCCCGACTGGCCCGGCAACTGCAGATCCAAGAGCACCAAGTCAGCGCCGTTACGGTCAAACTCGGTGATGGCGTCCAGGCCGTTATCTGCAACGGCAACCTCAAAACCTTCTTTGCCCAACAGGTAGGACAGTGGGTCGGAAAACGATTCTTCGTCCTCAACAATCAGAATCCGGCTCAAGCGTTGGCTCCTTGTTCGTGAATGCGGGTGTTTTTTCGCTGTGCGAGCGGTGCGATTTGTGCAGAATCGGGGATCTTCGCCGATTCTTCACTTTCCATTTCCGGCAATCGCACCGTAAAAGTTGATCCTTGGCCCGGCTGAGACCACACTGTCACTTCGCCACCGTGGTTAGAAATAACGTGCTTAACAATGCTCAACCCTAGGCCTGTACCGCCAGTGTGCCGGGAGCGTGCAGCGTCCACCCGGTAAAAGCGTTCAAATACGCGCTCTTGATCTTCTGCGCTGAGCCCGTCACCTTGGTCAGTCACGGAAATGGCAATCAGGCCCTCCCGGGACCGAACCCCAATACCCACCTTGGTGTTTTCCGGCGAGTACCTGATGGCATTGTCGATCAAGTTCCGCAACGCCGTAGTGAGTAGATCCGGGTCTCCATAAACCCTGGCCTCCACACGGCCACCCACCACCATCTGAATGTTCTTACTTTCAGCGGGCAGTTTGGAACGATCGACGGCGTCGGCAATGACCGCGTTGATGTCCACTTCGGTGCCTTGCTGGGCAATATTGGCCCCCTGCAGGCGGGAAAGTTCAATAATGTCCTGCACTAGGGCGGCAAGACGTGCTGACTCTTTGTGCATACGCTTAGCAAAGCGGCGCACTGCTTCTTCATCATCCGGACTGGCTTCAAGGGCCTCAGCCAGCAGGGATATGGCACCGACTGGCGTTTTGAGCTCATGGGATACGTTGGCTACAAAATCGTTGCGGATTTCTTCGGTACGGGTAATTTCCGTCCGGTCATCGGCAAGCAACAACACAAATTCTTCACCCAAGAGCGCAGCACGGACTTGAACAATGATGGTTCCCTGACCTAAGGGGCCGCGCGGGAGCTCAAAGCTTTGTTCCAAAATCACACCGTCACGGCGGACCTTGCTGGTCATCTCAAGGAGTTGCTGGTGGACCACGGTGTGCCCGCGGACCAAGCCGTAGGCGTAGGCTGCTGGGCTGGCGCGCACCACGCCGTCAATGTCATCAACAATCACGAAGGCGCGGCCCAGAACGGCGAGCACTTCTGCGGAACCTGCGGGCAGTGCTGGTTCGTCAGGGTCTTCGTCAATAAGTCTGCGTTGGCGTTCGCTGGCCCTAAAAGCGAGCACTCCAAAGACACCGAATGACAGGCCGATGAGGCCGGCAATGATGCCGCTGAGCAGTGGATCCACAGGGCTAGCTTATGCGCTGGAGCCGGTGAGAATGTTTCATATGCACCGAAACCGTGATCGGTTCAACTAACGTTCACCTTGTAGGGAGTAACTATTCACCGGCTACTGACAGTGTTACCAGTTGGACTACCAGATTTATGACTCCCGATTGCTGTCCGAGCAATCACAGCAATGTCATGACAACGAAAGGACGCCTCCGTGCGTAAGGTTTTTCAAGACGAGCTCGCGCAGGTGGGCGAAGAACTCATCGAAATTTCCCGGCTCGTCACCGGCGCCATCGAAAAGGCCACCGAATCCTTCGAAGTTGCTGACGTGGATCTGGCCCAAGATGTTATTGCGGCCGACGCCCGGATCGACTTTTTGCAGAACAGCCTCGACGAGCGTGCCATCGACATTCTCGCTTTGCAGGGCCCCGTGGCTTCTGACTTGCGCATGATTGTTGGCTCGTTGCGTATGAGCGCCTCCCTGGAACGTATGGGCGACTTGGCACGCCACGTAGCCCAATTGGCACGTCTGCGTTACCCAAACAACGTTATCCCGGCAGCCTTGCAGGAAACGTTTAAGGAATTCGCCCGCTTGGACATCGAAATTTCCAAAAAGGTCACCGAGCTCCTCGAAACCCGCGACCTCAATGTTGCCCGCGAAATCGCCAAGGACAACATGGCAGTGGACGAGCTTCACTTGAGCGTCTTCAAGGCCATCGCCGCCGATGACTGGAATGAATCCGCAACCACCACGGTGGACGTTGCCTTGGCCAGCCGTTACTTTGAGCGCTTCGCAGACCACGGCGTTTCCGTGGCCCGCAAGGTTAGCTACTTGGTCAACGGTGAATGGCAGTCTGACGAATTCGCCTAAACGGCGCCTCATCAAGACTTAAAGTCCGACGGCGCGTACCCCACCAAAGTGGGGTACGCGCCGTCGGACTTTAAGAAGAAGCGGAACTTCTTCCTGCGCTACTTTTTGCCTTGGTTAGCTACTGCCTTGATGGATGCAGCGGCTGCCTCCGGGTCCAAGTACTTTCCGCCGGCGACCAGCGGTTTGAAGTTCTCATCCAGCTCGTACACGAGCGGGATACCGGTGGGGATGTTCAGTGCGGCGATGTCATCATCGCTAATGCCGTCTAGGTGTTTGACCAGGGCGCGCAAGGAGTTGCCGTGAGCCGTCACCAGAACGGTCTTGCCTGCTTTGAGGTCTTCCTTGATGTCTGATTCCCAGTACGGCAGCAACCGCTCAAGGACGTCCTTGAGGCACTCGGTGCGCGGAACCCCGTCACCAAGGTCTGCGTACTGCGGATCCCCAACCTGGGAGAACTCGGAGTCATCAGCCAAGGGCGGCGGCGGTGTGTCGTAAGAACGACGCCACTGCATAAACTGCTCTTCACCGTACTCGGCCAAGGTCTGAGCCTTGTCCTTGCCCTGCAAAGCGCCGTAGTGGCGTTCGTTCAGGCGCCAGTTACGCTTGACGTCAATCCAGCCGCGGTTGGCCTTTTCCAGGGCCAAGTTGGCGGTGTTGATGGCGCGCTTGAGACGCGATGTGTAGAGGATGTCCGGGAGGATGTTGTTCTCCACGAGCAACTCCCCGCCACGGACAGCTTCCGTGCGGCCTTGCTCATTGAGGTCAACGTCCACCCAACCAGTGAACAGGTTCTTGGCGTTCCATTCGCTGTGGCCGTGGCGCAGCAGAATCAGCTTGTAAGTCATAATTCGTATCCTATCGGAGCCGTCCGGGGCGTGGTTGGCGTTACGTTTCACAACGCGGGGTCACTTACGGCCCATGTTGGCGGCAAACTTGGGCCGTAAGTGACCCCGCGTTGCGTTGGAGACAGCGGAGGATAAAGTTGGGCCGTGGTGCAAAAGGCGGAACGAATCAGTGGCAAGAGCGGAAAACCGCTTGGCAACGTCACTCGAGGCACCACAAACCCCAACCGTATGCGCCGGGTGGACCGTTGGCTCTCCGGTACACAAGCGCACCGTTTGCGGGCCGCTGAGACTCCGCTCATCGTTGACCTAGGTTACGGAGCGTCCCCGGCCACGGCTGTGGAACTTTTCACTCGGATGCGCCAAGTGCGCGCCGACGTTCACTTGATTGGGATTGAGATTGAGCCCGAACGCGTGCGCGCGGCTCAGGCCCTTGAAGTGGACGGCCTCAGTTTTCAGCTGGGCGGCTTTGAACTCGCCGTTCCCACAAAACCGATAGTGGTCAGGGCTTTCAACGTGCTGCGCCAATACCAAGAGAACGATGTTCCTGGGATCTGGAGACTGGTAGGTAGCAAGCTCGCACCTGGCGGACTCTTTGTGGGCTCTTCGCAGTTGAGGGTGTAGTCGAGGGTCGGCGGCTGGTTCGTGGATAGACGTCGAGGTCTTCCAGGATGGAAGTTCTCACACTGCCCATCTGCCGGAAGACCTCGACTTGCACCACCCTACG
>NZ_JBNPEN010000019.1:0-34837 GCF_050490295.1 Pseudarthrobacter sp. J1763 | reverse complement strand
CCCAAAGGGCACGACGACAGATCCAGGTTCATAATCTTAGAAATTGCTTCTTTATAAGATGCTCGCGTCCACTATGTAGTTCTCAAACAACAACCCCGTACCCCACACCAACAACACACCAAACAGTGCACCGCATCAGTCAAGGCCAGGAAACCGAAACAAACAAAACCACCAACCCCCACAACACACACCACCAAAGCAGCACGCATCACAAAACAATCAGCGGCCCTGTTGCCTCAGGACCCAACAGTGTGCCAAAAATCCCCACCAACCCCCACCAACCACATCCTTTCCACAACCCCTCCACCCAAAAGCGAAGAAAGCCCGTACTCAAACACAGCCAGCAAAAACCAGCAAAGCATGCCTATTGATATTCCACCCATGAGCACCCACCGTGGAACAAACGTCCACGCAATGAGCTATAACTCTTGACCACACCAACAGCAACCATACAGTCACCACCAGCAATGGCAGAGGCTCCTTAGAAAGGAGGTGATCCAGCCGCACCTTCCGGTACGGCTACCTTGTTACGACTTAGTCCCAATCGCCAGTCCCACCTTCGACGGCTCCCTCCCACAAGGGGTTAGGCCACCGGCTTCGGGTGTTACCAACTTTCGTGACTTGACGGGCGGTGTGTACAAGGCCCGGGAACGTATTCACCGCAGCGTTGCTGATCTGCGATTACTAGCGACTCCGACTTCATGGGGTCGAGTTGCAGACCCCAATCCGAACTGAGACCGGCTTTTTGGGATTAGCTCCACCTCACAGTATCGCAACCCTTTGTACCGGCCATTGTAGCATGCGTGAAGCCCAAGACATAAGGGGCATGATGATTTGACGTCGTCCCCACCTTCCTCCGAGTTGACCCCGGCAGTCTCCCATGAGTCCCCGCCATTACGCGCTGGCAACATGGAACGAGGGTTGCGCTCGTTGCGGGACTTAACCCAACATCTCACGACACGAGCTGACGACAACCATGCACCACCTGTAAACCGACCACAAGTGGGGGACCTGTTTCCAGATCTTTCCGGTTCATGTCAAGCCTTGGTAAGGTTCTTCGCGTTGCATCGAATTAATCCGCATGCTCCGCCGCTTGTGCGGGCCCCCGTCAATTCCTTTGAGTTTTAGCCTTGCGGCCGTACTCCCCAGGCGGGGCACTTAATGCGTTAGCTACGGCGCGGAAAACGTGGAATGTCCCCCACACCTAGTGCCCAACGTTTACGGCATGGACTACCAGGGTATCTAATCCTGTTCGCTCCCCATGCTTTCGCTCCTCAGCGTCAGTTAATGCCCAGAGACCTGCCTTCGCCATCGGTGTTCCTCCTGATATCTGCGCATTTCACCGCTACACCAGGAATTCCAGTCTCCCCTACATCACTCTAGTCTGCCCGTACCCACCGCAGATCCGGAGTTGAGCCCCGGACTTTCACGGCAGACGCGACAAACCGCCTACGAGCTCTTTACGCCCAATAATTCCGGATAACGCTTGCGCCCTACGTATTACCGCGGCTGCTGGCACGTAGTTAGCCGGCGCTTCTTCTGCAGGTACCGTCACTTTCGCTTCTTCCCTACTGAAAGAGGTTTACAACCCGAAGGCCTTCATCCCTCACGCGGCGTCGCTGCATCAGGCTTTCGCCCATTGTGCAATATTCCCCACTGCTGCCTCCCGTAGGAGTCTGGGCCGTGTCTCAGTCCCAGTGTGGCCGGTCACCCTCTCAGGCCGGCTACCCGTCGTCGCCTTGGTAGGCCATTACCCCACCAACAAGCTGATAGGCCGCGAGTCCATCCAAAACCACAAAAAGCTTTCCACCAACCACCATGCGATGGAAGGTCATATCCAGTATTAGACCCAGTTTCCCAGGCTTATCCCAGAGTTAAGGGCAGGTTACTCACGTGTTACTCACCCGTTCGCCACTAATCCCCCAGCAAGCTGGGATCATCGTTCGACTTGCATGTGTTAAGCACGCCGCCAGCGTTCATCCTGAGCCAGGATCAAACTCTCCGTTAAAAACTAACCAAACAGACACAACCAAAACCATGGAAATAACACAGCAAATGATTGCACTAAATTCGAAACCAGCTGAAAACCAGACCACACACACGGGGTGCGCACAGCCTGGCAAAATCAACCAATCAAAAAACAATCGGTATCAATAAACTTGGCACACTATTGAGTTCTCAAACAACAGGCACATACGAATACTTTTCGGTAATTCATTTCTGAATTTCTTTTCCGCTTTGTTCTTCGCTGCGATGTAATTATCTTATTTCATTCATATTCACTTTGCAAATCCGTGTTTTTCACCGGATGTTTACTCTATGAACCGAATCCGCCCATCAAGAATTTAGACAATTTCTGGTCATTTGCACGAATGCATAACGGCCATCCTGCCTGAATTTTGAAGGGGTTGGTCACCGCTCAGCGGCGGCGACTCAGAAAACATTACACGGCCGTTGGCTTCCGTGCAAATCGACATAGAAAGAGGCGCCGTCAGCGGTTTCCGCTGCCGGCGCCTCGATCAGACTTGAAGCAAATCTCTATGGGCTAGATGCCCAACGCCTGACTAGATACTGGCTTCAGCAGAGACTTCTACTGAAGCAAGGTTCTTTTTGCCACGACGTACCAACAGGTACTTTCCGTGGAGCAAACTGTCCTGGCCAAGGATCGCATCCGGATCAGTGACCTTGACATTGTTGACGTAGGCGCCACCCTCATTCACTGTTCGGCGAGCAGCCGACTTACTGTCAACCAGTCCTGAAGCCAGCAACAAATCGATGATGCCAAGCTGGTCCTCCCCCACAACCGTTGTTGCCAATTCAGCGGTGGCAGCACGGAGGGTGGATTCATCCAACTCGGTGACATCCCCGTTGCCGAACATGGCAGCCGAAGCGGCAATAACCTTCTCCGTTGCCTCCACCCCATGCACCAAAGAAGTAACTTCATAGGCCAGACGGCGCTGCGCCTCACGTGCGAAGGGTCTCTCGGCTACGGAGCGCTCAAGTTCCTCAATCTCATTCCGGCTCAGGAAAGTAAAGACCTTAAGGCGAGTGACGGCGTCGTCATCTGCCGTGTTAAGCCAGAACTGGTAAAAGGTGTACGGCGAGCACATCTCCGGATCTAGCCAAATCGCGTTGCCCTCGCTCTTGCCGAACTTGGTGCCGTCCGAATTAGTGATCAGTGGGGTGCCCAAGGCGTGAACACTACGACCCTCAACTTTACGGATGAGCTCCGTTCCACTGGTTAGGTTGCCCCACTGGTCCGAACCACCCGTCTGCAAAACACAGCCGTACTGACGATTTAGCTGGAGGAAGTCCATACCCTGCAAAATTTGGTAGCTGAACTCAGTAAAGCTAATGCCTTCGTCCGAATTTAGACGCGAGGCAACAATGTCCTTTTTAATCATGGTGCCCACGCGGTAGTGCTTACCGATCTCACGCAGGAAATCGATGGCGCTCATCGGCGCCGTCCAGTCAAGGTTATTGACCATTCGGGCTGCGTTATTGCCTTCAAATTCCAAGAATCGCGAAACTTGCCCTTGAAGGTTGAGTACCCATTCGGCCACGGTCTCTTTTGTATTCAAAATACGCTCGGCAGTTTGCCGAGGATCACCGATCAACCCTGTGGAGCCGCCCACTAAGCCCAATGGTTTGTGGCCAGCCAGTTGCAAACGACGCATAACCAACAATTGCACCAAGTTGCCCAAGTGCAGGCTCGGTGCCGTGGGATCAAATCCACAATAGAACGTAATCGGCTCGCCGGACAGAAGAGTTTCCAATTCAGCTTGATCAGTGGAAACGTGGATTAGTCCACGCCACTGAAGCTCTTGCCAAACATTGGCAAAGCTCGAATCGTTCCGTTGGGTTGAGAGATCAGTCATCTGTGGCACCCCATAAAGTTAGCATCTAGAAAGTTGGTATCCAGCCGAAGATCAGATTCCGGCGGGAAGTGGTTCCGAGGCGATAAGCCGCAATCGTTGAGTAGGCCGTGTCATTGCCACGTACAGGTCCCCCACCAGCCCTCGCTGCGGGTTGAGCATCGCGGCGGGCTCAAGAATAACCACACCATCAAATTCCAGTCCCTTAGCTTCCTTGGGACTCAGAACTACAATGTCCTGCTCGTAGCTTCCGGCGCCGTGACCGACACGTCCCGCATACTTTGCACGCAAAGCACGGGCAACCGCCGGTAGCAAATCACCGTCAGCGATCACAGCTAACAATCCACCCTCAACGGCGGCCAGTTCCTCATCCATAACAGCAACAGCAGTCTCTACTACTTGACCTGTTGCGACCTGGTCCACGATCGGATCCCAACGGCCCTCGCGCACTGCCTTCGGCGCCGAAATGATCAGCCCAGCAGCATTCGCCATACGGACCGCGGACTCTGCGATCTGGGCTGGCGTGCGGTAGTTCACTGTGAGCTCTTCAAGCTGCCAGCGCTCACCGAATTGCGGAGTTAATGCATCGGCCCATGATGAAGCCCCTGCTGAGGCACTTGTCTGGGCGATATCTCCCACGACGGTAAAGGACTTGAGTGGGCAACGCCGCACCAAAAGGCGCCATTGCATCTGCGAGAGCTCCTGTGCTTCATCCACAATGATGTGGCCGAAAGCCCAATGACGATCGCTCACAGCCCGATCCGCCGCAGTCATCCGGTTCATTCGCTCAACATTTTGATCTACTAATTCCTCAGCGGACATCAAAACGTCAAAGCCAGAATGCTCCATATTCTTGAGCGTTTGTGTGGCGTTGGCGAGATCCCGCGCATGGTCCTGATCAATCTGCGACTGACTCCGAGCGCCCGGCACCTCCAACTCGCCCAAGAGCTCGGCTGCCTCGTCGAGCAAAGGGACATCAGCCTCAGTCCACGGGGACTCCACCGGACGCTGGAGCAGCTTGCGCTCCTCAGCGCTAAGCTGTGGTGCACAAACGGCTAACAGCTCAGGCTTGGAAAACAAATCGGCAAGCAGTTGCTGCGGTGTCATCGGCATCCAGGCCAAGTTCAATGCAACCCGTACATCGCGGGCTGAACGAACATCCTCAGCCAAATAACTGCGATCTGCGTTGTTTCCGACGTTGCTGGACTCAACGATCTCAGTGAGCTGCTCTGTCAGTTCACGCAGCAAGATCTTCACAAAAGTTTCACGAGCCTCATTATGCGGCTTGCCCGTTCCGCGCGCTTTGTCCCGGGCACGGCGAACCTGGCGTTCGCTCAGCGTTAGCTTGCGGCCATCAACAACAAGTACCCGTTCCCCACGGATGATTCGTTGACGGTTCGCCACGGCGTCTTTGATGACCGTGGCCATCTCAAGCCGACCCTTGATCTCAGCCACATCCGGATTGGCCTCGGGAACAGCCGAAAGTCCCGGATACAAGCCAGCAACGCTACTCATAACGACCCCAGTTTCACCAAGGGACGGCAAAACACGTTCGATGTACTTCATAAAGGAGTTGCTAGGTCCAACCAACAGAACACCAGCCGATTTGAGCCTGTCTCGGTGCGTGTACAAAAGGTACGCTGCCCGGTGCAGGGCAACTGCCGTTTTACCTGTTCCGGGGCCACCTTGAACTACCAGAGCCCCGGACATGGGCGCACGAATAATGCGGTCTTGTTCGGACTGGATGGTTCCCACGATGTCCGACATACGGCCGGTCCGCTTAGAGTTCAGAGCCGCAAGCAAAGCACCTTCACCTTGCAGCGAGCTGCTCTCCGTGAGCATCTCGGCGTCGAGGACATCGTCTTCAAGAGCCTTGACCTCGCGACCTTGCAAGATCAAATGACGACGACGGCGCACACCTTGACGATCAAAAGCTGTGGCTTGGTAGAAGTGGCCAGCTTCCGGAGCACGCCAGTCCACCATCAAACGACGCAGCTCATCCGTGGATAGTCCGATGCGGCCAATGTACTGCTCTTCGCCTGAGTCCAGATCCAAGCGGCCAAAAACTAGCCGATCGTCCACGGCGTCAAGCTGGGCCAGCCGATCCTCATAGAGCGCTGCGAAAGCGTCCCGCTCTGAGGCGTTCTGCATGGTCCCGCCGCCACCCGACTTGCGAACCTGGGCCAATTGGGCACGCTTGATCTCACGGAGCTCGTCAAGCCTGGCGTACAAGCCGGCCACGTAGCGACGTTCATGGATCAAATCTGCGTCAAGCATGGAGCAGCTCCCCTTTTCCCAAATGGCGGACCGTCTATTCTACAGCCATTTTGATGAACGCAGATGAAACGAATTACAACCTCATCAAGGAGCGGACCCTGTGTCCGCTCAAGGCTGAACGTCCCCGCAGTTCGCCCAGTTCCATCACAACACCAACGCCAGCAACGTGAACGCCTGAGCGCTCAAAAAGCTTGGCAGCAGCGCCGAGAGTCCCGCCCGTGGCGAGAACGTCGTCGAGAATTAACACACGTGAGCCAGCTGGGACGTCGCTCTTGTGCAATTCCAACGTGGCTGTACCGTATTCGAGCGCGTAATCTTCGGCATAGACCTCGCGCGGTAGCTTGCCAGCCTTACGCACTGTCACTACGCCTGTATTGGTGGCATAGGCTGCAGCTGCTGCCAACAGGAACCCGCGGGCCTCCACTCCGGCAATGGCGTCAAATTGGCCACGAAATGGCTCCACCAGTGCATCAACAATTGCCTTAAACGCTGATGCGTCCGCGAAAACCGGAGTCAAGTCTTTGAACTCGATGCCAGGCTTGGGGTAATTCGGGACAGTGGCACACAAACGGTTAATCTGCTCTTCGACAGATTCTGGTGTAGAAACTTGGTTCGGCTGGCTATTGTTCACCCAAATACCTTACCCGCCCTAGCCACCCAGCACTGCGTCCTATTTACGCCGGCGCAATTCCACGATGATGGTGACCTGATCATCGAGGTCTACATTTTCGGCGGAGCGGACTGCATCTTTGAGTGGAACAAGATAGCCCCCTGCCTTGGGGAAAAGCGATGTGGTGAAGCGCGTGGAACCCAGGCGAGCGGTAACCGGAATCATGCCCCAGCCGTAGCTAAACATTGCTGCCAGCCCTTTAATAAAGGCCACGTCATCATCAGGAACTCGAACAAAGTGAAACGGTGCTGGACCGCGCCAGTAGAAGACCGTGCCGGAAACGCTTACTGCAGAAGCGTCAGTCGCTTTCAAAGCCCGGGGACCCCGGAAAAACGAAAAACTCTTGTATCCACGTTTAAGGTTGTGCTGTGACTACTGCGGGCATCTGCGAAGGGATTCCGGAGGGCCACGGCATAAGCTGTGGCAGGTCTACGCCGTCGGCTGCAGCATCGGCGCGTAGGGTGCCAAGGCTTGGTGTGCGGCCGGCCAGCCAGGCGGCCAGATCGGTGACCATTCCCGATATAACGGTGGACTTAGGGCCATTGCCGAGGGTACGCGGCGGCATACCAAGAGCCTGGATCACAAAGCGCTGCTCAGCAGGAACCCGAGCCTCAAGGAAGTCAAAGAGATGTTCGCAGAACAGCTTGCTCCACGTCTCGGGGCCACGCCCAGCGCCCACACCACCCAAACCCAAATCTGAAGTGTGGATGACAAGTTCTCGCCACAAGGCAAAAACAACTTCACGAACCGTGCTGTCGCGGTACTTCACGGGCGCATCCCACCCGGATTCCTCAACATTGTTCAGCGCTGCAAGTGCTTGATCCAAAGCCGAGTTCAGATCTTTTGCGAGCTTTTCCAGACTCTGGGAAGCCGCCTTATTGATCGCGTTGTCACGGCCGTGCTGCCCGCCGTCGTACATGTCAATTAACTCACCGCGAGCGGCGAATTCAAGCTGCCGAGCCACTGCAGCACTCACGCCGCACACGTGAGCCAAGACGTGTCCACGCGTCCACTCGGGCAACTGCGACGGTTGAGCAACGTCCGTCTCCACCATTCCAGCGACGGTCTTACGTAGTGCGCTAGCGGATTCGTTGACAGCAGCACAAAGCTGCTCCGAGGTGATCTGTGTCATGCCGATATCCTAACCGCTTGGCCTGACAGCTACGTGCCAGACCAAGCGGTGGATATGTTCGAACTAAGCTGCGTAGTCGCGCAGTTCCGCGATCTCGGCTTCAAGAACCGCGAGTTGACGCTCGACGGCGGATGGTGCGGTACCGCCTTGAGCGTCCCGGCTGTTGAGCGAACCTTCCGTGCTGAGAACCTCACGCACTGCCGGAGTGAGGTGCTCCGAAATGGCCGCGAATTCCTCATCGGTCAGATCCCATAGCTCAACGTCGCGACTCTCAGCCTGCTTGACCGCAGCACCGGAGAGTTCGTGGGCCTCGCGGAATGGAACGCCTTGACGGACCAACCACTCGGCGATGTCCGTAGCTAGGGCGAAGCCCTGCGGTGCCAAGGAAGCCATCCGTTCAGTGTTGAACTTCAGCGTGGCGATCATGCCGGAAACAGCCGGAAGCAAAAGCTCCAAAGTGTCCGCTGCGTCAAACACCGGTTCCTTGTCCTCTTGCAGGTCCCTGTTGTACGCCAAGGGCAGGCCCTTGAGTGTGGCCAAAAGACCCGTCAGGTTACCGATCAACCGGCCAGCTTTTCCGCGAGCCAGTTCAGCAACATCCGGGTTCTTCTTCTGCGGCATAATCGATGACCCTGTGGAGTAGGAATCGTGCAGCGTCACAAAAGAGAACTCCTTGGTGGCCCAGAAGATGACTTCCTCGGAGATCCGGGACAGATCTACGCCAATCATGGCGGAGACCCAAGCGAACTCAGCAAAAACATCCCGCGAAGCTGTGCCGTCAATCGAGTTATGCACCGCGGAACGAAAGCCCAAGTCCGCGGCCACTGCCTCAGGGTCAAGACCCAGCGAGGAGCCAGCCAGCGCACCCGAACCGTACGGCGAAACTCCCGCGCGTTTGTCCCAATCGGCGAGCCGCTGTACATCACGCAGAAGGGCCCAAGCATGCGCCAACAGGTGATGGCTCAGCAATACCGGCTGTGCATGCTGCAGGTGCGTTCGGCCGGGCATTGCCGCGTTCGGGTGCGCCTTGGCCTGTTCCACCAACGCGTCAATCGTGGCCAACACACCACGGGCGATGATCCGCGCGTGATCACGCAAAAACATCCTGCCCAAGGTGGCGATCTGGTCATTACGTGAACGGCCTGCACGGAGCTTGCCGCCCAAGTGAGTTCCAGCGCGCTCAATCAACCCACGCTCAAGGGAACCGTGGACGTCCTCATCACTGTCGGAGGCCACATAGGCTCCCGAGGCGACGTCGGCGTCCAATCGATCCAGGGCGTCGAGCATGCCGGCGAGTTCGTCGTCGTTCAGCAGTTTGGCTGTGTGCAAAACACGCGCATGCGCCTTCGACCCGGCAATGTCATACCGCGCCAAACGCCAATCGAAGTGCGTGGACTTGCTCAGCGCGGCGAGGGCATCTGCTGGACCGCCAGCGAAGCGGCCACCCCAGAGGGCGCCTTCATTCGTTGCCGAGGTCATTACTTACCCGCAGCCCGCTGATCGCGAGTGGACGCAACCTTGGAAGACATACCCCAGAGCTCGATAAAGCCCTTAGCCTGCGACTGGTCGAAGGTGTCACCGGTGTCGTAAGTGGCCAGATCGAAGTCGTAGAGCGAAGTCTCGGAGCGACGTCCGTTCACAATCGCTTGACCGCCGTGCAGGGTCATCCGGATGTCACCGGAAACGTACTTCTGGGTGTCTTCGATGAAGGCATCCAGGGAGCGCTTGAGCGGGGAGAACCACTGGCCGTCGTAGACCAATTCGGACCAACGCTGGCCAACGGTGGCTTTGAAGCGGGCCTGCTCGCGCTCGATAGTGATGTCCTCGAGGTGCTTGTGCGCCGTGATCAGGGCCATGGCGCCGGGTGCTTCGTAGATCTCACGAGACTTGATGCCAACGAGGCGGTCTTCAACAACATCGATGCGTCCAACGCCCTGTGCGCCAGCGCGACGGTTGAGTTCCTGAATAGCCTGCAATGGTGAGACTGCAATGCCGTCAATCGCCACCGGGACGCCCTGGACGAAGGAGATGGTTACTTCGTCTGGTGCCGGGGGAAATTCCGGGGTGGCGGTGTAGTCGTAGATGTCCTTGGTAGGAGCATTCCAGATGTCCTCGAGGTAACCGGTTTCTACAGCGCGGCCCCACACGTTCTGGTCAATCGAGTACGGGTTCTTTTTGGTCGTCTCGATTGGCAGTCCCTTTTCCTCAGCGAAGGCGATGGCCTTGTCACGAGTCAGGGCGAGGTCGCGGACTGGTGCAATGCACTTCAGGTCCGGGCCGAGGGTCTGGATGCCAACTTCAAAGCGGACCTGGTCGTTGCCCTTACCGGTGCAACCATGCGCCACAGTGGTGGCGCCGAATTCGCGGGCAGCCTTGACCAAGTGCTTAACGATCACGGGGCGGGAGATGGCTGAAACCAGCGGGTAGTGCCCTTGGTACAGAGCATTCGCCTTCAGGGTGGGCATGGCGTACTCGTTGGCGAACTCGTCACGAGCGTCAGCAACGTAAGCCTCCACGGCACCGCAGCCGAGTGCGCGCTGACGGATTGTTTCGAGCGACTCGCCACCTTGTCCAACGTCAACGGCAACGGCGATGACCTCTGCACCTGTTGCTTCGCCGATCCAGCCGATTGCTACAGAAGTATCCAGGCCACCGGAATAGGCCAGCACGATGCGTTCAGTCACGGAAATCTCTCCTTGCGGGGTAAACGTTATGGCAAATGCCGTTATGTATGACTATACAGAAGTTTGGTTATTTATACATAGTGCTGCGAGCTAGTTGGGATTGCTCTGCGCCATGGCGAGGAAGCGCGCAGCAAGTGCGTCCCCACCATTCGGATCGCGGGACACCAGCAATACGGTGTCGTCGCCCGCAATGGTGCCCAAAATCGAGGGAATCACTGAATGATCAATAGCCAACGCCAAGAAGTTAGCCGCTCCCGGCGGAGTACGGAGCACCACAAGGTTCGCCGACGATTCCGCCGTAACCAACAACTCACCGCACAGCTTCTCCAGCCGAGCATCCAAAATTTCTTGCCCCACGCCGCTGCGAGCACCGCGATCCCCGCCTTCGCCAGGCACCGCGTAGACCAGCACACCCGCACTGCCGCGCACACGCACAGCACCGAGTTCTACCAGGTCGCGCGATAGCGTCGCTTGGGTGACCTGAACGCCGTCGTCCGCCAACAAGGCAGCCAGTTCAGCTTGTGAACGAACGGATTCACCAGTCAAAATCGCAGTGATCCGAGCCTGCCTCGCCGTTTTTGTGGTTGGCGAGGAAGACTGATTGGTGTTGTTCACTAGCCCGGTACCAGCGGCATTGGGTGCTTGCCCGGACACTTAGGCCTGCTCCCCTACCGGCGCAAGCCCGTCTACAACTGCCAGTCCAGACTGGTGCATCAGCCAGGCCATCAGTGCCTTTTGTGCGTGCAACCGGTTCTCTGCTTCGTCCCAAACAATCGACTGTGGACCGTCGATGACTTCGGCCGAAATTTCATACCCACGGTAAGCAGGCAGGCAGTGAAGTACGACGGCGTCTGCCGCAGCCTGCGCCATGGCTGCCTCATCAACGGAATAGTTCCGGAACAACTGCATCCGGGCTTCCTTTTCGGCTTCTTGGCCCATGGAAACCCAAGTATCAGTGGCAACAACGTCGGCACCGTTGAGTGCTTCGCCAGCGTCGGTAGTGATGAGCACAGAACCGCCGGTTTGTGCTGCGCGTTCTTGGGCCGCCGCAACAATCTCGGCCGCCGGCAGGTAACCCTCCGGGCCAGCGATCCGAACATGCATTCCTGCCGTAACACCAGCAAGCAAGTACGAATTGGCCATGTTATTTGCCGCGTCACCTAAGTAAGCCATGGTTAATCCAGCAAGCTCGCCCTTGTGCTCTTTTACTGCCAAGAGATCGGCCAACAGCTGGCACGGGTGGTAGTCGTCGCACAGGGCGTTGATCACTGGAACTCGAGAATTTTCTGCCATGGCCACCAGACCGGAATGAGCTCCCGTGCGCCAAACAATTGTTGAGACCATTCGTTCTAGGACTTTAGCGGTGTCCTCGACAGACTCTTTGTGGCCAATCTGCGCTTCACCCGGGTTGATGATCAGGGCGTTGCCACCCATTTGCGCCACACCGGTGGCAAAGGAAACCCGTGTACGAGTGGAGGTTTTGTCAAAGATCACTGCCACCGTTTGGCGACCATTACCTTCGGCTGCGTACGGCTGAACGCTAAACGGTGCTGCCTTCATTCGTGCGGCAAGGTCCAGAACCTCAGCCTGCTCCGCCGGGCTGAGATCAGTATCTTTGAGGAAATGGCGAGTGGTGCTCACTTGGCATCCTTTGCGGTTGAAATGATGGCGGGCAGCGCGTCAATGAAGCTCTGTGCCTGCTCGATGGTCAGAATGAGTGGCGGAGCTAAACGAATAGTTTTGGGCCCGGGAGCGTTGAGAATAAAGCCCGCGTTTAAGGCTGCTTGAACCGCGGCCGGGGCAACGTCGGCGTCAAGATCAAAGCCGATCAGTAGTCCTTGTCCGCGAACTTCGGTAACAAAGTCCAGCTTCGCCAAAGCGGAGCGCAAGTACTCCCCTACCGCAAGAACGTTCGCCAGGATGCGCTGGTGTTCAATGGCATGAAGGGTTGCTAAAGCGGCTGCTGTGGCCACCGGATTCCCACCGAAGGTAGTCCCGTGCTGTCCGGCTGACAAGAGCGACGACGTCGCCTCACCAAAGGTAATGAGCGCACCAATGGGAAAACCTCCACCTAGACCCTTGGCAAGGGTGATGGCATCGGGAACAATCTCTGCAGCGGCGCTTGCAAGCCATGCTCCGGTACGGCCAATACCAGTCTGAACTTCGTCCAAAATCAAGAGTGCACCAGCTTCGGAGGTAATTTTCCGAGCCTCGCGCAAATACTCAACAGAAAGCGGCCGGACCCCGGCTTCACCTTGAATTGGTTCTAAGAACACTGCAGCTGTTTTTGAGTCAACGGCCGCACGCAAGGCTTCAATATCGTCAAAGGGGATGTGCTCCACACCTCCGGGCAACGGCTCAAAGGGGGCCCGGTATGCTTCCTTCGATGTCAGTGCCAAAGCGCCCATGGTGCGCCCGTGGAAAGCGCCCTGCAGAGCAACCAATTTGGGACGTTGACCATGTGAATGACGGCGAGCCAGCTTAAAGGCCGCCTCATTAGCTTCGGTACCAGAGTTGGCGAAAAAGACCTTTGAACCCGCCGGCGCTTTCACAATCTCAAGAAGCTTTTCGGCCAAGGCAATCTGGGTTGGCGAGGTAAAGAAGTTCGAGACGTGGCCCAGGGTGGAGAGTTGGCTCGAGATCACCGAGTTCACAAAGGGGTGAGCGTGACCCAAGGCGTTGACGGCAATCCCGCCTAGGAGGTCCAAGTACTGTTTTCCGTCAGCGTCCCAAACATGGCAGCCAGCACCACGCACCAAAACGCGCTGTGGTGCTCCAAATACACCCATCAGTGAAGTGGCATAGCGCTCAAGGAGTTCCTGCGATGAGACACCGCCTAGGTGAGTTAATTCATTCGCTGTGGCTTCAGCCATTTCGCTCACTTTGCTTCAACTCCGTCCGGCACAACTTGGGTGCCAATTCCCGCCGTCGTAAATGTTTCTAGCAGCATCGAGTGGGCTAGCCGCCCGTCAACGATGTGCGCTCGCTCAACCCCTGCATCAACGGCCTTAAGGCAGGCCTCCATTTTTGGAATCATGCCCGATTCCAAGCGCGGCAGCATTTCGCGCAGCTCCCCTGCGGTGAGTGAAGAAATGAGTGAGCTCTTATCCGGCCAATTCGCGTAAAGGCCTTCAACGTCTGTGAGAATCACGAGCTTGCTGGCGCCGAGTGCTTCGGCCAGTGCAGCTGCGGCCGTGTCCGCATTTACGTTCAGGACTTCCCCGGTGGCAACCAGCCCACCTTCTTCAACCACGAATTCGGGAGCCACCGTGGAAATTACCGGGATGCGCCCGGCCTCCAGGATGTCCAAAATGCCGGCCGGATCCACACCAACAACTTCCCCCACTTGGCCCAAGTCAACATCCTCGCCGTCGACTACGGTTCCGGTCCGGACAGCACGCAAGAGGCCTCCGTCTTCGCCAGACATTCCCACAGCGTAAGGGCCATGGCCGTTGATCAGGCCCACGAGTTCGCGTCCTACTTGGCCGGTAAGCACCATCCGGACCACATCCATGGCTTCAGGGGTGGTCACTCGCAATCCGCCCTTAAATTCGGACTCAATGCCCAGCCGGGCAAGCATCGAGTTGATTTGTGGGCCCCCGCCGTGCACCACTACGGGACGGATTCCCACGTGGTGCAAAAACACAATGTCTTCGGCGAAAGCCCGGCGCAGTTCCTCGTTGATCATGGCGTTCCCGCCGTACTTGATCACCATGGTGGTACCGGAGAAGCGCTGAATCCAAGGCAATGCCTCGATGAGCGTTTCGGCTTTGTCCTGTGCTGCCAGCGTGGAGTTGTTCACAGTGTGCTCTCTAAGTGGGGTGGTTAGCTCGAGTAGGCGCTGTTCTCGTGGACGTAGTCATGAGTGAGGTCGTTGGTCCAAATGGTGGCTTCTTCAGCGCCCGCCTTCAGATCAATTTCAACCAAAACTTCACGAGCATCCAGATTCACCAGGTTCCGATCTTCCCCGATTCCCCCGTTTTGGCAGATTTGGATCCCGTTGATCGAGACGTTGAGCTGGTCTGGATCGAAGATTGCGTCAGTGGTGCCCACTGCGGAAAGAACACGGCCCCAGTTGGGATCTTTACCAAAGATCGCTGCCTTAAAGAGGTTCGATCGAGCTACGGAGCGTCCAACGGTTTCAGCATCAACCTCGGTGGCGGCGTTGAAGGTACGGATAGCAATGTCGTGGCTGGCTCCTTCGGCATCGCCAATCAGCTGACGAGCCAAGTCCTTGCAAACTGTTGTCAACGCTTCACCAAATGAATCAACAGCTGGAACAGCTCCAGAGGCGCCGGAAGCCATCAAGAGGACTGTGTCATTGGTGGACATACAGCCGTCCGAGTCGGCCCGATTAAAGGAAACCCGGCACGCGTCGCGCAACTCAACATCCAACATGTCCGGCGAGACTACTGCGTCAGTGGTGATGACCACCAGCATGGTGGCGAGGCCAGGCGCTAGCATTCCAGCGCCCTTGGCGATTCCACCGATAGTGAATTCGCGACCCTCGGAATCCTTTCCTTTGATAACCGAAGTTTTGGAAACCGAGTCTGTGGTCATAATGGCGCTGGCGGCATCATCGCCGCCGTCGCCACTCAAAGCCGCGGCAGCCGCGTCCACACCGGCAGTAATTTTGTCCATGGGCAGCTGCTCACCGATGAGCCCGGTTGAGCAGACCACAATGTCCGTAGCGGACAAGCCCAAAACTTCAGCAGTCTTTTCCGCTGTGGTGTGTGTGTTCTGAAATCCTTGCGGACCCGTGCATGCATTCGCTCCGCCGGAGTTGAGAATTACTGCGTCAACACGGCCGTCAGAAACTACTTGGCGGGACCAGTGAACAGGAGCCGCTGCCACACGGTTAGTGGTAAAAACCGCTGCTGCGTGAAAATCCGGGCCATCGTTGACTACCAGAGCGACGTCCGGCTTACCTGTGCTTTTGAGTCCGGCTACAACGCCGGCGGCCCGGAATCCAAGGGGTGAGGTAACGCTCACGGTGCTACTCCTAGCTGCTGGAGCCCGGTAGCTTCATTGAGCCCCAAGGCAATATTCATGGATTGGACCGCTCCCCCAGCGGTTCCCTTTGTGAGGTTGTCGATCGCGCACGTCACAATGACGCGCTTGGCATGTGGATCATATGCCAGCTGCATCACTACGTGGTTAGATCCCTGAACAGACTTGGTGGTGGGCCATTGTCCTTCCGGGAGTAGATGGACAAAAGGCTCGTCGGCGTAGGCGTTCTGCCAGGCTGCGCGCAATTCAGAGGCAAGGTTTTGGCCCTGATCTGCATTGCGCACGCGAGCAGTTGCGGTGGTCAGAATGCCCCGGCTCATCGGCGCGAGTGTTGGGGTGAAAGAAACACTCACTGCTTCACCGGCAGCGTTGGACAAACCTTGTTCAATTTCTGGAGTGTGCCGGTGCATTCCACCCACCCCGTACGGGCTCATGGAACCCATAACTTCTGAACCGATCAGGTTCACTTTGGCGGCCTTGCCTGCACCGGAAGTTCCTGAGGCTGAAACCACCACCACGTCCTCAGGCTCTAGCAGTCCAGCCGCAAAGCCGGGGGTCAGTGCAAGCAGAACGGAGGTGGGGTAACAGCCTGGCACGGCAATTCGGCGAGCGCCAACAAGCTTTTCGCGCTGCCCAGGCAGCTCAGGCAAACCATAGGGCCACGTTCCTGCGTGTGCGCTGCCGTAGAACTTTTCCCACGCAGCGGGATCTTCGAGGCGGTGGTCAGCTCCGGCGTCGATCACTAGCGTTTCTGGCGGAAGCTGCGCTGCCACGGCTGCCGATGTTCCGTGCGGAAGGGCCAAGAATACAACGTCGTGGCCTGCGAGTTCTTCAATGGTGGTGTCTACAAGAACTCGGTCCGCGAGAGTATGCAAGTGCGGCTGGAGCTCGCCTAACTTGGCTCCCGCGTTACTGTGCGCGGTGATCGCGCCAATTCTCACGTCAGGGTGGGTGGCTAGTAAACGCAGCACTTCCCCACCGGCATAACCACTGGCTCCGGAAACGGCAACGGAAATCGTCATATAGAGCACTATACCGCAGCGCGCAATAATATTCACTGGAGCAAATATTTATGCATTTGGATGAAGGCGAGGAATCCTCATACTGCTGGCGACTACACCGCCACGGTTCCCTTCTACCCACATAGGATGGGCTGTGTACCCTGCCACCGAGGATCGCGCGGAAGAATGGAGCCACAGTGAATAATACGGTCAGTGCCGTCCAAGCAGGCGGACCCGAGGTTTTGCACTATGCAGCGGCGGACATGCCCACCCCGGGCCCGGGTCAGCTGCTCATTAAGGTGCAAGCCATCGGCTTGAACTTCATCGAGACGTATCAGCGCAACGGTAACTACAAAGTTTCCTATCCTTTTGTCCCCGGTTCAGAAGCCGCGGGCACCATCGAGGCACTCGGCGAAGGTGTTGAAGGATTCGAAGTGGGTCAACGCGTGGCCACAGCGGAGGGCGAAGGCTGCTATGCGAACTTTGCCGTCTTGGACGCGAGCCGTGCACTGCCCATTCCCGATGGTCTAGACATCGAAACCGCCGCGGCGCTCCCCTTGCAAGGTATGACGGCTCATTACCTGATCAACTCCTCCTTTCGCGTAGAACCAGGCCAGACAGTTCTCATTCACGCCGGGGCCGGTGGTGTGGGGCTGTTGATCATTCAGCTACTCAAAGCACGTGGGGCCAGGGTGTTCACCACTGTTTCAAGTCCAGAAAAAGCTGACTTGGCTCGAGCAGCGGGCGCTGATGAAGTGCTTGAATACAAAGACTTTGCGGCTCGGGTGCGGGAACTCACCGATGGTGTGGGAACTGATGTGGTGTACGACGGCGTGGGTAAGGACACTTTTGATGGCTCACTCGCGAGCCTGCGCACCAGAGGAACATTGGTTCTTTTCGGTGCAGCCTCAGGGCCCGTCCCGCCCGTTGATCCACAGCGCCTCAACGCTGGCGGATCGCTCTCGCTCACTCGCCCAACCTTGCGGGACTTCCTCTTGACCCCACAAGAGCGGCGCTGGCGCTCTGAGGAAATTTTCGCTGCAGCAGCCTCAGGACAACTCGCAGTCAGGATTGGTGCACGGTACGCCCTCAAGGATGCAGGCAAGGCACACGCTGATTTGGAAGGCCGCAAGACCACTGGGAAAGTCATTTTGATCCCCTAAGTGAAGCTAGTGGTCACTGCAACACCTGATGTTTACCTTGAACCGAGAGAATAACGCGCGTGAATGAGCAAGAAGGCCCTCAGGCCACCCTCGATGTTGAATCAGCCATCTACCCAGCGCAAATGCCGGGTGGCACGGCCGCACCGTCGCCTCGGACGCTGATCGACATCTTTTTCGCAACCGTTGAAGAATTCCCTGATGCCTCGGCTCTGCACGATGGTAAAAAGTCACTGAGCTATGCCGACTTAGCGACTGCCGTCCGCGATTACGCGAAGAATTTGCACTTGGCCGGGTTGGGCGCTGGGGACAAGATCGGGGTTCGAATTCCCTCCGGCACCAATGAGCTATACATTGCCATCTTGGCGATTATGCTCATTGGCGCCGCCTACGTTCCGGTGGACGCCGACGATCCGGACGAGCGGGCCAAACTAGTGTTCTCTGAAGCCCGAGTTGCTGGGATCTTACGCGCCAAGGGCGAAATTGTTGTGGACAAAAAAAGGCCCAAACCTTTCCCCTCCCCACGTATGCCACTACCGGAGGACGATTCATGGGTCATTTTCACTTCAGGATCCACTGGAACGCCTAAGGGTGTTGCCGTCACCCATCGCTCCTCGGCTGCCTTTGTGGATGCAGAGGCCCGGATATTCCTTCAGCAAGAACCAATTGGCCCCACTGACCGCGTCCTCGCAGGATTGAGCGTTGCCTTCGACGCCTCATGCGAGGAAATGTGGCTCGCGTGGCGTCACGGTGCTTGCCTTGTTCCGGCTCCGCGCTCACTAGTCCGGACGGGTATGGACCTGGGGCCGTGGCTCATCAACAACGGCATCACAGTGGTATCAACTGTGCCCACACTTGCCGCACTGTGGCCAGCCGAATCACTGGAGAACGTTCGTCTGCTCATTTTTGGTGGCGAAGCGTGCCCGCCGGAGCTCGCCGAGCGCTTGGTAGTAGAAGACCGTGAAGTGTGGAACACCTACGGGCCCACTGAAGCCACAGTGGTTGCCTGTGCTGCGCCCCTGACCGGCAACGGTCCGGTGCGCATCGGCTTGCCTTTGGACGGTTGGGACTTGGCAATTGTTGATACCTCCGGTGTTCCAGTGGCCGAAGGTGAGGTTGGCGAGCTGATTATTGGCGGCGTGGGACTAGCCCGCTACTTGGATCCCGCCAAGGACGCCGAGAAGTACGCACCGATGCCAAGCCTTGGCTGGGACCGGGCCTACCGCTCCGGCGACTTGGTTCGTTGTGAAAACGCGGGTCTCATCTTCCAAGGCCGCGCAGACGAGCAAGTGAAACTCGGTGGCAGACGTATTGAACTCGGTGAGATCGATTCAGCGCTCCAATCGCTCCCCGGCCTCGCAGGAGCAGCCGCGGCTGTTAAAACCACAGCGGCCGGCAACCAGATTCTGGTGGGGTATCTCGCCGTCGCCCAGTCCGGTGCAGAACCTGACCTTGGAAAATTCCGGGAACTGTTGTCCGAGTCTTTGCCAGCACCTCTCATTCCTTTGCTGACAGTTGTCAACGAGCTTCCCACCAAAACCAGCGGAAAGGTGGACCGCGCTGCACTGCCGTGGCCTTTGGCAGGCGCCGGTGCAGCAGAGGCCGATGCTGCGCCGCTAAATCTTGACGCAGACTCAAGCTGGATTATTGAACAGTGGTCAGCAGTACTGGGAACCCCGGCGACGAGTCTGGACGCAGATTTCTTTGCCCACGGTGGTGGTTCCCTGGCGGCTGCCCAGCTTGTTTCTTCGTTGCGGGTCCGGTACCCCCTAGTTCGCGTTTCTGACATTTACGCCCACCCGCGAGTTGGCGCCCTGATCGACGTCTGTAAGCAATCTCTTCCTGAGGACTACGTCCCGGTTGAAGCCAAGGAACGCCCGGTTCGCCGGACAACCCGCAAAGCGCAGGTGTTCCAAACTCTAATGGGCATTCCACTGCACATTTTGGTTGGTATGCGTTGGCTGACGTATCTGATGGCGGTCAATAATCTGCTCTCCGCTTGGGGCGTCCTCGCTGTAGCTCCCACGGTTTCATGGTGGTGGGTGCTTGCTTCGTGGCTGGTTTTTGTTAGCCCCCTGGGGCGTATGGGCATCTCGGTTGCTGCCGCGCGCGTCCTGCTGCGTGGTATCCGGCCAGGCCGCTACCCGCGCTCCGGGCGGGTACACCTACGCTTGTGGCTAGCAGAACAAATCGCCGACCTTGCTGGCGCTATTGGCCTAGCAAGCGCACCGTGGGTTCCGTACTATGCCCGTGCCCTCGGTGCCAAAGTGGGCAAAGATGTCCATTTGCACTCCTTGCCGCCGGTCACTGGGCTCTTGAGCTTGGGCAACGGCTGCAATATTGAACCCGAAGTTGACCTCTCCGGTTGGTGGATCGACGGCGACACGGTCCACATTGGTGCCATCACCATTGGGGCAAATGCCACAGTTGGTGCACGATCAACACTGATGCCCGGAGCACGGGTTGGTGCCGACGCACATGTTGAGGCCGGATCGGCAGTTTTTGGCAAGGTCAAAGCCGGACAGTCGGTGGCCGGTTCCCCTGCCGAACGTAGAGGCAAAGCTACCCACGAGTGGCCCGATACACTCCCGTACACCAACAAATTTCTTGAGCGTATGTGGTTTGCCGCGTTTGCCTCCGCCTCAGCCTTTTTGGCGTTGATCCCCTACGCTTCAGCTGCTCTAGCCTCCACGGTAGTGATCGCCTCGATCCGCGGCTACAACACCTTGTTTGCGGCATGGCCTGCACTGTTGTGGTCGATCCCTCTGGGCGCTCTAGTGTGGTTTGCCGGCAATCTCCTCCTCATCCTTGCTACCACTCGCGCGCTGGGCATTGGCCTGAAAGCCGGCCACTACCGGGTCCGCAGCCGGATTGGCTGGCAGGTCTGGGCCACCGAACGAGTGCTGGACATGGCACGCGATCTGTTGTTCCCCATTTACGCAAGCCTCTTCACCCCTATTTGGTTGCGCCTGCTCGGCGCAAAAATCGGCAAAAACGTGGAAGCCTCCACTGTGCTGCTGGTGCCAAAGATGACCACCGTGGGCGATGGTGCATTCCTGGCAGACGACACCATGGTGGCCTCGTACGAGCTGGGCGGCGGTTGGATGAAGATCGGCCCAGCCAAAGTTGGCAAACGAGCTTTCCTCGGCAACTCCGGTATGACTGCTGCGGGGCGCAACGTTCCCAAAAACTCACTGGTAGCTGTCCTCTCAGCTACGCCGCTCAAGGCGAAGTCCGGCACATCGTGGTTGGGTAGCCCGCCGGTTCGCTTGCGTCGAGTGGCCCAAGCAACTGACCAAAGCCGCACCTTCCAGCCACCTACTCGGCTCAAGGTGGCACGGGCAATTTGGGAGGCCTGCAGGTTGTTCCCCGTAATGCTTGTTGGCTACATCAGCGTTGGAGTGATGGTGGCCCTGGACTGGATCGCCCTGCACACTAACTACTTTGTTGCAGCGTTGCTCTGCGGCGTAGTGATGCTAGGAGCCGGCGCCATTGCAGCAGTCAGCTCAGTAGTGGCCAAATGGGTGCTGGTGGGACGGATCAAAGCAGGTGAACACCCGCTCTGGAGTTCCTTTATCTGGCGCAACGAAGTGGTGGATACCTTTGTGGAGATGGTCTCAGCGCCTTGGTTTGCGCGTGCAGCGAGCGGCACACCAGCACTGGTGTGGTGGCTTCGCGGTCTAGGAGCCAAGATCGGCCACGGCGCATGGTGCGAAAGCTATTGGCTCCCCGAGGCAGACCTCGTGGAGCTTGGTGAAAGCAGCACCGTGAACCGCGGATGCGTGATCCAAACCCATCTCTTCCACGACCGAATTATGAGCATGGATAAAGTGCAACTGATGCGAGGTTCCACTATGGGTCCCCACGGCGTAATCCTCCCCGGCGCAATGCTCGACGACGGCGCAACAGTTGGTCCGGCGTCGTTGGTGATGCGCGGTGAAACAGTGCCCGCTGGCACATACTGGATGGGAAACCCGGTGAGTCCTTGGGCTAGACCCAAGTAGCCCTGATAGCGTCAAAGACCCACCACAATACAAAGCGAGGCTGCCTCCTTAGATGAGCACGTCCAGTACCAACACCACCCAGGATTCGTACACCCCGGAGCATGGCAGCACCGTCTATTCCGTGGATCACTATGACCTGGACTTGGACTACAAGCTGGCCAGCAACAAGCTCAGCGCCAAGGCAACGCTGTATGCGACCGCCGGGACCAAAACCCAAAGCATTGTCCTTGATTTGGTGGGCCTGAAAGTCCTCAAGGTTCAGTTAGATGGCCGCCCGATTCAGAAATTCAGCCAACGCCGCGCCCACCTGGTGATCGTGCCCAAGGACCCGATCGCCAAAGGGCAAGAATTCCGCTTAGACATTCGCTACGAAGGCAACCCGCGGCCCCGCACTGGACTCTGGGGAGAGGTCGGATGGGAAGAACTGACCGACGGCGTACTCGTTGCCGGCCAACCCGACGGCGCCGCTTCGTGGTTTCCCTGCAACGACCATCCAAGCCAGAAAGCCAGCTACCGCATTGCCGTCACCACTGACGACAACTACCGGGCTGTGTGCAACGGAAAACTCGTGCGCCGCACGTCCAAATCCAGCCGAGAAACATGGGTGTATGAACAAAGAGAGCCTATGGCCACCTACTTGGCCACCGTTCAGATCGGACGCTACAACCCGGTAGAACTGCCAGCCACACAGGACTCGTCCTCTCCGGTTCGCCAAGTGGTAGCCGTGCCAGCGGAACTTCGCGGTGAAGCACTCACTGCCTTGGCCGAACAGCCTCGCATGATGGACGTTTTTCAGTATTGCTTTGGCCCCTACCCGTTTAGTGAGTACGGCGTAGTTGTTACCCAGGACGAGCTAGAAATCCCGCTCGAAGCCCAAGGCATGTCCATTATTGGCCGCAACCACTTGAGCACCTCGTGGGAAGCTCAGCGGCTCATTGCTCACGAACTCAGCCACCAATGGTTTGGGAACTCGCTAACGCTCAACCGCTGGAAAGACATTTGGCTCCACGAAGGATTTGCCTGCTACGCCGAATGGGTATGGTCCGAGGCCGCCGGGGTGATGACCGCGACTCAGCGGGCTACCGAAGCGTGGAAGAAACTCTCAGGTCTCCCCCAAGACATCAGAGTTGGCGATCCCGGACCTGAATTGATGTTTGATGACCGTGTGTACAAACGCGGAGCTCTGGCCCTCCATGCCTTGCGGGTGCGGATTGGTGAGGAACAGTTTTTCCCACTATTGCAGGAATGGGTTGCCCGGTTCCGGCACGGCAACGTATCAACTGAGGACTTCGTGAAGCTGGCCGTGGAGCTAGTTCCGGGGCTCAAAGCCACAGAGTTGCTTGGGCCGTGGTTGTACGCAGAAAAGCTGCCGAAGTTGCCGTAGCGGATCCGCCTTAGCCGGCAAGTGCTACCGCAGCAACCAGTTGCTCCGGAAGCCCACTTTCCTGTGCAGACATGGTGCGCACCCCACGAAGCTGTGTGGTGTCAATAGTTGCCGGATCAGTGCGCAATCCTGTCCCTCGTAGCTTGAGGAAGGCCTCTTTTTTGGCCCAGAAGTTCGCACGCAATCGCTGCTTGACCGTATGGACCTCCAGCCTGGGATACTTCTCTGAATCCGCCGCAACCACTAGCGCCCGCTCAGCATCGGTCAGCGCTACGGAATCGAATCCGCTAAATATCGCGGCGGGATCTTCAACATCCACGCCGAGCGCAAATCCCTCTGGCGGCGAGATAGCGGCAGCAAACACTGCCCAACCAGCCGCCCGGCTGGCACTGAGTGCAATAGGTGCCCTCACGCCGTCGTACAAGTAACCTGGCCGGCCATGATCTGGCGCGTTACTGCCTCCGCTCTTAGTCCCTGAGCAGTCCGGACAGAAGTAGGCGGTGACTAGCTTCTCGGGCCGGACCCCTAAAAGCTCGGAAACCCAACGTCTCTGGAACAACCGGGCTAGGAGGAACTCTTGGGCATCGGAGTGCTTCAGCAAACGATCCGCCCGAGCCCATTCGGCGGCATCCAACTCGACCCGGCAGGCGAATTCAAGGGCCGGAGTCATCGGCGAAAGTCTGCGGGACATCACGTCAACCGGGACCACACCAACCTCCCTGCTTTCTGCTCAACTTATGGACAGTAACGCCTACCGGACGCCCAACGCGCGTGTTCACTTTCGGTTCACTTGACCGACGTACAGTCTGCGCGTGGACCTTTCAAATCTTGCCATGCCTGGCTACACCGTTTTGGACAACGACGACGACGATCCCATCCTGCTGGATGCGTCTGGACTCCCTGTGGACACCTGGCGCGAAGGCTATCCGTACAGCGAGCGGATGGACCGGGAACACTACGAACTGCACAAACGTTTGTTACAAATCGAGCTGCTCAAACTCCAAAAGTGGGTCAAGTCCACTGGCCGCCGTGTCGTGATGGTCTTTGAGGGCCGCGACGCTGCCGGTAAAGGCGGGACTATCAAGCGCTTCACCGAACACCTCAATCCCCGTGGGGCTCACGTAGTAGCGCTGGAAAAGCCCAGCGAGCGTGAGCAAACCCAGTGGTACTTCCAGCGCTATGTGGAACACCTACCGGCGGCCGGGGAAGTGGTGATGTTTGATAGGTCTTGGTACAACCGGGCTGGTGTGGAACGGGTCATGGGTTTCTGCACCGAGGACCAGTACCAAGAGTTCTTGCGCCAGGCGCCAGCCTTCGAGCAGCTACTGGTCAACGATGGCATTGACGTTGTTAAGTTCTGGTTCTCCGTCTCCCGCACTGAACAGCTGACCCGCTTTACCATCCGCCAGGTGGATCCGGTTCGCCAGTGGAAGCTCTCCCCCATGGACTTGGCGTCGCTGGACAAATGGGATTCCTACACTGCAGCTAAGGAATCAATGTTTGTTGCAACTGACACGGACTGGGCGCCCTGGACAGTTGTGAAAAGCAACGACAAAAAGCGTGCTCGGCTCGAAGCGATGCGGCATGTGCTCAGCCTCTTTGATTACGAGGGCAAGGACCGTGAAATCGCAGGCACACCAGATCCGCACATCGTAGGCTCAGCCGCCGCAGTGATTGCCGAGGGCGAAGAGTTCTAAGCCGCAAACCACGGACCGGATCAACAGCCTGCTAGAAAAAGTAGCCGTATCCCATAAATGGAAGTGCCCCCAGGATAAGCATCCTGGGGGCACTTCCATTTAGTGGTTAGCGCTGAACTGCGTCGAAACGTTCAGCGGCCAAAGCTACTGCGTTGGCCCGAGCTTCAGAGGCCTCATCCGCAGTGAGCGTGCGGTCCGTTGCACGGAAACGCAGCCCAAAAGCAAGTGACTTATGGGTGGGTTCAATGCCGGTGCCGGTATACACGTCGAACAATGAAACATCCTCGAGCAACTCCCCCGCACCTTCACGCAGGGCCTCTAGAACAGCCTCAGCAGGTACCTCACGCGGAACTACAAGTGCCACGTCCTGGGTAGCTACCGGGAAGGTAGAGATGTGCTTAGCCACAATCACATCTGCCGCAGCCTCGAACAAAGCATCAGCATTGAACTCAGCAGCAACCGAGCGGGCCGGCATGTCCAAGCTCGCCAGGAGCTTCGGGTGCAGTTCACCGGCGTAGCCCACCAGCGTGCCATCGCGCAGCGACAAAGCGGCAACCCGGCCCGGGTGGAATGCCTGGTGGCTTCCCTGAGAAACAATCAGCTCAACACCCAGCACCTGTGCAGCATTTTGGACAACATCCAAAGCGTCAGCCCAATCCCAAGCGCGCGGTGCATGGCCGGCGGCGGCAGGCGAGTCGTTGCCGGTCAGAACAGCGGCAAGGTACAAGGGCTGGTGCGGGACGCCGTCGTACAGTCCGTCCAAAACCTCTTCGCTGGGCTTGGCGCCGAGCGGAGGAATGGAATCAGTTCCTAGGGTATCGCCGGGCAAGAACACACTGCCGGCTTCGAAGAGCGCAAGGTCTCGGAAACCACGTGAATGGTTACGGCGTGCCACTTCAATCAAGCCGGGCAGGATCGAGGTCCGTAGGTAGCCGTTTTCTTCACTAATCGGGTTGGCGAGCTTCAGTGCCGGGCGTTCCGCTCCAGCCTCTGCCACACCAAAGGTGTTGTTCGAGCTCTGGCTCACAAATGGGTACGAAAGGACCTCGGTGAGCCCGGCGTCAGCGAGAGCCTGGACCAGTCGACGCTTTTGTTGCTGCGTCCGGGTCAGACCGCGGCCCGGTGGGGCAACAGGCAAGGTCGCGGGGATCTTGTCGTAGCCCACCAATCGCGCGACTTCCTCGATGAGGTCCTCTTTAGTTTCAAGGTCGTGGCGCCAGCTAGGCGGCGTCACCAAATAACCATCCGAGGTGGTTTCCACCGTCGCGCCCAGGTCCTGGAGCGAGCCAACGATCTGCTCGGTGGTGAAGTTAATACCAATCAAGTTCGACGCCGCGGCGGCAGGGAGGTTGATAGAAGCAGTTTGGGGTGCCTCACCAACGTCCGTACCGGTTTCATCTGCTGTCCCGCCAGCCAGCTCCACCAGCAGGTCCACAACACGCTGAGCGGCGATAGAAGCCAGGTTCCAGTCCACGCCACGTTCAAAGCGCTTCGATGCTTCTGACGGCAGCTTGTGACGGCGGCGTGAGCGAGCGATCGAGACTGCGTCGAAGTGTGCGGCCTCCACCAAAATGCTGGTAGTGGAGTCCGAAACCTCCGTGTTGGCTCCACCCATCACACCAGCAATGCCGATGGCACCAGAGTCGTCAGTGATCAAGAGGTCTTCGGCGTCGAGCGTGCGCTCTTTGGCGTCAAGGGTGGTGATCTTTTCGCCCTTCGCAGCTCGACGGACCACAATTTCACCGGAGAGCTTGTCCAAGTCGTAGCAGTGATTCGGCTGACCGAGTTCCAGCATCACGTAGTTGGAAATATCCACGGGCAGGGAGATGGAGCGGATACCAGCCAGGCGCAATCGCGAAGACATCCAAGCCGGTGTGGGCTTGGTGGGGTCAACGTTACGGACCGTGCGAGCCACAAAACGATCACAGCCGGGCACACCGTAAATCGGTGCTTGGTCATCAAGCTTCACTGCGTATCCGCCGCTCAGTGTGCTTGGAGCGGTGACTTGGGACGCCGGATCGGTGAAGCCCGTTCCGGTGGCGTGGGCGTATTCGCGGGCCACACCACGGATAGAGAACGCATAGCCGCGGTCCGGTGTGACGTTGATTTCGGCAGCTTGATCGTAAAGACCAAGCAACTCCATGGCGTCAGTGCCAACCTCGGGATCCAAACCGATGCGGGAGAGCACCAGGATGCCATCGTGGTCATCGCCAATGCCCAGTTCTCGCACAGAGGCGATCATGCCCGCGGACAGGTGACCGTAGGTTTTGCGCGCCGAGATCCGGAAGTCGCCGGGAAGCACAGCGCCGGGAAGTGTGACAACTACTTTGTCCCCTTCCACGAAGTTGTGGGCACCACAGACGATCCCCTGCACACCCGAAGGATCAATACCTTCGTGGGTGAGCGTCTGTTCCTGACCCTCAGGGACCACACGTACTTGGCACCAGTTGATGGTTTTGCCATTGGATTGTGGTTCCTTGACCAGGCTCAACACCTGACCCACCACAACGGGGCCCTGCAGTTCATCCGTGGGACGGTGAACATCTTCTTCTTCAAAACCAACCTTGACCAGGTCAGCCATTACGTCTTCGGCCGTGGCGTTGGCCGGTACTGCTGCGAATTCACGCAGCCATGAAAGAGGGATACGCATTCTTAGATCTCCATCCCAAAGTGCTCGCTAAAACGTACATCGCCTTCGATCATGTCGCGCATATCGCCAACTTCATTGCGGAACATAAGGGCACGTTCAATACCCATACCGAAGGCAAAACCTGAATAAACGTCCGGGTCAATACCGGCTGCCCGCAGCACGTTGGGGTTCACCATGCCGCAACCGCCCCACTCGATCCAGCGCGGGCCACCTTTGGCACCCGGGTGCCAAATGTCTAGCTCAGCGGAAGGCTCGGTGAACGGGAAGTAGTTGGGGCGCAAACGAACCTTGGCTTCTTCGCCAAACATCTGACGGGTGAAGTGCTCAAGCGTGCCAAGAAGGTCAGCCATGCTGAGGTTTTTGTCGATGGCGAGGCCTTCGAACTGGTGGAACACCGGGGTGTGAGTGGCATCGAGTTCGTCAGTGCGGAAAACCTTGCCCGGGCACAGAACGTAGATCGGCACTTCACGCTCAAGCATGGAGCGGACCTGCACCGGGGAGGTGTGAGTACGCATCACCAAGTGAGCTTCGGGAGGCTCTACAAAGAAAGTGTCCTGCATTTCGCGGGCAGGGTGATCCGGTTTGAAGTTCAGGGCATCAAAGTTGAACCACTCGGATTCCGCTTCGGGGCCTTCAGCAATTTCCCAGCCCATACCCACAAAGATGTCGATCACACGGTCTTGCAGGGTGGACAGTGGGTGCCGGGCGCCGGCACGACGGCGTCGCGGAGCGGCAGTAACGTCCACTGTCTCTTCGAGGAGGATCCGCGCGTCGTTTTCTTCTTCCAACACGGCGGTGCGGGCAGTGAGTGCTTGGTTGACCCGGCCACGAGCGGGGCCCATTAGCTTTCCGGCGGCTGCCTTCTGATCCTTTGGTAAGCCTCCGATCTCACGGTTGGCAAGGCTCAGCGGCGACTTTTCGCCGGTGTGCGCAAGGCGTACGGCTTTGAGCTCGTCCAGGCTAGTGGCGGCGGCAACTGCGGCGAGGGCATCCTCAACGGCAGAATTGATAGCGGCTTCATCCGTGGGATTCGGAATGGCGCCGGGCGTGGTCTCAGACATTTACTGTTCTTAACTACGAGGCAGGGGTGGGCACGGAGCAAGGCTCCAAGGGTCAAGTCTAATAGCTGAGCGTGTGCCGTTTCCTCCCGGGTGGTTACGATGAGCCAATGAAGTGGACGCTGCGGGTTCGACAGGTAGCAAATCTGGTTAATGGCTCTACCGTGCTGGGCGCCGGTCTGGCAGTCGCGGCGGGCTCAACTCTTTCCCACGGCGCTCACGGAATTGTGCTCGCTCAGGGATATAGGTGGCGGTTCCCTCAGGCCGGTGCCTTCACCGTTGGAAACGTGGTTATTTTCCCCCGTGGCACGAGTGCAAGCGCCGAGGATCCCGTACTGATGGGACACGAAGCACGGCATTGCACCCAGTACGCATGGTGTTTGGGCTTGGGGTTTTTGCCGCTCTATGGTCTCTGTGCAGCGTGGTCGGTCCTCCGAACGGGCAACCCAGCCACTGCCAACTTTTTTGAACGTCACGCTGGTCTTGAGGCTGGCGGATACTTGAAGGAAGTCTCCAATGTCTGAAATGCCCAATCCTTCTGTTCCTGCTGCTGGTGCCTTGGTGGGTCCTGCACGGACCATCACCGTGACGGGTACAGGTTCTGCCAACGCCGCACCTGATCAAGCGGTCATGAACGCCGGCGTCGAGGTACGCGCCGGTGACGCCCCAGAGGCTTACGCCGCTGCAAGTGCCGCTGCACTGCGTCTACTGCAGGCCCTCCGCGATGCCGAGGTACGCGAACAGGACATTACGACGTCGGCACTGGACCTTCGCGCTGAGACCGTTTGGGAAGAAGGTCGGGGCCAAGTGACCACCGCTTACGTGGCTAGCTCAACGCTCACGGTGCGGATTACCCCACTAACGCAAATCTCGGACGTAGTGGCACTAGTGGTTAAGGCCGGAGGCAACAACGTGCGCCTGAACGGACCCAGCCTAGGCTTTACCGATGAAAGTTCTCTCGCAGCGGCGGCGAGGGAAGCCGCATTTGCTGACGCCAAGGAACGCGCAGAACACTATTGCTCTTTGGCTGGGGTGCACTTGGCGGAGATTGTATCGCTGGGTGAAACCCCTTCAGGGTTTACTCAGCCCCACCCCAAATTTGCCCGGATGTCAGCTACCGATGTTATGCCAGTCTCCGCAGGTGAATCGTCTGTCACCGCTTCGGTCACCGTTGTGTGGGCTGTGGCCTAGTAGTTAGCAGGCGGAGTGCTTAGTGGGTTGATCCGGCGGGATAATGCAGCTCGCTGTTTCCAGATACTAGGGTGTGGACGGCCGTAACAAGAGCGGCGCTGATACTTTCCAGTGGCAAGGAAGGTGAGGTGTTGTTAGTGCCTGATTGCGTCGACGCCCCTTGTTCCGGCTCAAGTTGTTCGGGTGACAATTGTTCAGTGGACAATTGTTCAGTGGACAATTGTTCAGTGGCAAGTGGGACGTGGATAAACCCTCCGCGTAGGTGGGGAACCTCTTGGATTTGATGCATCAGCGAATAGAAAACGTGATTGCAGACGTAGCTGCCCGCACTCGCTGACACAACGGCCGGAATGCCTGAGTCTCGGATGGCCTGTGCCAGGGCTTTAACAGGTAGCCCGCTGAAATAGGCGGCCGGACCGTTCTGGACCACGGGAATATCGATCGGTTGGTTCCCGGCATTGTCCGGAATCGGAGCATCGTCCAGATTAACTGCAACCCGCTCAACGCGAATAGCCTTGGTGCCGCCGGCTTGGCCAACACACATAACAACGTCCGGGTTATGAGTGCTGATGGCCGCTTTGAGCTGGCTGGCGCTCTCACCGAACACACACTTCAACTCGATTGCCGCCGTGGCTATCCCCTGGGCGTTTAGTTGATCGGCAGCGCTTTGGGCCGCCACCCACGAAGGATTCATTGTGGCTCCGTTAAAGGGTTCGAACCCGGTCAGTAGGATCATGCCGCCACCAACTTCAGAAGAGCTTCAACAATAGGAAGGTCAGCCGGGATCCACGGCAGCGCCATAATTCCTTCAGGATCCGCTAAATGAACCCAGCGCAGCTCGTGGTGATCTTCCAAGGCAGCCGGCTCACCTTCTGTAATTTCTCCGAGCCACACCCGCATCACGGCCTTCTCGTTGAGCGGCCAGCCCATCGGGTCCTCGGCTAGAACGGCTGCGCCCAGCGCGATCTCCACACCAAGCTCCTCGCGGATCTCCCTCGTCAAGGCATTCCGATCGGTCTCCCCCGCTTCCACTTTCCCGCCGGGGAATTCCCACATACCTGCGAATTTGGGTGGTGCGCTGCGTTGGGCAATCAGCAATTTGGTGGGGTGGTTTAGGGAGTCGCAGATGGCTGCTGCCACTACGTGGATCGTCTTAGTCACCTCACCAGTGTAGGCAAAGGCGAAATTTGCTCTAGGAATCGCGGAATGATTTAAGCACCATTTAGGGTTGAAGAAATCATCTTTGTGTTTGCACTGTTGTGCGGATACGACTCATTCCCACCGAAATTGCAGGTTATGACGCCAACCACGCCCCATCATTCTTTGTCGACGCTTTCCCGGCGTGAACTCACCTTCGCCATTTTTGCTCTGGCTATGGGCGGATTTGGAATCGGAACCACTGAATTTGCCATGATGGGACTGCTCAGCGACGTGGAACGCGGTTTGAACATCAGCACCCCAGACGCCGGGAACCTTATCTCAGCGTATGCCTTGGGTGTTTGTGTTGGCGCGCCGGTTCTTGCCGCCGTTGGAGCCAAGCTGCCGCGCAAGTGGCTTGCACTAGGGCTTATGGTGATTTTTGCTCTCGCCAACTTCTCCTCGTTCGCGGCGCCGGATTATCACTGGATGCTTGTCACCCGCTTTGTTTCCGGACTCCCCCACGGTGCATTCTTCGGAGTCGCTGCGGTCATTGCCGCGTCTTTGGTGCCGGCAAGCCGGCGCGGCTGGGCAATCTCCATGGTGATGGCCGGCTTAACCGTGGCAAACGTGATTGGTGTTCCTATTGCCACCTGGGTGGGGCAGAACTTTGGTTGGCGTTTGTTGTTTGTTGTGGTTGCAGGAATCGGACTCGTAACAGTCGCACTGATCGCACGCTTTGTGCCATTTAGCGAAGCTCATCCTGATGCAAGCATCCGGCGCGAGCTTGGTGCTCTTAAGCGTTTGCAGGTTTGGCTCACACTGCTGATTGGTGTGGTTGGCTTTGGAGGATTCTTCGCCACCTACACCTATATTTCACACACCATGACGGCCGTTACAGGACTTCCCGCCGGGCTAATCCCGCTAGTGGTGGCCCTCTATGGCCTAGGCATGGTGGCTGGCAACATCATCGGTGGTCGCTTGGCAGACCGCTCGGTGATGGGAACAATTTACGGCGTTCTCGCCGCAATCGCCGTTTCCCTCGTACTGTACTTTGTATCGGTGGTTTGGGCGCCCTCAGCGTTGCTGATGGTATTTGTTGTGGGCAGTATGGGTTCCATGTTGGTTCCCTCCCTCCAAACCAGGCTATTGGACGCCTCTCCCGATGCCCCGTCACTGGCTTCATCTCTTAATCACGCCGCCCTGAACGTGGCCAACGCATTGGGGGCCTTCTTGGGCGGTGTGGTCATTGCTTGGGGTTGGGGCTACCGAGCCCCAGCACTGGTTGGTGCAGGCTTGGCCGTGCTGGGGCTCGGTGTTGCTCTAGTTAGCGGCTATGTGGAACGCAAGCGACCCTTAGTGAGCTAGCCGTTCAGCGGAGCCGAAGTATCTTCGGGGAGCTGAACGGAGTCAGCGTGCCGCAGGAGGTCTGGCTCGAGGTAGATGACCCGCGCCAGCGGTACTGCTTCCCGGATTCGGACCTCGGCGCTATCAATAACCGTGGCAATCTCGGCACCGGAATCAGCGGCACCTACGGAAATCTTTGCCGCGACCAATAGTTCCTCCGGACCCAAGTGCAGGGTCTTCAAGTGAATGATTTTGGTACCGTCTGACTCAATTGCAGCTTCAATTTTTGCGACGTCATTTTTGGTAGCCGACTCGCCCAACAACAAGGACTTAGTTTCAATCGCCAAAACAATGGCGATAAATACCAGCAGCAGACCGATCATTCCGGTGCCAATAGCATCCCAGATTCCGTTGCCAGTAATCAGGGTCAACCCCACGCCCAAGAGGGCAAAAATCAAACCAATCAGAGCGCCGAAGTCTTCGAGTAAGATGACCGGCAGTTCGGGCTGTTTGGCGTTGCGAATGAACTTAACCCAGCTCTGTGTCCCACGCAGCGGGTTAGATTCTTTGATAGCCGTTCGGAACGAAAAACTTTCAGCAACAATTGCCCCCACCAACACGGCAAGCGGGACCCACCAGAAATTGCCTTCAATGGCGTGCGGGTGCTGGATCTTTCCCCATGCTTCGTAAAGGGCAAAGAGTCCGCCAACACTGAACAACACAATCGAGACAATAAAGGCATAGATGAATCTCTCACGGCCATAGCCGAAGGGGTGTTTGGCGTCCGCTTCACGCTTGGCGCGTTTTCCACCGATCAGCAAAAGCAGCTGATTCCCTGAGTCGGCTACAGAGTGAATACCCTCTGCCAGCATCGATGATGAGGCTGTCAGAAAGAATGCCAAGAATTTCATAACAGCGATAGCTAGGTTTGCTCCTAGCGCCGCCACGATCGCTTTTGTTCCGCCGCCTGCTGCCACGTTTTTACCCCGTTTATTCTACCCACGCCTCAGTACCGAGACTAGTTCTTTTGTCACTGCTCAGAATACCGGGATATGTCAGACGAACCCCGTTTATGCGTGTTGCTCTCCCTCCTAGCACATCAAGATGTAAAAGGGCTCTCCGTGGTTCGTGGTGAAACGGGTTCCGTGTCTTGAAAGCTGAAGGGCTCGTAGCCCTGCTGTGATGGATGTTCTCTACGCATTCATCAAGAGTCAGGAGCTACGAGCCTTGATCGAGCCTACTTCCCCGCGCCCCGATGCTGCCACCGCCATTTTCAACCTGCCCGACTACCGCGTCACAGACACTGAGATCCTCACTTTCGGGCAGCGACGGGTCAGCGTTGAAGCCACTGCCGAGTCCGGCTGCCCATCCTGTGGTGTGATCAGCACCCGCGTGCATTCCCGCCGCCCACAACGTCTGCGCGACATCCCTGTCGCCGGCCCAGTCGAAGTGATCTGGGCCAAGCGGAGATTCTTCTGCGATGAGTACCTTTGCCCGCGGCGGACATTCGCCGAGGAGACCGCCCAGGTCCCGCGCCGCGCTCGGTCCACCCGCCGGCTCCGCGATGCCCTCGTGGCCGCCGTCATTGGATCCGGAAGGGCCGCCGCGGAAGCGGCCTCCTCGTTCGGTGTCTCATGGTGGCTGGTCCAGCGGGCTCTGGATTCCGCGGCGCTGACCCTGCCTGATGTTGATGCCCTGGCACCCCGGATGCTCGGCATCGATGAACACCGCTACCGTTCCGTGCGGTTCTTCCGCGACCCTTCCACCAAGGCCTGGAAACGCTACGAACCCTGGATGACGACCATTGTTGATCTGGACACCGGCCAGGTGCTCGGGATCGTGGACGGCCGCGACAGTGAGGGCGTCGGAGAATGGCTGTTCGCCCGCCCGCTTCAGTGGCGTCTGGGCGTGCAGGTCGTCGCGATCGACCCTTCCGCCGCGTTCCGCAAGGCCCTGCGGATGTGGCTCCCTCGCACCGCGGTCTCGGTCGATGCGTTCCACCTCGTCAAGCTCGGCAACGACATGCTCACCGAGGTCCGGCAACGTCTCACCCAGCAGGTCCATGGCCGGCGGGGACGTTCCATCGACCCGGTCTGGGCCAACCGGCGCCTGCTCCTGCGCGCCGGGGAATCACTCTCTGACCGGGCCCGGAACAGGCTCAGCACCGTGTTCGCAACCGACGACGCCACCGGAAAATTGCAGGCCGCATGGCTGGTCAAAGAGCAGCTCCGGACGCTGCTCGCCACCGGATCCCTTGCCGACGCGGCCGCCGCGAAAGAGCGCCTGCAGGCCCTGGTCGAACGCGCCGCTCAGCCGGAAACGAACCGGCTCTGGCGCACGGTCTGCCGGTGGTGGCAAGAGATTGAAGTCCTCATTGTCACCGGCGCGACAACGGCGAAAGTGGAAGCTAACAACACCGCGATCAAGCACATAAAAAGGACAGGCCGCGGATTCACCAACGCACGCAACTACAAAACGCGTATTCTGTTGCGCAGTGCCGCCAGAACAGCGGCATGAACATTCACCACGGCAGAACATTCACCACGAACCGTGAAGAGCC
>NZ_JBNPEN010000018.1:0-37605 GCF_050490295.1 Pseudarthrobacter sp. J1763 | reverse complement strand
GGCTCTTCGGAATCAAGGGTGTAGCGAGGGTCTGAAACCTCCGGCCTCGAGCAGGCTCCTGGCTGTGTAGTTCGCGAGGTTGCGGAAGCCGAGCGCGGAGCCGCGGAGGTGCTCGAGTCGGCCGTTGATCGCCTCTGTCGGACCGTTGCTCGTGCCGGGCAGGTCGAAGAACGCGAGGACGTCCGCGGCGCGCTGCTTCAACGTCCGACCGAGCCGGCGAATCTCGGCCAGCATCGCGGGGACGCCGCTGCTGACGGAATCGATCACCGACCGCATCATCTCCTTCGCCTTCTTCTTGTCGGGTTCGCGGTAGGCGGCGACGATGCGCTGGTAGATGCCCCAGGTCGCTTCGACCTCGACGTGCTCCTCGACCGCGAACACCGCGTCCAGCCGTGCGGTCTGCTTCTCGGTGAGGAAGCTCACGCCGGTGTGGAGGGTGCGGCGGACCCCGTAGAGCGGGTCCCCGGCGTGACCGCGGTGCCCGAGAGTGTCCTGCTGAACCCTCTGCCGGGTCCGGTCCAGGGCGTCACCGGCGAGCCGGACGACATGGAACGGATCCATCACCGGGACCGCGTCGGGGAGTTCCTCGGACGCGGCGGTCTTGAACCCACTGAACCCATCCATCGCGACCACTTCGATCTGCTTCGACCACTCCTTGGGCCGGGCGGCGAGCCACTGCTTGAACACCGCCTTCGACCGACCCTCGACCATGTCCAGCAGCCGTGCGGGACCTGTCTTGTTGCGGGCGGGCGTGAGGTCGATGATCACGGTCACGTACTTGTCACCGAACCGGGTGTGACGCCAGACGTGCTCGTCGACGCCGATCGTGGTGACGCCGTCGAACCTGGCCGGATCGTCGATCAGCCGCCGCTTGCCCTCGGCGAGGATCGCGGTGTTCGCGGTGTGCCACGACACACCCAGGCCTGCCGCGGCGCGGGAGACGGTGAGGTGGTCGACCACGATCGCCTTCAGCGCCCACCCGACCCCGCCGCGGGAGATCTTCGCCCGCGGCGCCGCCGCGTTCGTCGTGTCCTGCCGCCAGGTGCGGCGGCAGTGGCCGCACCGGTAGCGGCGCACCCGCACCAGCAGCGTCGTGGGCCGGTGCCCGAACGGCTCGTGCGCGAGCGGACGCGTCACGGTGTCGCGCGGCACGCCCTCGGCGCCGCACTTCCGACACCACGGGTCATCGTCAACGACGCGGCACTCGAGTACCGCCCGGTCGGGCTCGATCAACTGGCCGATGGCTTCGAGGCCGAGCTCATCGAGACGGCAGAACGTGGTGAGGTCAGGGGTCGCGAACGTAGGGTGGTGCAAGTCGAGGTCTTCCGGCAGATGGGCAGTGTGAGAACTTCCATCCTGGAAGACCTCGACGTCTATCCACGAACCAGCCGCCGACCCTCGACTACACCCTCAACTGCGAAGAGCCCTATTAGTGCCGTGCAGTTGTTCGGGAGCACCGCAAGTCACGGCGCAGCGGCGAGCAAGGGCCGAGGAGCCCTCCTGCATCTGCCGGCCGAAAAGGGTGATTCGCCATTGCAGGGGAGGCCATTTAAGGTTCGAGGAGTTTTCCGCTCTCCGGGCGCGACTTATGCGATGACGAAGCTGACCGACCTCCGCCGAGCTGTAGCGGCACGCGCTTCGGCTCGGCGGAGGTCGATCCTTGGCGGATTCAAACGGGGCGAGGTTGAATGGTTCCGCGACCCGTCGACCTACTTCGCCCCGGATCAGTGCTTCTTCGGGGTGTACAGCACAGGGGCGGGGAGCCCCGCCTCCTCGCGGATCCGCCGCGAAAGGTGCTCGATCGAACGCAGGGCATCAACGAGCGCAGGCACGGTGACCTCGAAGGGCATGCAGTGGATGGTCTCGCCCTCCGCCGTCGCACCCTCGGCGACCTTGGTGATCGTGTCGATGTCGTCCACATCGATGCCGACCTCGGTGAGGGTCGTGGGCAGCCCCACGCGAGTCGTGAACTCGATGAAGTCAACGATGTCCTGGTACGGGGCACCTTCCAGGACGAGCTGGGTGAGGCTACCAATGTTCACCTTGAAACCGTGCATGAGCCCGTGGGTCTGGGGCACCTGCGTGAGGCCGTTGTGGATCGCATGCGCTGCAGCAAGGCCACCCGACTCAAAGCCAAGACCCGAAAGCAGGATGTTCGCCTCCGTGAGCTTTTCGACCGCGGGAGTGATCAGCCCATGGCGCACTGCGTCCATCGCAGGAAGCGCATTCTCCCAAATGATCTCCCAGGAGAGCTTCGCGAGAGCCGTCCCGGTGACTGTCGCGAGGTCACCCGCGATGGTGTCGGAGAAGGACTCCGCCACGGCTTTGGCCTCGAGCCAGGTCGCGAGCGCATCCCCGACACCTGCCGCGAGGAAGACGGGTGGTGCCGCCGCGATGACATCGACGTCCACAAGGACGAGGTCGGGGTTGTGGGGGAAGATCCGGTACTCCAGGAAGTTGTGCTCGGCGGTGTAGATCACGCCGAGCGCGGAGGTGGGCGCGTCCGTGGATGCCGCCGTCGGTACCGTGACCCACCGGATGCCAGTCTCGTGCCCCGAGGACTTCGCGACATCGATGGCGCTTCCGCCACCCACGCCGACAACCACATCGGCGTCGTGCTGCTTGATGAACTCCACGAACCGGGCGATCTCCCCGGGATGGGGAATGCCTCTGAACTCCTCCCAGATGACAGGCAGCCCGGCTGCCTCGAGGCTCGCGACGACACGGTCGCCGACGAGCTCGCGGACGAAGGCATCCGAGATAATGAGGGGCTTCTTGCCGACGCGGGCGAGGTTTTCGCCGAACTGTGCGAGCGCGCCGCGCCCCTGGACGTACCGACCAGGGCTGACGAGTGTCTGAACAGTGCTCTGAGCCATAGCTGCAGTCTCCTTCGACTGGATTCTTCCGACTGAATTCTTCGAGTCGCCGCTGCGGGTGATGCGCCGCGGTTGTGCTCCACGCTAGGGTAGCCCGCGGGGTGTGCACATCGGGAAGAGCCCTACGCCGGAGGTAGGGAAAATCCGCCTTGTCCGCTCCCGCCGCGAACGGAAGGGTAATCGCGGAGCCCTTCAGGCACGCTGAAGGTTTCGATGAGGAGGCCCCGATGACACCGGAGGACGCACCCCGTACCCGAACGGAGCGGGAGGAAGGCCCCGACGCAGCGCAAGGCGATTCGCTGTATAGCAGCCTTCTCACGCTGATCTTCGGATTTGTGCAGATCCTCGCCTGCCTCGCTCTCGGAGATCTGGTGGTCGCCCTGGCCGGGGTTCCCGTCCCCGGGGCGATCCTCGGGATGATGCTCCTGCTGATCGTGCTGTCCATGAAGGGACACGTGAAGGGAGACGGGCAGGGCCACGGAGAGGGGCTCGCGGCCATCCGCGTCTCCGACCGTCTGCTGGCCCTGCTCCCGTTGCTCTTCGTCCCCGCGGGCACCGGGGTGATCGCGCTCGTGGCGAGGATCCGGCTCGATGCCCTGCCGCTGCTGGCCGGTCTCGTCCTGTCCTGGGCCGCAGGATTGGCCGTCACCGCGGTGGTCTCCCGGTTCGCCCTCAAGGCCCAGAACGGGTTCCGTTCGAGGAGAGCATCGTGATGTCGATGCTGCACGAACTCTGGCGTGTGCTCACCGATTCCCCGGTCTTCGGGGTCGGCCTCACCCTGGGAGCCTTCCTCCTGGCGAATCGGATCGCGACCTGGGTGCATGGGCACCCGCTCGCCAATCCGGTCTTCCTCTCGATCCTTCTGACCTGCCTCGGCCTCGCCCTGACGGGCGTGGACTATCAGACGTACATGACGGGGGGAGAGATGATCGGATTCCTGCTCGCACCGGCAACCGTGGCCCTTGCGGTGCCGCTGCATCGGGAGGCACAGCGCATGCGAGGCTCCTTGATCGCTGTTCTCGCCTCTGTCGTGGCGGGCGCAACTGCTGCTGTGGTCACCGGGTATCTCGTGGTGCACGTGCTCGGAGGGAGCGCGGCGGCGGCCTTGTCTATGGCTCCGAAGACCGCCACCACGCCGGTCTCGATCGCAGTCTCTGAGAAGATCGGCGGGGAGCCGGCGCTCTCCGCGGTGCTCACGATCCTTGCGGGGATCCTAGGGGCGATGGCCCTGGGTCCGGTACTAACGGCGGCGCGGGTGCACGACCCGCGTGTGCGTGGGCTAGCGATGGGTGTTGTGTCCCATGGGATCGGCACCTCGGCGATGCTCCAGTCCGAACCTCGGGCAGCAGCATATTCAGCTCTTGCGATGGCGATCACGGCGCCGGTGGTCGCTCTCCTCTCGCCCCTGCTGGTTGCAGCCTTGCTGATGGTCGGATAGTTCAGGAGTCACCCATGACACCCCACATCTCTCCTACATCTGTTTGACCTGTGCAAGATCGAGCTGGGCGAGCATGGTCCGATTGCGCACCCCGGTCTTTCGCAGCAGCGAACCGACATGCTTCTCCACGGTCTTGACCGAAATATGAAGGGCGGTAGCGATCTCCTTGTCCGGCATCCCCTGGCTCACGAGGTCTCGCACCTCGTGTTCGCGGGCCGTGAGCGCTTCCGCAGAGGGGTCGGCGCTCTGGGTCAGCCACGCGGCGTTCTCGGCATCCAGAAGGATCTCCCCGCGACCGGCAGCGATCAGGGTGCGGACGATCTGCTCTCCCGTCGCGTGATGGCTGAGATACCCCTTGGCTCGGAACCGCGTGCCCGCGCGATACGTTCCAGCGTTGGGAGCCGCGTTCGAGACCACGACTGAAGGATCTCCCGGCAGATGCAGGTTTCCCTCCGCATCTCGATCCACCCCCGATAGAACCTCGATGTCCGCGACCACGATGTCGGGCGCGAGCAGATCACAGGTCGAGACGAGAGTCGAGGGATCATCGAGTTCCCCGACCACGTGCAGGCTCGGCTCGGCAAGGTTCACTAGGCGCGCGATCCCAGAACGATCCACCGGCCAGCGACAGGCGATCAGGACCCGGATCCGATGGGCCTGCGAATCCTCGCTGCGGCTCGGCGTATCCGGAAGCTGGACGCGTACTTGGGTTCCCCATCCCGGTGTGGAGGTCACGGAGAGATCCCCACCGATCTGCTGCGTCCGGGAACGGACCTGGCGCAGGCCCTGGCGGAGCGGCGGATCCTCGGTGGCGAGCGCCGTCGCGACCTCGAAGCCGACACCATCGTCCTCGACCATCACCGTGAAGGCCAAGGGCTCATACAGCAGACCCACACGCACCTTTGTCGCCTGGGCATGGCGGACCACGTTGTTTAGCAGTTCTTGGACGATCCGGAAGGTCTGGTGCACCGTGTCGTTCGCGATCGGTCGCTCGTCGCCCACGAGCACGAGCGAAGTGTGTGCTCCGCTCGTGGACTTTATCCAGTCCAGTTCGGCGCGCACGGCGTCGTGGAGGGTGCGGCCGCCGAGGCTGTCGGCCACGGAGTCGATCGTGGTCCGCCGGGTATCCTCGAGCGCAGCCTCGGCGGATTCAAGGGCCAGATGGATGTGCTCGCCCACTCTGTTGGCATCGATTACGGCGTCGAGAGCTTGGGCGGCACCGAGGTGGGCGACCAGCCGGGTGAGGTTAGTGCTGAGGGTCTCATGCAGGTCGCGTACGGTGCGCTCGCGCTCACCGGCGATCACTGCGGTGCGCATGCGCTCGACCGTCTGACGATGGGCTTCCGCATTCACGAGAGCCAGCGCCGCATGGTCGGCGAACAGCTCCAGCAAGGCGAGATCACGTGTGGTGAAGACTGTGTCAGCCCCCGCGCCGAAGACGACGAAGACTCCGATCACGTTCTCCCCATGCAGCATCGGGACGGCAATCACCGCCGAGCGATAGCGAGTGGTCGTCGGGTCGATGTGCCCTCGGTAGACCGCTGCGTACTCGTCAAAGATCACGCCTGATCGCGCGCGCACCACCTCCCCGGTCACTCCTTCGCCGATCGGGAAGGTCTCGCCGGCCTGGCAGCCGACGCTGAGGTCGACCATCTTCGTGTAGGTCCCTGAGCGTTCGTCGACGAGAGCAATGGATCCGCTCGAGGACTCCAGTAGGGACACGGCGCGCCGGAGGATTCGCTCGAGGAGCTGGTCGAGGTCGAATTGACCAGCCAGATCTCTCGCGAACTCGCCGACGATGCGGCGCAACTGGACATGGTCGGGCATCGCCAGATGGGTCTGCGGTGCAGATTGTCGCGTGGCAGAGACGTTCATAGAGCTCCTCGTCGAGCTGGTGTGCTCGGACGCCGTCGTCCCGGGCACCAAATGTGATGAGGGTACCAGAGCCGCGCGACTTCCTTCACTGCTGGGTGACCGACCTCCCGTGGAGTGAGGACGGCGTGGCCGTGTGGGAGGCCGGCTCTGTCCTTTTTGTGGCCGGTCACAATTTGTTCAAGCAGGCACCTGCGCTGGGTCGCGCTCTTGCCCGGGCTGCGACCGGCGGCGGTCTCCGCGCCGAGCTCACGCCCGAGGCGCGCCTCGGCGAGGCCCAGAGCTAGGGCGTGTCTCCCAATCGGGGGGGTGACCCGCGATTCTGGCCGGCAAACTGTTCAGCGAGCCCACGATCGAAAAGTTGGACGTCCGGGTCTCAAAACCCCCCCCCTGACACCCTGACCTCTTCAACTTTCCCCTGCCCCCCCCCCTTGTTGGCATAGTCCACGGGTGAGGTACCGGCGACGGTGCGGCGAGTACCCGTGCGATGGTTCTGCCGTCACGATGGGGTCACGCCTGTGGCTTCCTCCAATGCCGCGGCGAGGTATCTCGCGGAAGCGCCGACGCCCTTGTCCGCGACGTGCTCGGGCGTGCCAGCTGCAACCATGGTCCCGCTGGCGTCGCCCGCACCGGGCCCTAGTGTGACTACGAGGGGCTCGCCTGCTTCGACCGGACCGGCACTTCGAACGGCCCGACCGAGGCGATCAACGGCCGCCTCGAGCACCTCCACGGCTCCGCCCTCGGCTTCCGCAACCTCACCACCTACATCGCCCGATCGCTCCTCGAAACCGGAGGTTTCCGACCACTGCTACACCCTCAAATGCGATGGGCCCAGAAACGGGCGTTATTGATTAGGCCCCAATCCGCCGCCAGGTGGCTCGCGAACAAGGACCAATCGGTCTCTCCCCCATGACGCCCGAGGAGCACACCCAACAAACGGTCGTTTTTGACTTGCAGCTAGCACCCGGCGGTGATGCGGTGCTGCGTGCTTTTGCCGATGCCTGTACCGACGCCGTTCGTTCAAACGACTTCGTGGGCCGTTACGGAGGAGAAGAATTCGTCCTGTTTCTTCCAGGAGCCAGTGGCGGCGCAGCCGAAGCCGTCACGAAGGACATCAGCCGGCGACTTGCTGCGGCGGCCCAGGCCCGCCCATGCCAACCTCCAGCTACGGCATCTCGACCTACGACGGGCAAGCAGGCAACATTGATGATCTCCTCCGCACAGCCGATGAGGCGCTCTACCGCGCCAAGGCACAGGGCAGAAACCGCGCCGAAAGCACCGCCTCTCCCAGACCGCAGTGACAACATACTTCCGGGCCATGCTGCACACGGAGGGGCAGGTTGTGATGTGGGGGGAACGAGGGTGCCGTCCACGCCTTGACATAACAGGCAGGTACCCAACTCCCCTGCCAAGAGCTGTATCCATGCTCCATGAATCCGCGAACACCCAGGTCGATTCGCTGAGTCACGCCTACGGGCAGCGGGACCGGCTCAAGACGTGCTGAGACCAAGAGCCAGTCCCGCCTTTCCTGGCGCGCGCTCTGGGGTGAAACACACGTTCCCTCCCAACAAGGGCAGAGCACGCACCGTGGCATCATCATCTGTCATGACGTATCTGCGGACAACGCCTTCCAGATGAACAGCCCAATGTGACGCAACGAAAGGTTGTGAATCGTCCAATCGATGTCTGAACCTGTTACCCGTACTGTCGAACGCGGAAAGTCCGCCGGTCCCCCACCGGCGGACTTTCTTGCTGCCGGGGGCATCCTTTCCCCGAGGAATGGCGTGCCGGAGCCGGCGACGTGGTCGAAGACGACAGCCACCACCACCGGCTCCTTGGCTCTCTCTTGAACAGTGAAGACTAATAATTACGTCCAGACATAATTATTTTTTAAGGCGATCCCTGACTGCTTCATCTAGGAAGTCGATGATCGAAAGTCCGTGCTCAGCCACATAGTCATCCATCTCGTCTCGGAGTTCGATTTCTATCTTTGAGGAGAAGGGTTCCATCCGGCGTTTGCTCCGAGGGCGACCCGGTCCGGGACGCCTGTTTGAGGATGATCGAGGAGCATCTTCCGTCGGTTCAGATGCCTGGGCACGCAAAGGTTCTGTAGCCTGCGCTTGTTTGCTGTCGCTTCGGGAGGTCAGAACATCGACTACGTCCGCAGCGGGTGCCTTGCGGATTGCTGATTTTCTCTCTACTGGCATCAGTTGACTCCATCGATGAAGCGAGCATGCTCGACGAACTTTTCGGTCATGATTACAGCTCCCCTGCTGTTGAGCTTTGTAAGAGGCGCTCTCGAGCTGACCGAGTCCTGCATCGCAGTCCTGAGTGGAAGGTGGGGGCTCCTTACGTCCTGACCATAGGCAGCCTCCAATTCGCCGATTTGGAAGGCATGCTCTCCGGTGAGGGGTGAACTGGTCTTGTTGATGATGATTCCCAAGAACTCAAGTGCCGGATTCAGGTGCGGTAGCGACTGCACTTTCTTCACTGTCTCCAGGAATTCGGTGACTCCTTTAACGGAGAAGGCCGCAGGCTCGGTTATAGCCAGGACTCGATCAGCCCAAATAAGGCCGTTAAGCGTCAGACGACCCAATGCGGGAGGAAGATCCAAAAGAATGTGATCGTATCCCGCCAATTCCTCGGCACCCCATGCGGCGGTCTTCAACCGCAGCTCAGGAGTCATGAGGCTTTCCGATTCCAGCCGCGCAAGCGATTCTGAGCTGGGAATGAGATCAATGCCAGGCCAGGAGGTCTCTGTGATGGCCTGACCCAAAGTGCCGGCATCTCCCCCATAAAGTACGTCGAAGATGTCGAACTCACCTGAGCCTTCAAGTGCCTCGGTGACGTTAGCTTGAGGGTCCAGATCAATTACCAGCACCTTTTTGCCAATCAGCTTGAGACCAGTGGCAAGACCCAGTGTCACAGAGGTCTTACCGACCCCGCCCTTTCGGTTCCCTATCGCAGTTACTTTCACAAGTCACCTCAGTCGTAATTAATAAATCTATCTATCTGCCATCTATCAATCCGTCAATCAATCTATCTTTACGTCATGACGTATTTATCTCCGCCTGACCCGCATCCATGGCACCGCGAGTCGAAGCAGGGGCATCTGTCTATCAATCTATCTGTCTATCTTTACGTCATGACGTATTTATCTCGGCGCGTCGCCCCTGGAAATCGAAGCTACGGAAAGGGAAGCCTTCCCCCGACCCGGCGCTGCCGGGGAAGCGACGAGGAACTTTCCCTACGTCACGTGGGGGCCCAGGGCTCGCCAACGCAATGTCCGGGGGAGTGCCGGGCTTTCAGGCACCCCATGAAGTTGGACGAACAGGTTTTAGTGCCGCAGTGCTGTCAGAACTGATAAATACGTCTGGATTTATTACATGTGCCACAAACGCAAAGAAGAGCCCAGTCCTCTGGGACGGCGAAACACAAGGGCGATACGGGACTAAGCCCGCATTGGAGCGGCCATCGATTGAGCGGGGGATCGCTCCGAAGTTGTCCGCCCTTCCAACCCCGGCGTTTCCGGATTCAAATGTCCGAGTGCCCATCACCGTACGGAGAAGATCCGTCATGCAGCTCTAGGGGAGCGGCGCATGAATAAATACGTCCAGATTGATTCTCTCCGCTTGCGCCTTTGCCTGACCGCGGGCGATACAAGCTAAGGAAGCCCTGGGCCAATGTCCATAAGGCCGTCGAAGTCCGGAGCAGCCAATATTGTTCCCGTTCGACATCGTAGGGATCCGCCTCTACTCCCTTCCCTATTCATGTCGCCTCAAGCGGCATACCAGATTGCCGCATCGTCGGGTGGTAGCCAGTACTCGTCCCGTTCTAGGTCAAATAGGTCGGCCTTTTGTACCTGGGTGGTAAAAAACCGGTCTAGGTAGGCGTGCCAAGCAGCGCGTTCATGTCGATTACGGCTGATCTGTTCAAGATAGTCGTCCATGACACCGAGTCGTGCCGCGAGCATGCGCAGGTTGACTGTAGTGGTCTTCCATCTGTGTCCTTGGCGTTGGATCATACCTAGGGCTTCCATCTCTGCCAGCGCTGCCGAGCATGCATTCCGGCTGACACCAGTAGCCCGCACGAGGTCCGCTGTGGTGGGAGCGTCCCGACCACGTTCAATAGCTTCGTACACCAGCGCTGTGGCGTCGCCAAGCGCCCGGAAGACAGGACGGATGGCGTGGATTTTTCCTTTTCGCCAGGATAATTCCCGAGCCAGTTGTTGATACTGCTCAGGAAGTTGGATGAGGTAAACGTCGGCGGTTTTGTGGCGTGCGTCCGCAACTTTGGTCAGGATGCCATCGGAGGCGGCAACCAAAACGGGCAGAAGCCGGGCGATCGTGACGTGGTGTTTTCCCATTGCGGCAGCAAGGGTTCGGCAGCCAACGTCGAGAACGTCAGTTTCCTTGGCTCTCATGTAGCCCAGTAGCCCACGAATGAGCAAGCGGAGACTAAGGCCCTGCCGGCCTCTGCTACGCAGTCTGTGGTCGACGACTGCGTAGAGGATATTTTCCAGGTCATTCACGAGCTGGTGCACACCAGTGCTACTGAGTTTCCCTGCCCCCCCTGTGGTTAAAGTCGGGCTTGTGTTGTTAATATGGGCAGCCTTTTTCCTCTGTTTATGCGGGTCTCGTTTCTGCAGCGCTTGGGTGGAGGTGAAGGACTGGGCTTTGGCCCACTCATAGGGCAGGAGTCGTGCCTGGCGTTGAGGGGTTCCATAGAGCGCTGCCAGCCCGGGGAACTGGCCGGTGAGTTCGTTCTCGACGTGTTCTAGGGACCAACCACAGGCGCTGAAGTGATTCAGTACAGCCATCCGGGCTTCGGACGGACTCTTGTACCTAGCCGTGTCATACAGGCCAGTACGTGCCACCCTGCGCAGCGGAGACTCACTGGCCACGGTGAGTGAGAGCTGCGGCAAGAAGCCATTTCGCTGTGCAGCGACACTCCTGGCAGCCCTGGCTTTGAGTGCACGCTTACGGGTCAGTTCCGGAGCCAGAGCGGCCCGAAGCTCCACCAGTGCAGAGGCTGGGTTCCGGCGGCGCAGGATGTCGTAGGCCTGGGAGAGTGGAGTGACGAGGGTTTGATGGCCGCCGGCCTTGTGCACCGATCCAGGGACACGGATACATCCGTCCGTGATGTTCTGGTGCGGACTCGGGTCCAGGCTCGTCGCTGTAAGCGCCAGCGCTTCCACCAGCTCCCTGGCTTCGGCTGCGTCCATACGATCCCGCAGCGGGATGTAAACGTGCCGGCCACCACTGGGGGAGAAGTCCTCAACAAAAAGCACCCCGCATGCCGACAACAACCGGCCCACCCGGGCAGCGTCCGCATCAACCACACCCTTGAGGGCCTTGGACGTGTCAAAATCCAAGCACAGCGTGGCAACACGGCCATCCGGCCCATGCACCATCACCGCCGCAGGACGCTCCGGAAGCGACCGTGTGATTTTCGGCGTGGCCCGCGGCCGCGGGTACTGAAATCGCGAACCAACCCACCGACCCAATCGGTACGAAGGTGCGCCAGCAATCATCGGAGCAAGGCTCCATGCCTCTTCTGGCTTCACATACGGCGCGACACCCATAAGGGCATGCGTTGACGCCGATACCGGTTCCGGTACCATGGTGTGCAGTAGTTCCTTTCGAGGTAACACAAATGGCACCCACAGCGTGGGTGTTGTCAAAAGTTCAGATCGTGTCCCGCCAAGAACTGGATCTGGACTTAATGCTTCCGAGAAGGCCCGCCTAGTGCGGGCCTTCCTCTTTTAAGAGGCGATACGGCCGATAGGCAGTTCCTCCTGACCGCTAACGAATGTCATGTCGATAGCGGCGAGCTTCTCAGCAACGGCATGTGCGATGACCTCACTAGCCGACTGCCCTTGGTGATCTGCAACAGCGAACAACTTTTCTGCGTCTGCAACGGGGAGCCGGGTAGTCAGAACATGACGGTCCCCTTTAGAAGGGCGTCCTCCGCGTGCGCGTTTCTGAATTGCCATGCCCCTCACGTTAGTTTCTGAAACGCTGGGGACCGGACATAAAGTACGGCGTGTCGGCTTCATCTCTTTTAGAAGCCTTTTGCGACGGCGGCGGCTGCGGCGAGCCAGGCTCGTTGGGTGGCTGGCTGGAGTGCGTCGTAGCGGATGGGTCCGTTGACCAGGGCGGGGTCGTAGGGGATGCGGACAACGGCGCGTACATGGGGGGCGAAGCCGTCAGCGATCCGTCGGGCCTCGTCCTTGGCGCGCTTGAGCGCATCACCGCTCATGCTGCGCTTGGCGTCGGTGGACTCGGACACGATCACGACGGCGTTGCGGGCCAGTTCGGCGTCGTGGCCGCCGCGGGATTCCAGCGTTTGGAGGGTCAGACGCGCGGCTTCGGCGCGGTCTTCGATGGCTGTCACGGGGACCACGAGCTGGTTGGTGTGATGGATCATTCGCCGCCAGTTGGCGGCGCGGGCCGTGTTTCCGGAGTCCATGACGATCAAACGGTAGTAGCGGGTGAGTACCTGGTGGGCGATGTCCACCTCCTCTGCGGTCACTTCGTGGTCGCCCTCCTCGTTTTCGTCCGAGCGCAGGACGTCAAACTTGTCTGAGGTCTGGTGGTGGACGAACTGGGCGATCTCGGCTGCTTGGGCGCTGGGGGAGAGCAGGGCATGGGATGAGTCGATGAGGTCCAGGACGCTGTTGTTGTGGCCGCCCTTTTCGGTGCGCCAGCCGAGGGTGCCCTGGGATTCGTTGTTGTCCCAGGCGACGGTCGCCGCGCCGCTGTAGCGGGCCAGAATCGCGCTGAGCATGACGACGGTAGGGGTCTTGTTCGCTCCGCCCTTGCGGTTGACGACAGCTACAGTGCGGGGGCCCGGCCAGTGCTGGCTCACTGTGCGGATGTCCTCGCGTTCGGCCAGCTCTTCAGGCGAGGGGTCCATGCGGAAGCCCAGGCGGCTGAGAACGCCACGCCAGCCGCGCGTGGCCGGCTGGAGCACGGGCGCGCTGATGAGGAATGAGGTGTCTTTGAGGCTGCGCTGAGTGGCAGGCTCAGCTGCAGCTGCTGTGGCGGCCCGTGCGGGTCCCTGGGCGGCCGCGTGTTTAACAGCTGCATCGAAGGTCACTGGCGCATCGTCGGCAGGGCGTGTCGGCACTTCTTCGGCCGGAGAGGCATCGGGCACCGAACCTGGCGTGGGAGCAGGCGCGGCCGTAGTCGTGGCCTTGGCTGTTTCGGGCGAAGGGGCTGCCGTAACGGGCAAGGTGTCCTGCTCCCGCTTGGGGGTGGGCTTGATCGGAGCGGCCTCGCTGACAACACCTTCGGGGGAGACGATGATGAGGCCCTGCCCGTCCGGATCGGTGGTGCTGACGCGGACGGGTCGGCCGAGCTGAGCAGCGGTTTCAGAGATGAGGCGTAGCGCCTCGCCAAGGACAGCGGCTTCGTCGGCGGCCTCGATAGCGTGGGAGGTTCCGTTGATGGTGACTTCGCCGGTTCCGTTGGTCCGCAGAACGGCGTTGATCTTGGGGAAGTCGAGTGCTTGAGTTTCCATCATCTGTCCTTACTTTGTGCCGTTCGGGGGCGTGAAACGGTTGACCTGCCAGGGCTTGTCGGCTGCGCTGCGGAGCAGTTGCACGTCGTAGTCGCCGGCATCGGTGGGAAAGACGACATGGCAGCCGAAACCGTTGTTCTCATCGATCTTGAGCTTGCCCGTTCCAGTGATCCTGGTGACCGGGATGTTGGCCGGGTCAACGTATTGGTAATCGGCGGTTGCTTGGGCGGTGAGGAGCTGGCCGAGCTCCTGGATCCATTCCTTGTCGGTGACAGTGGGACGGGCATACAGCGTCATGGCCTCGGTCGCGGTTTCCAACGCAGCTGTTTTGCTTCCCTCGTCCCAGGCAATGCCTAGCGTGGCCGGCGCTGTGCCGCCGGGAGCTTGGGGCTTACCGCCCGCGCTGAGCGTGGCTGAGCTGGCGGCGGAAGCACTGGGCGATAGTTCCGCGGACGTAGAGCTGGATACCGGCGCGCATGCCGTGCACACGAGCAGGGCCGCGAGGGCTGTCAGGGCGCGTTTCATGGTTCCTCCGGGTAGTCGCTGCCGGGCAGGTAGAGAAAGGCGCTGGGAGTGCTGTTCTCTACTGTGCGGGTGTAGTAGGTGTGGTCGTTCGGGGCGGGGTTGCCGTTGTAGCCCTCTTCCAGGAAGCTGCCGTCACCGTTAACGGCTTTGACGACGGCGACGTGGCCGTAAGTGCCATCGGCGCCCCCGGTGCCGGGGGAGTACCAGACGACAGAGCCGACACGTGGCGTTCCACCGGTCGGCCAGCCCTTGGCATCCCAGCCGTCTTTCCAGGTAAGGGCAGAACCGAGCACGGCACCGTCAGGCCGGAAGGTGCCGTTCAGCACCTTGTAGGGGGCGGTGGTGCTGCCCAGTTGCTGGTTGACACGCCAGAGGGCGAAGTCGACGCATTCGCGGTTGAACATGCCCAGCGGGGATGGCTCATAGATCTTGGCCGTGCGCCACGGCAGATCATCGTCTCTACCGGATTGGCCAGGGATCCCACAGGAGCTTTCCCCGCCGGCATCGGTGATCTGAACGTCGCCCAGAGCGGCGACGACCTCGACGGCGGCCGCCCAGTAGGACTGGTAGTGGAACGGGTCGGCGTTGCGCTGGACCCTGTGCGCGGCCGTGGTGGGCTCGAGCTGTTCCCACCCGCTGACCTTCTGCAGGGCGGTAAAGAAGCTCGTCGCTGAAGTCGTTGGGTTCATGCGGTCCGCGTAGGACCCCCACGCGCCGTTGTCGCGCTGCTGGAACAGTCCCCGGGAGTCAGGGCCCGGCCCGTCGCCGTAGTCCAGGACACGCAACCCGGATTCGCCCATGGCCGTCATGACACCGATCGTCTGCCCCCGGGCCGACAGACCAAGGGCTTTGCCTGCATTGATGACCAGAGCCGCGTTCTTCAGTTGCTCGCCCTCGTAACCGGCAACAGCGACTTTGGGCAGCTGGCTTGCGTCAACGCTGACGCTGGACCCGGTTGGTGAGCAGACATCGGCCGCGGCCTGGGAGCCCCCGCCGAACAGGATGATGGACAGCACCAAGCCGACGGGTGCAAGGACGGCGCCGGCGACGAGCGCGGGCGCGCTCGTTCGTGATTGCATGTGTCCCCCTCACATCTGCTCGTCCACTGCTGCGCCCTAGGGCTGGTCCTCGTCGTTCACTTCTGGTGTCTGGCCCTTCCTGAGCGTGTTCCGGTTCTCCCAGACCCAGTCCTTGACTTGATCTCTGGCGATTAACCATGTCTTCTCGACTTGGTAAGCAGGAATCACTCCGGTTTGGAGCCAGCGGTAGACGGTGTTCCGGGACAACCCGAAGATCTCTTCGAGGTCCTGAGGCGTAAGACGCTCCGGGTACTTGGCGAAGAGTGCTTCCAGGTACTTGGGGTCCACGCTCAGTCCGTCCCACCGCATAGAGCCATCGTAGACCACAAATTGGTACTGTGATGTACTGGAAGTGACTGAAAGGTACTAAAGCTGTTGCTGAGGGTCACTTTTGGCCTTTCGTGTCGGATGGTACCGATACGATCTTTGCGGACATTAGTAGGGGATGTGAAATGCCGGTCTCAAAGAATCGCTGGGTGACACTCGGCGCAGAAACTATCGACGAACCCGTTTCAGCTATCCCGGAAGAGCCGCCTTTCGTCCCTACGGGGGCGACGAGGCCGCAGCTGAGTGTTCCGCAACCGGACCATGCGGACCGGCTTCCCCGAAGGAACGTTGCGGGGAGGGAACCGAGCTTTTGGTGGCTTGGCGTCCACGGCGGCGCTGGCGAAACGTCGCTTGCACGCCTGGACAAGAGAACCAAAGCCGCGGAACATCAGTGGCCTTTGACGGCAGCCGGATCCGTGATCGTCCTGGTTGCGCGGTCCAATATCCCGGGCCTTCGTGCAGCACGGCTGGCTGCAACTGAATGGGCTTCCGGTTCTCTTTCCGGGATCCACCTCGCCGGCCTGGTGGTCATGGCTGACGCTCCCGGACGGCTCCCCAAAGAGATCCGCGACTTCGCCCGCGTCGTCGGTGGGGGAGTGCCCCACATGTGGCATTTCCCCTGGGTGGACGGCTGGCGTTATGGCCATGACGTCGCCACCGAGGAACTTCCCAAAGAAGCCCGCACCACTCTTGAACAGGTCCAGATTGCAGTAACTGCCACTGCCGGACTCACGGCTAAGTAGAAAGTAGAAACTGATGTTGTTTTCCAAGGCCATGGAATGGTCAAGCTTTGCCATCACTGAGATACCGAACCCGGGCACAGGTGAAGCGCCTCCCGGCTCTGAAGGTTTGCTGACAATCCTCAAATGGGTCGCATGGATCGTCTTCGGCCTTGCCGTGGCGGGCATCCTGATCACAGCCGGAACGATGATGATCAACAACCGACGCGGAGAGGGCGGCGAGCATGCCGGCCGTCTGGCATGGGTCCTCGGCGGGTGCATCCTGGCAGCCTCCGCTGGCGGCGTCGTAGGCGCCCTGGTCTAAGGAGCCGAGCCATGACTGAACCGACAGTGAACGAAGACCAGAATCCGCTGACCAAACCTAAGTTCATCATCTCGGCCGTTGTCGTGGCGATCATTGTCGCGCTCGGGGCAATCCTGGCCCTGGTTCCCAGAGGTGGCGGAACGGCGTCCCCTGAACCGAGCTCCACCAGCACGAGCACCAGCAGCCAACCTACGGCGACGTCGGGGGCCAGCGTGTGCGGCCTGCCATCCGGTGATCAGGCGAAACCGGCCACTACACCCGCTGACACCAAATGGGAATTGGTCGGCAAGATCGCCGCACCAACGTCGCCCACCCAGTTCGGCCCCGGCAAGACCGAAGACAACGGCCTCCGTTCCTGTTTCGCACACTCACCGACCGGTGCATTGTATGCAGCGGCAAACATGACTGCGTTGTCCGCAGCTGGAAAAGCGGACCTCGTTTATCAGCAGTTGGCCGTACCAAGCCCGGAGCGAGATGCGGTGCTGAAGTCATCCCCAACAGCCGCCCCAAACTCCGTGACCGCCCAATTGGCCGGCTTCACATTCCGTTCTTACGAGGCTGATCGAGCTGTCATTGATCTCGCCTTCAAGGGTGCAAACGGAACTTTCGTCTCTATTCCGGTTCCGCTCCAGTGGTACGAGGGCGACTGGAAGTTCGTTGTGCCGGCTACAGGGGACACTGGGGCGCGACAGCTCAATGACCTCAGTGGTTACGTTGAGTGGGCGGGTGTCTAATGGCTGACTGCTCCGGCTTGAACGCAATAAATCCCTTTTGCCAGGCAGGGGCGGCCATCGAAGATGTCGCCAATGATGCCGTCAAGAACATGGCGAAAGCTATTGCCGATGCCGTAGGCCAAACAGTCCAAACGCTCGGGACATTTTGGGTGAACGTGGGAACTCCCGCTCTCACCGCAGCCCCGGGAGGGTCTACCGCGAGTGACCCGGTGTTGTTCCTGCAGAACAGTCTCTACTTCTGGACCGCTTCCCTGGCCGTGATGTCTGTCCTCGTGGGTGCAGCCAAGATGACGATTGAGCGCAGGGGTGCACCCTTGCGGGATCTGGTGCGTTCGCTGGCGACCCTAATCGTCGTCTCCGGCGCCGGTGTGGCGGCAGTGGGACTGCTGACGGTCGCGGCGGATCAGTTCTCTGCCTGGATCATCACTAATTCCACGAACGGGACCTCGTTCAACGAGAACATCACGGCCCTGTTGGCGCTTTCGGCCACCAGCCCGATCGGTTCGATCATGATCATTCTCCTGGGGCTCATCGCGATTCTGGCCTCCGTAATGCAGATCGTGCTCATGATCATCCGCGGTGGCCTGCTCGTCATCCTGACAGGGATCTTCCCTACGGCTGCAGCTTTCAGTAACACCGAGGCCGGCAAGGGTTGGTTCCAGAAGTGCACAGCTTGGCTGATCGCTTTCATTCTCTACAAGCCCGCGGCCGCCATTATCTACGCGACGGCCTTCCAACTCAGCGGCAGCAAGATCTTCGGAAACGTTGGTGACGGCAAGGACTTCGGCTCCGCGCTCCTGGCAACGGTCACCGGACTGGCTCTGATGATCATTGCCTTGTTCGCCATGCCAGCCCTCATGCGGTTCGTCACCCCGATGGTTGGTGCTGTAGCTGGTGGCGGTGGCGCTCTGGCTGCAGGGACGGTCGGCGCACTGGCTTCCGGCGCAATCAGCATGGGCAGCGCCGGACGCGGCGGCGGATCATCCACCAGCTCGACGACAACCAGCAGCACCTCGAGCCAAAGCCCTGGATCGCAGGGCCCTTCGGGCACTGGCAGCCAGGGAACGGCAGGAACGTCCGGCACCGCGGGAACGAACGGCACCCGGGGTTCGGGAGCCACGGGTGCGCAACCAGGAACGGGCCCGGCAGCATCCTCCGGTGGAGGCAGTGGGGCTGCGGCCAGCGGAGCGCCCGCCAGCGGTGCAGCTGCGGCCACAGGTGCAGGCGGTGTCGCCGTACTGGCCGCACAGAAGGTCGCAGAAGCAGGCCACGCCGCTTCCGGTGCCATCAAAGACATGAGCGAAGAATCCACGGGGGGTGCCTGAAATGGCAGCGATCGAGAACACATACAGGGAACCGACCTACGGCAACTGGCGGCGTCCCCGCAAAGCGGGCATCGGCACCCTTGGTGGGCTGGCAACAGCCGGTTTGTTTGTGGGCCTCATCATCACGGTGATCTGTCTCTTTGTCGGCGGCTGGTTCGCCGGGCTCATTGCTCTGTTCATTCTTGGGGTGGCGCTGGCCGTCGTCTCGGTGACCGACAAGCACAACAAGTCCGTAGGGGAGCGGGGCTTCGCCCGGATGGCGTTCCGCTCCGCGCGGCGCAAGAAGGCCAACATCTACCGCTCCGGTCCGCTGGGGCTGACGCCTTGGGGCGAATTCCAGCTGCCTGGGATCTCCGCCGGTTCCAAGCTTTACGAGTTCACCGACTCCTATGGCCGCCCCTTCGCGCTGATTCACCTTCCCTCCACCGCGCATTACACCGTTGTCTTCGGCACCCAGCCCGACGGGGCGTCCCTGGTCGATCCCGAGCAGATTGATGCCTGGGTGGCTAACTGGGGCGGCTGGCTGGCCTCGTTGTCGAATGAACCTGCCGTCGTGGCTGCATCCGTCACGGTCGAAACCGCACCCGATTCCGGGGCACGGCTGCGCAGGGAAGTTGAATCGAACATCCATGACGACGCCCCTGCCATTGCCAAGGCCATGCTCCGCGAAGCCTTAAACACCTACCCGCAGGGATCGGCCACGATCCGCGCCTGGGTCGCGCTGACGTTCAGCGCCGCTGCCCGGGCCGGCGGCAAGCGACGCACCGCAGAAGAGATCGCAAGGGATCTCGCCTCACGGCTTCCCAGCCTGACCGAACGTCTGGAATCCACCGGCGCCGGGGCCTGCGCCCCGTTGAACGCCCAGGAACTGTGTGAGGTCGTTCGGGTCGCTTACGACCCTGCAGCGGCCCGGCTCATCGACGAAGCCCACTACCAGGGCACACCCGTTGACCTGGACTGGGGCGATGTCGGACCGTCCGCCCACCAATCCAACTGGGACGGCTACCGCCACGATTCCGGGCACTCGGTGTCGTGGACGATGACGGGCGCCCCGCGCGGACACATCCTGGCATCAGCGCTGGGCCGCCTCGTCGCGCCGCACGGGGAGATCGACCGCAAGCGCGTCACCTTGCTGTACCGGCCGATCGAAGCCGGCCGTGCGGCCGCCATCGTGGAGTCCGACCAGACGAGCGCCCTGACCCGGGCCTCCTCGACCAACCGGCCCACTGCACGCGCTCTGGTCGATGCACGCGCGGCGCAGGCCACCGCGGCCGAGGAAGCCAAGGGTGCCGGGCTGGTCAACTTCGGCATGGTGGTCACGGCCACGGTGCTGTCCGCCCGGGACCTTGAGGACGCCGTGGCCGTGGTGGAGGGCAACCTCGGCCCGTCGGCACGTCTGCTGTTGCGGCGCGCGTACGGCTCACAGGATTCTGCCTTTGCCGCGTCCCTGCCACTGGGGCTGGTCCTGCCCAAGCACTTGAAGGTTCCCGAAGAGATCCGCGAGGCCATGTGATGTTCGGCAGCAAGACCAAGCACCAGCGCACACCGGCCCCAGCATCGAAGCTCGCCCCCGCGGTCGCCCGCCGCCCGGGCCTGCGGGGCTGGCGCGGCCGCGGACAGGGCGAAGCCGTCTACGTCACCGCCGCCGACGAATGGCGCGGAACCTCCGTCCAGGTCTGCGGTCTCTGGCCATTCGTCGGCGGGTCCGGCACCCCGATCCTGGGAGTTCCAATCGGCGTTCACACCGACACCGGAGCGCCCTTCAGCGCCGATCCCATCAGCTGGTTCATGCACGGCATGATCAACAACCCCTCCATGTTCGTCCTCGGCCTGCCGCATTACGGCAAGTCCACCCTGGTCCGGCACATCGTCCTGGGCCTGGCAGGCCGGAGCATCAACCCTTTGATCCTCGGTGACCTGAAACCGGACTACGTTGACCTGATCGAAGCCCTCGGCGGGCAGGTCATCAGTCTGGGTCCTGGACGCGGCCACCTGAACGTCCTGGACCCCGGTGAAGCCACAGGAGCCGCCGTCAGGCTGCTCGCCTCAGCCGAGGAACACCGGGCCAAGGCGAACCGGACCCTGAACGAACCAGAGGGCGACCAGGCCGCGGCCGCGCAGCTGCTGGCTGCAGCTGTGAAGGCGGAGAAGCTGGCTGAACAGCTGATGGCCGACTCGCACAACCGGCGCCTGAACATGATCACCGCGCTAATCACCATCGTGCGGAACGCCAAGCCCAGCGCCCACGAGGAATCCCTGATTGACCGGGCACTGCACATCCTGGACGAACGCCTTGACCGCGTTCCCCTGATCGGGGACCTGATCGAGGTCATCAAAGACGCCCCCGACGAGCTGCGCGCGATCGCCCTGGACCGTGGTGACATGAGCCGCTACCTCGACGCGACCGACCAGCTGCGCCAGTCGCTGTACTCCCTCGACGGCTCGGGCCGGTTCTCGGACATGTTCTCCCAGCCCACGGATCAGCCGATGGACCTGACCAAACCCGTGGTCTTCGACCTGTCAGGGATCTCCGACACCCAGCGGGACATTCAAGCGGCCTGCCTGCTGGCCTGCTGGTCAACAGGGTTCGCCACCGTCCAGGTGGCCCACACCCTCGCCGACGCCGGCCTGGAACCGCGCCGTAACTACTTCGTCGTCATGGACGAACTGTGGCGGGCCCTGCGCTCCGGCGAGGGCATGGTCGACCGGGTTGACTCGCTGACCCGCCTGAACCGGACCGAAGGCGTCGGGCAGGCAATGATCACGCACACCATGAGCGACCTCGAAGCCCTGCCGACTGAGTCCGAACGGATGAAAGCGCGCGGTTTCGTCGAACGCTCCGGCATGGTCGTCTGCGGCGCGCTCCCCGGGGCCGAAATGGAAAAACTCAACAAAGCCGTCACCCTCTCCCGGGCCGAACAATCCCGCCTCATCTCATGGGCCGACCCGGGATCGTGGACCGACGTCGGCGGATCCCGCAAACGAGTACGCCCGGGCCTGGGCAAGTTCCTCTTCAAAGTCGGTGGCCGCCCCGGTATCCCGGTCGCGCTCAAGCTAACCAGCGTCGAAAAATCGCTCCACGATACAAATAAGCGCTGGACGAAAATTCAGAGCGCGGAAGGGGAGAACTGATGGGTGCCCCAAGCAGCGGCAAACGCTCACAGCTCGACACGGAGACAATCCTGCTCTGGGTCTTCATCACCGTCGTGGTGCTCGGTGTCGGCTCGGTGGCCGGAGCCGTGCACCTAGGCTCGCTCCTGTCCAAGGATGGCCAGAAGCTGCCGGCGAACCCGTTTGAATTGGTCTTCGGCCTGCTCTCGCAGAAGGTCACGTGGCCGGCGGCCGCCACCTGGGTGCTGATCGGCTTCAGCGTCCTCATCATCGTCGTGGCCGTTCTGGTGCTCCGTGGGGTGCTGCGCCGGCGATCCAAGCGAACCCGTGTGGACGCCGCGGCCCAGCACATGGCCAAAGGCCGGGACCTGCGCGCTTTGAGCCTGCGCGGGGCCACGGCCACGGCCGAACGTCTCGGAGTGAAGGGCTCACCTGGCGTCCCGGTCGGGAAAACCGTCCTGGGCGGGCAGATGGTCTACGGATCCTGGGAAGACATGCACATCGATATCTGGGGGCCCCGCACGGGCAAGACAACCTCCCGGGCCATCCCCGCGATCCTTGCCGCCCCCGGCGCCGCTTTGGTGACCTCGAACAAGCGGGACATCGTGGACGGAACCCGCGATGTCCGGGCGGCCGACGGGCCGGTCTGGGTCTTCGACCCGCAGTCCGTCGCACTCGAGGAACCCTCCTGGTGGTGGAACCCCCTGTCCTATGTCACGGATGAAGTGAAAGCGGCCCGCCTCGCGGACCACTTCGCGGCCGGTTCCCGCGGCCCTGATGCCAAGACGGACGCCTACTTCGATCCGGCCGGCCAGGACCTCCTCGCCGGGCTCCTGCTCGCCGCAGCCCTTGACAGCCGGCCGATCACGCAGGTCCACACCTGGCTGACCCGGCCCGCCGACGACGAAGCAGTGGACATCCTCAAGGCCCACGGCTTCACCCAGACCGCGAACGCTGTCGGCGGCGTGATCAACGCCCCCGAGAAGCAACGCGGCGGCGTATACGGCACGGCCCTGCAAATGGCCTCCTGCCTCACCAACCGCCAAGTGGCCCGCTGGGTGACACCCCAAGGCCACGACGATCGGCGGCCCCAGTTCGACCCCGCAGCATTCGTCCGCTCCAAGGGGACCCTGTACAGCCTGTCCAAAGAAGGCAAAGGCACTGCCGGCCCGCTGGTGACGGCGCTGACTGTAGCCACGGTCGAGGCCGCCGAAGAACTTGCCGTCCACTCGCCCGGCGGCCGGCTAGCCACCCCCATGATCGGTGTTTTGGATGAAGCAGCCAACGTCTGCCGGTGGCGCGAACTTCCGAACCTCTACAGCCACTACGGCTCCCGGGGCATCGTCCTGATGACCATCCTCCAGTCCTGGTCCCAGGGCGTGGAGGTTTGGGGTCGCGACGGGATGCGCAAGCTCTGGAGCGCCTCCAACATCAAGGTCTACGGCGGCGGCGTCGCCGAGGCCGAGTTCCTCAACGAGCTCGCACAGCTCGTGGGCGAATATCGGTACTCCAACATGACCAGAAGCCGCTCCAAACAGGGCACTTCATACAGCCACGACGACGACCGCAAGGAACGCACGCTGGACGTATCTGACCTGGCCGCATTCCCTCGCGGCCGCGCCATCATGTTCGCCTCCGGCGCCCCAGCGGCACTGCTGGAAACAGTGCCTTGGATGAGCGGTCCCCACGCTGAAGCGGTCCGGGCCTCCATCGCCGCACACGACCCGGCTAACCGGCCGGCGACCGCGGCCGGGAACCGCTGGGTCACCGCAGGTGCCTCTAATGAGTGAGGGCCTGGGGGAGTGGGACGACGAGCCGGAGGACACCGCAGTCCCCACCGAGCCAGCCGAGGAGGACTCAGACGCCCCTGAGCTGTTCTACCCGAACGTCGCCGAATTCGTCAGCAAGAAGCTGGCCACCAGCTACCGCCGGCAGCTCAATGTCCAGGGCGGTGTCACTTGGTGCCCGCAGTGGTGGAAACACGCCGAAGCGATCAGCCGCCTCGAAGCGCTCTGGCGCGCCTGGGAGTTCCTGCGCTTGGACGGCACCACAGGAATGAGCGTGTGGTGGCGCGACCATGCAGACCACCACATGTCTGTTCTGCTCTCAACAGACGGGCCGTTCAAGGGCTGCAACCCGGACGACGGCCACCGATCCAAACTCGCTCCACTACCCTGCGAGGAACCACCTCCAGGGCTGTTCTAAAGCGTTGTTCTCAGCCAAGCTCACGGTGACCACGCGCGCTGTCGATAGTTGTGGGCAATCCGGGTTATCCACGGCTGAAAACCGGGAGCCATCGGGAAAGCTCCCTTAGCAGCAGTAGCGGTGGATAACCCATCAGGATTGTCCCCGGCTGTGGGCAGCGGGTTTGCTACTACCCAAACACCTGTTGGATGTGCGGGCCCAGGCACCATGAGGCTGCCTCAACCGCATAGAAGGGATTCAGCGGCCGGGTAAGGCCTGTAGCGTGAGTGCATGCAAATCAAGCTGGATAGAACAACGTGGACGCGAGGAGCCGCACTCCCAGACGGTGTAGGTGGATTCGGCGAAGTTTACCTCGCATCCAACTCTGAAACAGAACATGCCGTGGCCAAGTTCGTGAAGAAGGACCCGGGAGCGACTCGTGAAATGTTCATCGGGGAGTCATTGGGAGCGACCGCCTACCCTCACATTGTTCCCATCCTCGACTCTGGTGAGCACGAGGACTTCTGGGTACTCGTAATGCCCCGAGCTGAAATGTCACTCGCCCAGCGGCTGGCGCTGCCTGAACCAGTAGAACTGGCGGAGTGCGTACAGATCTTGACAGACGTAGCACAGGCTTTGGCCAGCATTGAGAACAAAATTGTGCACAGGGACCTAAAGCCAGGGAACGTACTGCTGTTGGACGGCACGTGGTGCCTAGCTGACTTTGGTATAGCCCGTTATAAGGATGCAAAGACTGCAACTGACACCCGCAAGGGCAATTTGAGCCTGCCGTATGCCGCGCCTGAACAATGGCTGATGCAGCATTCCGACTCGGCCGCCGATGTTTACGCCTTCGGAATCATGGCGTACGAGATGGTTGCGGGTCATCGACCGTTTTCCGGTCCGACGCAAGGGGACTACCGACATCAGCATCTGACAGTCACGCCCGCCCCGATAAAAGCTGGAACTACTCGCCTGCGTAACATAATCATGGAGTGCCTAAATAAGGCACCTGAAGCTCGGCCCAGACCGGCAAATATCTTGTCACGGCTGGAAAAGGCCACGCTTGAACCCGCTCTCCGTGGCACTCGTAAACTGGCAATATTCGACAGCGAAGTACTCAGCCGACAAGCCCAAGCTCACGCGGAGCGCCGGGCTATGGACGAGGTAGCAGCCAAGAGAAGCCGGCTCTTCGACTCATCAGTGGCAATGTTCGAATCAATTTCCCAGCCATTGTTTGAGGAGATTGCAGATAACGCCATCTCTGCGAAGTTTTTGACGCCCGCACCCCCGAACATGACCTTCGTAGCCGAACTAGAAGGGGCCCGGCTTGGACTCAGCCGCCCCATATCGGAACCGGACTGGGACGGCCCATTTGATGTCATCAGCAGCGCAGTAATTAGCGTTACACGTGAACGTCACAGCCATCGCGGCTGGATAGCCCGCAGCCACTCTCTGTGGTTTTGCGACGCACATAGGGCAGGCGAGTACGGATGGTACGAAATGTCCTTTATGAGCACACGGCCAGCAGATGTGCATAGTGATCTGCAGCCCTTCTCCCGCAAGCCAGGAGAGGCGGTTCAGTACTTTGAAGGCGTATACGGGGTAGGCCAGCTTGCATGGCCAGTGAGTGAAATCGACAGGGACGACACCAGTGAGTTCATGGACAGATGGATCGGTTGGTTCGTAGCTGCAGCCGAGAAAACTCTGGACGCACCCACCACAATGCCCGAGCGTGTAAGCCAACGGAGCTGGCGAACGAAATAGCCCTGCACGCCTAGTACGGCCTTTCAACCACCTCGCGCTCGGTGCAAGCACAGAAACCCGCAATACCCGGACTTAAGGTGGCCTTGCGAGCTGTCCATGGTTGGGGTCAATCGGGGATATCCACGGCTGGGATTGGGAGCCCTGCCGGTAGCTGCCGCAGCAGGGCTGGCTGTCAGATTGAAATCCAAGACTGCTCCCTGGGCATGTGCAGGAACTTGTTTTCGCATCCAATTCTGACGGTCTTTTAGCGCTGCCTGACGTCAGGTTGGGGTGTGCTTGAAATCCACTGCTGCCCAGGTGAACCATGCTAAGCGAGGGGCAAATTCGATCTCCAAGCTGCAAGTCAGTAAGAGCGCGCTTGAATAGGCAGAATGAGCGGAATTAAGGATTCACGGGTTGGTAGCGTCCGCATGTGCAGTTGGCGCTGCCTTACTCCGGCTGCCTCAGGAGTTGCACCGCCTTGCAGTCGTGAAAGTGGTATGCCTTCCTGCCGTCGAAGCTGTCCCTTAGCCACACGATGAGTCCGTCGGTTGTCTTAGCCTCCACCCTTCCGGTAACAAATTCTCCAGTCTCTGCCTCTTCAAACGACATGACATCACCAGGGCCGAGACCGGTCCAGGTCAGGAGTGGGTGCTTCTCCACAGCTTCCTATTGTTCTTCGTCATTACGTGCCGGCAGTTCTCTTGCTGTTTTGGTATCGAAGCTTTTCTCGGGATGCAGAGAATCTGGCGTGGCCGTTCCGTGGGATCATTGCCGATCGTCGTTACTCCTGCTCACAGCAAGTCAGCCTCTTGGATTACGCCGAAGGGGACATGCGGGCTGAGGGCGACGATATATGTTGTAAATTCGATCCTGGTCACGAGAACCCCGCAGTCGGTTGCTTCTGTGCAAAGGGCGGAAATCGCAAGGTCCAATTCCCTGTCCCTCGAAGCGTGGTCTTCGACCCTGACAGTTATTACTGAGGCCTCATTGGGCATTGGGTGCTCCTTTCAGCTCCATAAACATGGCCTGGACAAGTGCTCCGGAGGCGAATTTTCGTCGTGACCTTCTGTATGGTCAGGAGGAGGGTGCGGGTCGCGAGGTGGATGAACAATGCGCCGAATGCTTGTCCTCGCTTGGTGGGGCCAGTCGGGGCGATGTGTACGAGTCGGATTGTCCTCGAGCCCCCGACGCTCCATATTGGGCTATCTAAAAGCCAGTTGCTGCAGCACCTAACAGACAGCAGGTCCTCGGCTTTAGACGCTTATTGTGAAGCTCAAGTCCCATAAACGTGGTTTCGACCGGCCCCTTGATTTATCTAGGTCCCACCGCAAACCCAGCAATGCGGGCGAATTCGACTGGGTCAAGGCTCGCACCTCCCACGAGCACCCCGTCGACGTCGGGCTGATTGAGGATGAAGGATGCGTTGGAAGCCTTGACCGAGCCGCCGTATAGAAAGCGAACTTGCTGTCCTTGCTCGGGGCCGAAAAGGCGCCCAAATTCGGTCCGGAGAGCTTTGCACATCTCCTGTGCGTCTTCGGGTCCGGCCACGGCTCCGGTGCCTATGGCCCAAATTGGTTCATAGGCTATGACCAATTGTCCGGCTTCGTGAGAGGTAAGGCCTTTGACGCCCGCTCGGAGTTGGTTGAGTGTGTGTTCGAAATGCTTGCCTGCTTGGCGAACCTCCAGGGTTTCCCCAACGCATAGTACTGGCACAACTTCGTGTCGCAGGGCGGCTATGACCTTGGCATTTAGGACGTCGTCTGTTTCGCCATGAACGCTTCGGCGTTCGCTGTGCCCAACCAGGACGTAGCGACAGCCGAGGGCGGCGAGGAACTGGCCGCTGATGTCGCCGGTATAGGCGCCGGAGTCGTAGGGAGAAAGGTCCTGCCCACCGTATGCGAGCGGGACAGTACTGTCGCCAACAGCTAGTTCTGTTGCAGGCAGGGCCGTGAAGGGGGGAAATACTGCTACTTCGACAGGCATGCGGTCATGCCGGGAGTCGTCAAATACTGCCAGCAACTGTTGCAGCACCTCCGCCGCCTTTTGATGATCGAGATTCATCTTCCAGTTGCCGGCGATGAGGGGAATACGTTCCGACAGGGTAGGCACAGTTGCTCCAGATGAGTGAAGGGCGGGGACTTTTAGGGAAGCCAGGGCGAGGCGACCTGAAGTGGCAGCCTCGCCCTCTGGTGTTACTTTTCGTACTGGTGGTAAACCTTGCCGACGATTTTCCACTCGCCATCCTGCTTGAGGAGTGTGTGAAAGTCGGTGTAATCAGCGCCTACCGCGTCGTTTTCCATGTCAACGCGTGCGACCGCGATCGTGGGTGCAATGCCGAGGATATCGACGCGTGCAATGACGTTTGGCGCCTCGCCGCTGGTCTTTACGAAGGAGTAGAGATTCGAAATGGGGCCGCCGACCAATGAACCGTCTGTGAAGCCGTACATAGTTGCGTCGTCGCGGAAGGCCTCACTGACCTTCTCCGGGTTGCCCTGGCGGACCCCCTCGACATAGGCATTGACTGTTTCTACGACGGCCAGGTAGTCGGAGGTGGGGACGTTCTTGATGTTCTTGCTCATGGTCTTCTTTCGCTCGGAGTTATCTGTTTGACGGAAGGGCCTGAGATCCTCTGGGTGTATGGGCCAGACGTCTCATTCGTCCGACAGAAATGGTTGACGGGCCCTTCGATGCTGATACCAGGTAAAGGTCATGCAGACGCACGCTCAGGGCATACTTCGAATCGCGTCAGGGCAAGACCTATCTTCGGTTCGCCGAAGCGGGATCAGATCTTCGTCGGTAAGAATCTAGCACCGCTATATATACTTGTATAGGGTTGTCTAGATACTAATGATCGATGTTGGGGAGCGCAATGCCGTACTCGTCATTTGGCAAATCCGACCTGTCCTGGTGTCCTCTGCGCAGGAGGTCACGGTGGCCAGACCAAGGCGGTAGGAAGGTATCGGAAAGGCGAATGGAGCTGCGTGGCCTCAGCAGGCAGTCGGCCCAAGTGCGGCCGGCAGACGCCGCTAGGGGGACCGACCTCCAAGCCCGAACCGCGCGCACCGCATCTTGCCCTCTTTCAACCTGTCCAGTCCGCCTATAATTGCCTTCAACATATAGACCCCGTCACGGACGCGAGAACAACACGATGCCACGAATAGACAAGATCAACCGGGATCGGGTCCCGTTCGCCGTGGCCGCCCAACTGCGGGAACTACTTCTTAACGGCGACTATGCCCCCGGAGACAAGCTCCCCCCGGAGCGGAGCATGGTAGATCAGTTCGGGGTCGGCCGTAGTTCGATCAGGGAAGCCCTCCGCATGCTGGAGGCCGAGAATCTGGTCCGCACCGTTCATGGCGTGGGTGTCCTGGTGGTCGACAGCCAAAGTGAGCCCGTTAACGAAGAGGCTGACCAGAGCGGTTTGAGGTCTCTGCTGCTGGAAGGATCGACTGTCTTGGAGCTCTTGGAGGCCCGCCGTGGTTTGGAGGAGACGTCGGCTGGACTAGCTGCCACCCGCCTGACTCCGCAGGATGAGAAAGTCCTGCGTGAAATGGCGGCTCAATTCGAGCAGGTGGAGTCCGCGGAAGATTATGTCGCACTCGACGTGGAGTTCCATCTCGCGATCGCGCGTGCCGCTAAGAATCGGATCCTCCTCCGGCTCACCGAGGATATCCGGCAGGGGCTAGTTGGGTTTTCGTCGCGCGGCATTCAGATGAGGGGCCGTCGTGAACGAGCGACTGCCGAACACAAGGCCATTATGGAGGCGATCGTAGCGCGCCGCCCGGGCGCCGCGAAGGCTGCCATGCTCAAACATCTCGAGGAGTCTGAACGTGACCTGCTGGCGGTAATTGACCGGCATGACGGGGTAGGCAACCCAACACAGGAGAGTGCATAGGACCCGTGCCGGCGGGGTTTCGTTCCTCATTTGGGGGCGCAACTTGTGGGGCAAGCACGCGCGGCAGAAGTTCCTATCCATGTTCTTCGCGGAGCATCGATGCGAGTCCGCGAATGAGCACTTGGGCCGAAAAGGCAGTAGCGCTCTCGGGGCTGTACTGGGAATGGTCAATTGAGGCAGTGTACGCGGGTAAATTTTTCCGAATGTTTTCTGTCATGGCCGGTTCAGGGAACCCATGAGCCAGTCCCATGGCCTGGAAGTCAATCAATGCAGCGATCAAGCGTAGCTGCTCAGGAATGAACCCTGCTTCCAAAAGGGCGGCGAATACGGGCTCGTAGAGCGCAATGGTCCGTTCCTCGGAAATGGTGCTACCGAAGATCAGCGGCAGCATCCGCTTGTGTCGGGTATAGCCTGCCGTGAGTTGGCGGAGAAGCCGTTCCACTCCCTCACGCCATTGGGTCACCGGCGGCTGAGGCTCCATTCGCTCCAGCATCCTAAGCCGGGCGAGGTCGATGACCTCGGCACGGCCGTCTACGTGACTGTAGAGCGACGAGGGTGCGACGCCGAGGGTCTTTGCCAGCTGCACCATTTGCAGGTCGCCCGTCTGCTCCACAAGTGCGAGGGCCGCGTCGGCGATGCGCATTGGAGTCAGTATCGGAACCCTCGGGCGTACCATTTTTCTCCATTGATCGTGCCGGATCCGCACCCTTCGGTCTGCGGATCCGGCCCCCTGCTGGTCAGCGCAGTTCGAAGCCGCGTTCCTGGACGGTGGTTCGAAGGTTCTCGCGCCCGTCCATGTAGTCCATGCTCGAACCGTACACGACGGAGTCGATCCATGTTTTGGGCTTCATACCCTGAGTAGTGCGGAACTCCCGGAACGCATCCTCATAGCCGTGGACCCACTCGGCCGTTTCCCCGCTGTCGTAGTGGTTGTGGTGCAGCACGACAGACTGCGCCGGACGGGGCCGGATTCCGCTGCGGCGTTCGGGGTCCGGCTTTCCCACGGCCATGCCGAATACGACATAGCTGTAGGCCGGGATCCCGATTAGCGCGGCAACCTCCTTGGCATGGTTCCGCAGCGACCCCAGGTACGTGACGCCGAGGCCGATCGATTCCGCGGCCACGGCTGCGTTCTGCGCTGCCAGGGCGGTGTCCACCGAGGCCATGAGGAACGAATCGAGGTGCCCGTAGACGGCAAGCCCGTTGCCGTGCTGCTCATTGATTCGTGCGTTCCTTGACAGGTCGGCGACCCAAAGAAGCACTGCCGGCGCTTCGCTGATGAATGGAGAGACAGCATTCATGGATTTACTGCCGGCCAGGTGCATCAGCTCCTCTCGGCGGTCCGGGTCAGTAATCACAACGACACTCCACTGGTGCAGATTCGAAGACGCCGAGGCCGATTGGGCGGCAGCAATCATCGTCTCGACCGCGCCCTCGGGTAGTGGTTCGGGCAGAAAAGTCCGCACTGAGCGGTGGTCCAGCAGGTGTTCGACCTGCGCGTTCCAGATGAGGTTCTTGGGCTTGGGCTGGGTTCCGTAGCGGGCCTGCAGCAGTTCGTCTTGATGTTTCGTGTTCATGACCTTCCCTTTCCGAATCGGATTCGGTTTGTTCAACAGGTCTGGACGAGTCTCTATTCCTAGCGCAACGACGGATCCCGCCAGTCGGGCGCCGCAGCGATCCAAGGCCTTGGAACCCCGACGAAGGCGGCGATAAAATTGGCCTTCTAAGGGCCCTTTCGGCGCCAGATAGCCACAGAACCTTCGGGCGGCAGCCCGAACATCCGCCTGGGAACGGGCGGCCAATTAATTTACTTCCCAAGTGGTCTGATAACTGATATCGTCTCTGTCCATGACGAACATCACATCCCTCCCGACGAAAGTTGCGGTCAACGACCAGTCAGCTTTGCTGTCGAACAACGTTTCCAACATGGCTTCCACGAAGATCGTCAAAGCCGACGCGATCCTCGTCTCCTTGCCGTTTGCGTCGCCGGGCCTCGTGCCCTGGAACATGGACGGTGACAAGGTTCCGGAAAAGCGCTTCGACGTACTGCTCGTGCGGCTGGAGACCAATACCGGTCTCGTCGGCTGGGGTGAGGCATTCTCCCGGAACCGTGACAGGGCACTGCGGGACATGATCCAGACGAAGGTCCTCAGCCTGGTGGTGGGCCGCAATCCATACGAAATTGGCAAGATCAAGAACGACATCGAACGTCAGCTTCACAACTTCGGTCGTTCGGGCCCGTTGCAATACGGCGTCGGCGCAGTCGATCTCGCACTTTGGGATCTCATGGGAAAGTCCAGCGGCCTGCCTGTTGCTGAACTCCTGGGCGGACGGTACGCCAACGAGCTGGATGTCTACGCCAGCCTTCCCCGGGTGGGTGACGTTGATGCAATGCGTGACGTCATTGAGGAGGTCGTTACCCGCGGCTATAAGCACATCAAGTTGCACGACATTGACCCCAAGGTGATCCGAGCCGCATTTGCTGCAGCGCCCAAGGATGCCACGATGATGCTTGACCTGAACTGCCCATGGTCGGTTACCGTCGCTGAGGAAATGGCTCGCGACATGTCCGACCTCGGCGCGTACTGGTGGGAAGAGCCTGTGTGGCCGCCGGAGAACTACCGTGGCCTGGCCCGTTTGCGCAAAGAAGGGTATCGGACCGCCGCCGGCGAAAATGCGGGGACCTACTACGACTTCGTGGCGATGGTTGATGCCGGCGCTATCGACGTCGCCCAACCCGACGTCTCCAAGGTCGGCGGACTTACCGACACCCGAGCTATCGCGCAGCTCTGCGATGCGAACGGTCTGCAGATCGTCCCCCATGCCGCCATCTTCGGGCCGGGTTTACTCGCAACCGTACATTTCAACGCTTCGCGCTACGACACCCCCTTTGTCGAACGGCTCTACTTCGACTTCGAAGCGGAACTCTTTGGCGATGCCCTCGTTCCCGTCAACGGACGAGTCGCTGTACCCACAAACCCCGGCCTGGGGCACGATCCCAATGAAGAAGTTATTGCCGAGTACCGCCTTGACTAAGCAATCCACATTTCCCGCGAAGGAGCGGTTAGCGTGACAAATCCAAATCCAGCAGTACAGCACAATCTGACTGAGACAGTCGAAGAGCTTGTCCCCACCCTGAAGCAACCAAAGAATGTCGAGCAGTACGGCCTCGAACCCGTTCCTGATGAGGAACGGAAGGTCGGATGGTTCTCCCTCTTCCAAATCATCATCAATGTTTTGCTGAATCCCGGCCTTATCCTGATCTCAGGCTTGGCAGTGGCCGCAGGACTCCCCTTCTGGGCCTCCGTTATCGCCATGACGCTGGGGGTCGTCATGGCCTTCATCCCGTACACAATTCTGGCTACGATCGGCGTGGACTACGGGCTCCCCGGCACTGTCGCCACCCGCGCCTTCCTAGGCATCAGAGGATCGCAAGTCATCATCGGCGGCATGCGCACCATCAGCTCCGCTTTCTGGTTTGCCTTCACAACACTGGCCGGCGCTGCCGGCATCGTGGCCATCATTAAGTCACTGTTCAACGCCGACGTTTCGCTTATTGTTGTGAGCCTCCTGTTCGCGGTTGCCCAGGCAGTGGTGGCACTGTTCGGCTATCACTCACTGAAGTGGCTCTCCCGGGTCGCATTCCCCGTCAAGCTCTTCGTTATCGCGTACCTGCTGTGGTGGCTTGCAACCTCAGGTGCACCCGGCTTTGCTCCGGCTGAGGTCTTCTCCTTCGCGGGCACTGAAGGATGGAACTGGTCGATCATCGCCGTATGGGCCAGCGGTATGGCAGTTGGATGGTTCGCCCAAGTCACGGACGCCGCAGACTACTGCCGCTACACCAACTCCCGGGTCCAGATGTGGACGGCAACTCTGCTGGCGGCAGTGGTTGGCGGTTTCGGCGCAGCTTTCTTCGGTGCTTACGCCGCAGCAGGCGCACTGGGCAAGACTGCCAACGCCTTTGAGGTCATCCCCAGCCTCAACCCCGGTGTAGTTACGCTCTTGCTCCTTCTGCTGTTGCTCGTCCTCGACAACTGGACCGTCAACGTCATGAACCTCTACACGGGCGGACTGGCGCTTGCCAACCTGATTTCCAAGCTTGGGCGCTTCTGGTCAACGATCGTAGTTGCAATTTTTGGGACGGTGCTTGCCGCTTTCCCCTTTATCGTGGAGCAGTTCACGGATGCCATCAACATTCTGGGTTACGGATTTGCGCCTCTGGTGGGCGTGTTCGTGGCTGACTACTTCATGAAGCGCGGCCATATAGATGTTCTCGGACTTTTCGACCGGAAGGGCCCCTACTGGTACTTCCACGGATTCAACCTGTCCGCCGTGGCATGGGTCATCATCGGTGCAATCGGATACAACTTCGTGCCTGTCTGGCTGATGCAGGGGCCAGCGGTCGCAGTGGCGGTGGGAATCGGGCACGCACTCACCACATCGTTGCTGAAGCGCTTGGGTCCTGATAAGCCGTTGACATCAGCATCTACAGTCAAGGGCAACATTGACGAAGATGGCCGGGACGCGAGTTTGGTGTCTTGAGCTAATAGGGAAGCTGACTGGTGTGCCGTTTCTCGAGAAACCGCACACCAGTCAGCGCAAAAGAAAAGCAAGTCTGGGGCTACATTCCGTCCGGGATCCTACGGCGGACGTCGAAAACAAGGAAAGTAAAATGAACACTATTGCTATCAAATCGGCCACAGTTATTGATGGCCTTGGGGGTGCCCCGCTGCAAGGCGGCACCGTCGTGATGGAGAACGGCGTCTTCACCGCTGTAGGCCCGGACGGGTCGGTCCGGATTCCCGATGGCGCGACCGTCGTTGACGGCACAGGAAAGTACGTCCTGCCTGGTTATGTCTCGGGCAATGTTCATCTTCTTGACGGCATCACCCTGCTCAGCGGCCCGGGCGGCATCGAATACCTGGCGCGCTGGGAAGGGCGCTTGGCGGACGTCATCATCGAGGCCGCCCAGATCGGGCTGAAGAACGGTATGACCACCGTCTTCGACACCTACAACGCACCCAGCCCTGTGCTCGCCGCCCGGGACCGCATCAACGCCGGCAAGGCGACCGCAGCGCGGATCTTTGCAGCAGGAACCATTATCGGCATGGGCGGACCGTTCAGCGCAGACCACCACGGCCGCAGCCGTCCCTACATCAGCAAGACCTTCGCCGACCGCCTCGACAGCCTCTTCGAGGTGGGCGTCGGACATCAACTGACAGTCCTTCCGACGAACGAAGTCCGTGCCCGTGTCCGCGACTACATCACCCGTGGTGTGGACATGGTTAAGGTATCGGTCAGCGAGCAGCTCGGTGGCATCGATATGGGCGGCCGCACGTACCTTTGCTTCAACGACAAAACCCTCAGGGCCATCGCAGAGGAAGTAAAGTCGGCAGGTATACCGTTGCTGACGCACACCTTCTCCACGCACGCGCTGGAGGCTGCCCTTGACGTCGAAGCAGACGTTCTGATCCACCCCACCATCACACGCCAGCAGCCGATCTCCACCGAATTGGTCGACAAGCTGCTCGCGGTGGGATCGGCCAGCGCACTGCAATCGGTCACCCATGCGCACCAGAGCAGGTGGGAATCAGAAGGAAGCCGGTGGGCCACCTACGCCGGCGGCCAGCACGCTCTGAACGAAAAGCTGCTGATCGACGCAGGGGCACCCATCATCCTCTCAACCGACGCCGGCTGCACCCCTCGCGACGTCCGCGAAGACCTCAACGTGGTGGATGACCCCGAATATCCGTGGACGATCGGCAGGGACCACCTCGCGTGGACACGCGCTGTGACGGAGAAGGGTATGGCGCCGATGGACGTCATCGTGGCATGCACCAGTGGCGTAGCCAAGGCCTACGGCCAGGACAAGATCGGTTCCATCCAGCCGGGCAAGTTCGCTGACCTGGTGGTTCTGGACGCCGACCCGTTGACGGACATTAACAACCTGGGTTCGATATCGGACGTGTACAAGGAAGGCACCAAGATCGACCGCGACGGCCTGCCGACCGAAGCCCTCGTGACGCAGCCAGTCCCCGTCGACTAAGACACCGCGTAGCGCTTCAGGGCAGGTGGCGGATTGGCCTGAAAGCGCACCGGTGTGCTGCGCGACGGTAACACGGACCACACCCTCCAAAGGCAGGGTAAGAATCATGGTCCTAAAGCAGTGGGGGATGGCGAACGCTCGCGACGCCATCCCCCTCTCGCATCCGCTTAAGACCAAGACCGGCCTCGCTCCCTAAGCCTCGATCCACCGATGAGCCTTCGGCTGGCCGTCCTGGCGTGACCGGTGCGAGATGATGCGCCGCGGGCAGGGGTGTGTTCCGGGCGTCGCATCCCGGTCGTCCACTTGGTCCTTGGTCGTGCCGGTCGTGCCGCGGGCGCGGCGGTGGTCAGCTGGTCGCGGCCGGTGGTGGTGCGTGCGTCGCGGTGAAGAGCTGCTCGAACGGGGCCTGCCAGGGCCAGGCCTCGGGCAGGTGCAGTGTGACCCGGCGCGCGGACCGCGCCAGCCGCGCGGGCACGGAGATGAGAGTGCGGCGGATCGTCGCGGTCGTCGCTCTGGCGAGCCGGCCGGCGTGGTCGGCGATGATCCCTGCTGCGCGGGTGAGGTTGAACGCGATCACCGCGAGGACGAGCCAGGCGCTGTTCGCGGTGAACACCCCGGAGGGCAGGTGAGCGAGCGGGCCGCTCTTCAGGTCGGCGTGGACTTGCTCGATGATCGCGTGTGCCCGGTGGGTCTTGTCCGCCACCACGGTGCCCATCACTGTCTTGTCGGTGGTTGTGAAGAACGCGTGGTGCCGGTAGATGTCGAACAGTGTCGGCTGCTCGACCTGCTTCGGGTTCAGGTCCGGGATCCGCCGCACCACCAGACGCCCTTCGATCCGTTCGGCGATCTTCCGGGACCGGAACGCGACGAAGGGCACTTCGGCGACTTCTGCTTTGGAGATCAGTCGCCCGGTGGCCTCGTCACGGATCGAGTCGGTGTACTCGATCATCTCCCACGCATCCTCGGGGATCGTCGCGATCGCCGCCTTCACCGCGGGGTCCATCCGGACGGTGACCGATACGTCCGCGCCGGCCTTGATCGCCGTGCCGATGGTGGCGTGTCCGTAGAACGCGGAGTCCGCCCGCAGCAACGGCCGGGAACTGCTTCCGGGGTTCAAGCGGCGCAGCGTCGCGAGAGCGTCGCCGACAATCCTGGCGGCACCCTTCGGGGAACCGGTCTTCCCCTGCCGCAGCCGCTGCCCCACGATCACCGGCGCCGACTGCGATGTCGACGCCGTGGCGAACAGGGCGTTCAGGCCGCGGACGCCGGAGTACCCGAACGACGCGCCCTGCTTCTGGTATCCGTGGACTTCGATGATCGTGTCGTCCAGATCCACCATCACCCGCTCACCATCCCGGACCTGCAGCAGTGGCGCGGATTGCGCGACGTTCACCAGGGTCCGGGAGGCGACGGCGTCGAGCTGGCGGACGTGCCCGAACCGGAACTCCCGCAGGAACGAGCCCAGCGTCGACGGCGCATACGTCCGATCGAACAACCTGCCCATCCCGCCATGACGCAGCACGTTCATGTCGTCGATCGAGTCCGCCCCGGCGAGCATCCCCGCCACCAGCGCCATCACCTTGCTGCCCGCGTTCGCGCCCTTATCCGACGGGACCGTCAACCGGACCTGCGCGAGCTGATCGAGCCCTGCGGTGCGGGCCAGGCGGAGCATCGGGACCAGCCCTGCGGCCGACACAAGATTCGGGTCATCGAACTTCGCTGACACCGCAGCGGGAGCATGCTTGAATTGCACCTACGAGATGCCTCTCGGATCGGTCGAACAGCGGTCTAGACAATCACTATTCTTCCTGATCAGAGGGGCATTTCTGCGTCACGGCACCCGCTTGTCACCCAAGCTCATCGGTGGATCGAGGCT
>NZ_JBNPEN010000017.1:0-45015 GCF_050490295.1 Pseudarthrobacter sp. J1763 | reverse complement strand
AGCTCGCCGCCGGGATCCTGAGCCTGTCCTGAAAAACGGGCAACACCATTGGCACTTAGGACAGTCATCGTGCAGCGGCCACTTCCCGACCGAGCAGTCCGCGTTGAAGTGCGTCTACCTGGCTATCATGAGCCTGGACCCCACCGGCAAGGGCCGGAAACGCTGGAGCAACCGCTGGAAGGCCACTCTCAACGCCTCCGAGATCACCTTTGACGGCCGCCTGTCCGCCGGCAGGAGCTAGAGAAGACAACCCCAGTTACACCGAATAATTGACAGACCCCTAGCCCCCGGGGACACGCTCAGGAGTACTGGGCCCTAAGGTTTTGTCGAGCGTGGTAGCGGCCTGTATTTGCCGGCGTGGATGGGCTTGGGGCCCGGCCAGGTGTAGCCACGGAGTAAGAGCCCGGTATGGCAGGGATGCACGACTGCCCATGAAAGGACGTACGGATCATGATGGGTGGTCAGGTTCGGCATGGACTGGGATGGGCTATAGGCCTGCTGTTAACGTTTGGTAGGCGGGCAGGAGGAGGCCTCAGTCGTGGGCCGGTTCTCCAGTCATTAGGTGGTCGGCGTGGTTGATGGTTTCGCGGATGAGCCGGACCAGGTGCCCGTCGTGGAGGGAATAGATGACGTGCCGGCCGTCCTTGCGGGTGTCCACGAGGCCGGTGAGCCGGAGTTTGGCCAGGTGCTGGCTGACCACGGTTCGTGGTGCCCCGGACGCGTCGGTGAGTTCGGTGACGGTTTTCGGGCCGCCAGTGAGTTGCCAGAGCAGGTGCAGCCGGGTGGGTTCGGCGAGCATCCGCAGCGTCCCGGCAGCTGTTTCGAGCAGCTCCGGGCCCGGGGTGACCGGGTGGGCCAGGGACGGCTCTCCAGGGATGGTGCTCAGGGCACCGCTAGGGCTCAACGCGCTGCTAGGCCGGCTGCTCAACGGTTTGCTCCTCATTAGCCGGTTCCGCGGCGGTGTGCCGTGGCCAGGACAGGAAGGCACCTGCACTGCCTACCATCGCAATAATCATCAGGGCAAGAGCAGCCCAGCCCAACCCGGCCACGGCTCCGATCCAGCCGGCCAGCGGGTAGGTCAGGATGTAGCAGGCGTGGGAAAGGGAGAACTGCGCGGTGAAGACGTAGGGCCGGTTTTCCTCGGTGGAGGCATCGCGCAGCAGCCGGGAGGAGGGGGTGAGGATCGTGGAGTTCGCCGCACCGAGCAGGAACCACAGCCCCAACAGCAGCCACCACCCCGGACCACCGGACCCCAGGAAGGTCAGGAGTGCGGCGCCGGCCAGCACGGCAGGGATCAAGGCGGCGCCGGTGAGCATCACGGCACGGTCCCCGAACCGGTCCAGGACCCGGGGCGCTGACAAGGCGACGATCATAGACCCGACGCCGAAGCAGGCCAGAGCCAGGGCCAGGTCCGTGTCGGGACGCCGCAGAACGTCGCGGACGTAGACCACGGTGTTAACGAGCACCAGCGCCGTCGGGGCTGCGACCACGAGGTTCAGTGCCAGTAGGGAACGCAGGCGCCGGTTGCGCCAGAAAATCCGTGCTCCCAGAGTGGTCCGGTGCCACAGGGACGCCTGCGGCCCGGCCGGGACGGAAAGCCGCGGCAGGACCGTGAGCGTAACCATGAAGGCCGAGAACAGGAAACCGGCAACTGTGCCGATGAACAGGTTATTGTAGCTGATTAGCGTCAGCAGCAAGGCCGCAAGGGCCGGGCTGACCAGGGCCTCCATATCATAGGCCAGCCTGGAGAGGGACAACGCGCGCGTATAGTCCCGCTCGTCCTTCAAAATGGTGGGGATCAGGGACTGGAAGGCCGGGGTGAAGGTCGCAGAGGCGGACTGCAGCAGGAAGATCACCACGTAGATCTGCCAGGTCTCTGTAATGAACGGCAGAGACAGTGCCATCGCCGCCCGGATCAGGTCCGCCCCGATCAGCACCGGCTTTTTCGGCAGCCGCGCCCCGAGGGCGTTGATCACCGGGGCTAGACCCACGTAGGCGAGCATCTTGATCGTCAGGGCCGTGCCCAGCACCGCGCCGGCGTTCCGGCCGGCCAGGTCGTATGCCAGCAGCCCGAGGGCCACCGTGAGCAGTCCGGTGCCGATCAGGGCCACGATCTGGGCAGCAAACAGCCGCCGGTAGGTCATATTCCGCAGAACCGCTAACATCAGGCCGAACCCCTTAAGTGCATACGTGCGCGTCTATGCACTAACCATAGCGGATTTTCGCCGCTCGCGATTATCCGCATTCAGAGCCGGAGTTCCCACCCGTCATCCTCGCGGCCGGGATGTGGATGCGGCGCGCCGGTGTTCGGGGCGTCGCATCCGACGGGGCCGAGGTGCTGCTGACGGCGCGGATAGGCATATCGTCAATGTTCGGCAGCGCGCCGGCCAACCTGGCTTTGGCCTGGGCAACGACCTGTTCCGCCTCGGCCAGCGAGGTGCTGACAACCATGACGGTTGCCGCCGCCGGGGAACCTGAAGGTGCGCAGACCGGGGCGCTGGTCAGGGTCCGGCTGGGCAGCCTGGCCCGGGGCAGGGTCCGTCGGTGCCACGGGGATGTCATTCGTGGCGCTTCGCCTGATGGTCCGGTCAGTCGTCGCTTCCGGGGCGGCTGTTCCTGGTCGTGTTTCGGTTGGGTTCCCGATGGGCCCAATCCGGCGGGATGGCCGCTTCAAGGGCGTCATCGACGGTAATGACACCCAGGATGCGGCCGTCTTCATCCAGGACGGGAAGGGTCAGCAGGTTGTAGTCGGCCATGGTGGTGGTGACGTCGATGATGTCATCGCCCGCGGTCGCACTGACCGGTTCGGGATCGGCGGTGTCCCCGAGCAGGGCCGCCGGGTCGGATTGCAGTGCCTGGACCAGACCGATCACACCGGCGAGGGTTCCGTCCGGGTGCAGGCTGTAGATGGTGGTGAGTGCTTCGGGTTGCTCCGTGGTGGCGGTGCGGATGCTCTCGAGAGCATCCGCGATCGTAGAGGTAGCCGGCAACGCCGTGTAGTCGGTGCCCATGAGGCCCCCGGCGGTGGCGTCATGGTAGCCAAGGAGGGCCATGACCTTGGTGTGCTGGGCGGCGGGGAGGAGAGTGAGGATCCCGGTACGGCGCTCCTGCGGGAGATCCATGACGGCGTCGGCGGCATCGTCGGCGCGCATGTGCGAGAGCACGTCCGCGACTTCGGCGTCGGTGCGGTCTCTGAGGATCCTGGACTGGCGGTCCTCATCGAGTTCTTCGAAGACGTCTGCCTCCAGTTCGGGGTCGGAGTGGACCCGGGCCAGGAGTTCGTCTTGTTCTTTGTCTGAGGAGTCTTCGATCAGGTCCGCGATCTGGGCCGGTTTCAGCTGGGCGAACCGGGCCGAGAGGGAGCGGGTCTTGCTGGATGCCTCGTGGCCGATCAGGGGCAGGAACCGGTTCCAGTCCCGGAAGGGGTGGGTGTCGTGCCGCCGGCTGATGGTGAACCAGCGGGGTTTGTGTACGTCCAGGCCCGTCGCGGTCCATCCCGTTGCCGTGCCGTTCAGTTCGATGTCGAACGCCTTGACCATGACGGTGTGGTCGGTGTCGATCAGCCGGTGGCCCAGAACGTCTTCTTTGAGCAGTACCTCGCCCTCGCGGCGGGTGAAAGGGCGCAGGTCCAGTGTGGCTGTGCGCAGCCGGACGCTATCTGCGTCCATGTCGGAGATTTTCTCCAGCGGCGCAAAGACGCGGTTGGACCCGACTGCGACGACCAGGCCGGTCAGACGCGGGTAGTTTCCTTCGTCGAGGCGGACGATGGCGTCGGCGAGGGTCCCGACCTGGTGGCCTTTGGTGTCCAGTACGGGGCGGTGCAGCAGGGTCGAAAGCCGGATGGCCGGTGTTGCGGTGGTGCCGGTGGTGCCGGTGGTGCTCATCTTTGTGAGTGCCTTTCGAGGATACGGGAGGGGATAGCTGTCCTACGTGGAATCTACGCTGTGCCCGGTTCAGCCGCCAAGGGGGTTCAGCCGCCCATGGCAAGCTGGACTACCCGGACGATCACCAGGATCATGGCGATCAACAGGTAGGTCCGCAGCACGGTCAGCCCGGTACGGCCGGCGGTGGAGAGTTTCGGGGCCGTCAACAGCGCCAGGGGCGGCATGCGCCAGTCCTGCTTCCCGGTCCGGTCGATCGGCGCGGCACCCGGGCCGGGTCGGAATCTGGCATAGAGGAGGTATCCGGCACCGCCCAGAATGCTCAGGGCTGCCCCGCCGGCGAGGATGCCGATAATCACCGCGCTGCTCATGTCGGGGAAGAGCACCCCTGCGGTCAGGACGATGGAGAGAATTACCAGGACGGCGATGATGAGCGCGGTGAAGACGTTCGTGGCCCTGCCGTTCACCCAGGGGCCCAGGACCTGTTTGTCGTTGCACAGCAACAGTAGGAACACGGTGGCCGAGGGCAGCAGGACACCGGCGAGGACCTGGACACCGACGGTCAGCAGCCCCAGCGGGGCCCCCGGGATCAGGACAATGACCGCTGAGATGATCAGAACTCCGGCGAACACGGCATAGAAGCCCTTCGCGTCGGAGAATTTCCGGTGCAGGGAATGCTTCAGGCCCAGCACGTCCCCCAGTGCGTAGGAGGTGGACAGCCCGACGGCCGCCGCGCCGATGATTGAGGCGTCAATCAGGGCCACCGCGAACAGCACCCCGGCGGCCTTCCCGACGTACTTTTCCAGCCCGACGGCGACACCTCCGGCGTCCGTGAAGTTCCCGAATTCAGGGTGCCCGGCGAACGTGGCCGCGGTGAACCCCATGATGGCACCCGCGCCGATGATCACGATCACGATCCCGAGCCACAGGTCGACCTTCTCGTACTTCATATACCGGGGAGTGATGCGCTTATCGATGAGGTAGGACTGCTGGAAGAACAACTGCCACGGGGCAATGGTCGTACCGACGATGCCGATGATCAGCAGCGTGACCGTGGACAGGTCCGAACCCGCTGGGAGCCCGGGGATGAAGAAATCATGGGTCACCTGCCCCAGGTCCGGATGCACCATGACGATGATGGGCACCAGCAGCAGCGACCCCGCGACCAGGGTCATGCAGACCCGTTCGAACCGTTTGAACGACCCGGTTGAGGCTGCGCCGATGATCACCACTGCGGCCACGAGCACGCCCGCGACCTTGGGGATGCCCAGATAATCCAGGCCCAGGCTGATTCCAATAAACTCTGTAACGATGGTCAGGGCGTTGAGGATGAACAGATCGATCACGCTGAACGCGCCCCAGAACTTTCCGAACCGTTCCAGAATTAGCCGGGCATGCCCGACACCGGAAACCACCCCGAGGCGCAGGACCATCTCCTGGTTCACATACAGCACCGGAACCAGCAGCAGCAGCGTCCACAGCAGCGACGTGCCGTAGTTCTGCCCGGCCTCGGTATATGTCCCGAACGCGCCGGCATCGTTATCCCCGACCATCACGATCAGACCCGGCCCGATGATGGCCAGCAGGGTCTTGAACCTGGTCTTCCAGCCGCTTCCCGGCGACTCCTCACCGAGCCGGATCGTGCCGAAAGCACCCTTAATGTCGCCGATGTGTGCGCTGTCCAGGACCGCCGCCGGGGCAGGCCCGGAGGACGCTTCCGGCCCGGACCCGGAAGCCGTTGCTGGTGATGGTGACGGTGACGGAGCAGCGTGGGGTGCGGGCCCGGAATTGGTGGTCGGTTCGGGGCCGGTATGGGTGTTGGCGGGCATGGGCATGTCCTCCCGGAACATGAGACCTTTTGGATGCAGAACGCGGACATCACAGAAATCGGCGCAGCAGGAAGAGGTCCCGGAAATTGGCTAAGCGGTCAGGATGCCGGCCCGAGCAGAGCCGCGGCCGGCGGGGAAGAATTTGTGTTCAGGACCGCGCGAAGGCGGTACCGGTAGACGGACTATGACCATCGTTCACGGGTGACCACCTCCATTCCGGATCCGGCGGCGCCGCGGAGGAGGCCGGAGCTGGGACCCGGCAGTGCCCCTCCTCGTAAGACCTTTGGCACTTCACGGCGTGAACCCGGCGTTCCGGGAGCCAATCGGGGCAACCCCTTAGACCGGGGGAACCTGTCCTGACCCGGGGCGTCTCTCGACGTTGGGGGTCGCTGGCATGTATCCGCGAAGGAGCCTCAGCTAACGAACGGCACCTTGCAACCACTAATATATACCAACGTCAGACCCCGCATATCCACGAAACGCGCACCCGCAAACACCGCACACTGGCGGCCGAACAGCACGGACTGTTCCCCCGTCAGGCCGTGCCCGGGACGGAACCGGGGGATTTCTTTCCCGTGCCGGTGAGGAAGCCCTTCTGCCCTGGCCGGACAGGCACCGGCGCATCTTAGGCGCAGGACCTGACCCTTCCCTGCTGCACGATCGGTCCTACTCTCCTGCGCGTGTCAGCGACTCCTCCGGTGAGGCTCCGTCGGTGGTGGGCGTGCAGCTTCCCTGTGAGCGGTTTCCGACACGCAGGATTTCTCCGTTACGCAGGTACCAGACGGTGCCGTCCTCTGCACCGACCCTGGTGATGCGCAGGCCCACGGACTCAACGGTTCCGACGACATCGACTTCGCCTCCCAATCCAGCATCCCCCTGAGCTCCATCCACCAGCCCCGGCACTTGATTGGCGAACGCGCCGCACAGCTCCTTTTTGACGAGATAAACGCCGATTCACCCCACGTACACAGTCAGGTGGTTTTCACTCCGGAACTGGTTATCAGGCAGAGCACCTTACGCAGCTAGCTTTAAGTGGGCGCAGCTCGCTACAAACGGCCTCAGCCAACGTGAGCAGAATCCACTCCCCTGGTACTACCTCGCAACATAACCCGGCCCACCACATCGGCGAGTGGATCGTCGTCGTCCATCCCCAGTGCCAATGCGGAAGCGCGCAAACCTATTTCTTCTACCGGCAATTGTGCAGTGGTCAAGCTGGGCCTAAAGTCACGCAGGGTCTCAACATCGTCAAACCCGGCCACACCAATGTGATGGGGCACTTGCAGTCCGCGCTCCAAAAGCCCTGCAATGACCCCCATGGCCATCACGTCATTAACAGCAAAAATGCACTTCTCAGAAATCGCCTCGGCGGCGGAACGCTCACCCAACTGCGCCGCAATGCTCAGCCCCGCCGCATACCCGCCCGCTCGGGAGAATTCAACACGAACAATTTCTGCTGCGGCGCGGCCAGCATCAGCCAGCGCGCTTTGAAAACCCGCTAGCCGCACGTCCGAGGTCACAAGACCATCCGGACCAGCAACAACCAGGAATCTTTTATAGCCAAGACCGAGTAAAGCCTGACCCAGGGCATACGCTTGTTCAACATTGGGGACTTTCAACACGCGCACTCCGGCAACGTCCAGCAGCGCAGGCAGGGCCGCACCTACCATCGACACCGAGCCGCCATAGCTGCAGTAGCGCTCAATTTCTGCAGCAAGCAAGCTGTTGTCTTTTTCGGCGCCAGACAAATGCGAACGTGAACCAGCAATAATAATGGCCTCAGCCCGCCGGGCCGCAAAAGCAGCAACTGCCTCGCGTTCATCTGACGGGCTGCCATCGGTGCTGGCCAACAAAACCATTTTTCCAGCGCTTTTTGCCTGCTTTTGAACGCCGCGAGCCAAGGTAGAAAAGTATGGGTCAGCGATGTCGTGAACCACTAGGCCAATCAGACCCGTGCTAGATCGCGCCAAAGACTGCGCCTGAGCGTTGGCTACATATCCAAGTTCAAGGGCTGCGCCTTGAACCCGCTTGGTGACGGCGGCACCTGGGGTACGCGTTGAACCATTAAGCACACGGGAAGCAGTGGCTAGTGAAACACCGGCCAGCTTAGCGACGTCGGCCAAGGTACTGGCTGCCACAAGACCTCCATAGTTTGCACGTAAGTTTTTGTACACAGTGACCGGTTCCTGGTCACTGAATGCTCCCATGCTAGGGGAATTTCCGGCGCTTGCACGTCAACGCTTGCCATCGCCCGCGCCACACTGCACAATAGTCACAAGCGGAAAGCGCTTTCCACAATCTCTAGTCAACGACGATGGAGGACACCATGGGTGCCGAACAACGAACAATCCGAATTGCCATGAATGGCATTACTGGCCGGATGGGTTACCGTCAACACTTACTGCGGTCCATCCTCCCCATCCGGGATGCTGGCGGATTCACCCTTGAAGACGGCACCAAGGTTCAGATCGAACCCATTCTGGTTGGCCGCAATGAAGCCAAGGTCCGCGAGCTTGCTGAACTTCACAAAGTGGGCGAATGGTCCACCGACCTAGATGCCGTAATTAATGACCCCACCGTGGACGTTGTTTTTGACGCGTCCATGACCAGTCTGCGTGCAGCCACGCTGAAGAAGGCTATGCGCGCCGGTAAACACATCTTTACCGAAAAGCCCACTGCCGAGACCCTCGAAGAAGCAATCGAACTTGCCCAGATCGGCAAAGACGCTGGCGTCACCGCTGGCGTTGTTCACGACAAGCTTTACCTCCCGGGCCTGGTAAAACTGCGCCGGTTGGTAGACGAGGGCTTCTTTGGCCGTATCCTCTCCATCCGCGGAGAATTCGGATACTGGGTCTTTGAAGGCGACGTCCAAACTGCACAGCGCCCCTCCTGGAACTACCGCAAGGAGGACGGCGGTGGAATGACAACCGACATGTTCTGCCACTGGAACTACGTGCTTGAGGGCATCATTGGGCAGGTCAAGAGCGTCAACGCCAAGACTGCCACCCACATCCCCACGCGCTGGGATGAAGCTGGCAAAGAATATAAGGCAACGGCTGACGACGCCTCATACGGCATCTTTGAACTCGAAACACCCGGCGGCGACCCGGTCATCGGCCAAATCAACTCTTCCTGGGCCGTCCGTGTTTACCGTGACGAACTAGTGGAGTTCCAAGTCGATGGCACCCACGGTTCCGCCGTGGCGGGCTTGAACAAATGTGTGGCTCAGCAGCGCGCGCACACACCCAAGCCGGTATGGAATCCCGACTTGCCCGTCACGGAATCCTTCCGCAGCCAATGGCAAGAAGTCCCGGCTAATGCTGATCTGGACAACGGCTTCAAGCTCCAATGGGAAGAATTCTTGCGCGATGTTGTGGCCGGACGCGAACACCGTTTTGGCTTGCTTTCAGCCGCCCGCGGAGTCCAGCTGGCCGAACTCGGCCTCCAGTCCTCCGAGGAGCGCCGCACCATCGATATCCCGGAGATCACCCTCTAATGAGCTCCCTAATTCTTCCAAATAACGACGGCGGCATCCACGAGTACAGCTTGCAGCCCGCCACCGTGTGGAACAAACCAACCTCCCCTCTAACTGCACGCCGGGCCTACGCCGCAGCCCACGTTATCCCCCGTATTACGGCGGACAATACTCCCGGTGCCCCTGCACAGTTGGATTGGGATAGCACACTGGCTTACCGGCATGAGCTGTGGTCCTACGGCCTAGGTGTGGCTGACGCAATGGACACCGCACAGCGCGGTATGGGTTTGGACTGGCTAGCCACCCAGGAGCTGATCAGGCGTTCCGGCGCTGAGGCCGCTGCCGTAGTGGCCAGCGGCAATCCGGCCACAGCCGGAAAAACCGTCAGGGATCTCATCGCCTGCGGCGCCGGCACTGACCAATTGGACATTGCTGCACTCGCCACCGGCGCAGCTGGCCTTGAAGCTGTCATCAACGCCTACCGCGAACAAATAGCCACTGTGACTGAGGCTGGTGGAAAAGTCATCCTCATGGCCTCACGTGCGCTCGCGAAGGTAGCAAGCGGGGCCGAGGATTATCTGTACGTTTACTCCACACTGCTGCAGGAAGTGGAGCAGCCAGTCATCCTGCACTGGCTTGGCACCATGTTTGACCCGGCACTGGCGGGATACTGGGGTTCGGATGACGTTTCAGTGGCTACGGAAACGTTCCTGAGTTTGATCCGCGACCATTCTCAGAAGGTGGACGGGGTTAAGGTTTCTGTTCTTGATGCCGATCACGAGGTTGCACTCCGGGCCAAGTTGCCTGAAAACGTTCGCCTCTACACGGGCGACGACTTCAACTACCCCGAACTGATCGACGGTGACAAGAACCACCATTCGGACGCTTTGCTTGGCATTTTCGCGGCGATCTACCCGGCCGCGTCAGTCGCCTTGCAAAAGTACGACGCCGGCGAAGGAACCCAGGCACGCACCATCTTGGACTCCACTCGTGAGCTTGGAAAGCACATTTTCAGCGCCCCCACCTTCTACTACAAGACGGGGATCGCGTTTATGTCCTGGCTTAATGGAAAACAAGCTGGATTCCAGATGGTGGGAGGCTTGCAGTCTGGCCGATCGGTTCTGCACTTGGTCAAAACCTTTGAACTCGCTGATCAAGCAGGTCTTTTGGCCGATCCTGATTTAGCCGCTCAACGGATGTCCAGCTTCCTGCTGGTTAATGGGGTGGGAGCATGAGCACGGATTTCTCACGACTCTCGCTAAACACGGCTACCACCAAAAAGTGGAGCCTGGAGGAAGCCATTAACGGTTGCGTCCAGGCGGGAATCCCCGCTATTGGGCCTTGGCGTGATCGCGTTGCCGAGGTAGGTCTGGACAAGGCTGCTGCGCTCATCAAAGATGCAGGACTACGCGTTTCCTCGCTGTGCCGCGGCGGTTTCCTGACCGCTATTGACCCCGAAGGGCAAAAGGCTGCTCTTGAAGACAACCGTGCAGCCATCTTGGAAGCAGTGGCGCTGGGTACTACGGAATTGTTTTTGGTGGTGGGAGGGCTCGCTCCCGCCGAGAAGGATGTGGTAGCGGCACGCCAGCGCGTAGCTCACCGCCTCGAGGAGCTGGTTCCTTTCGCCGTCGAGCACGGCGTCCGGCTGGTTCTAGAACCGCTGCACCCGATGTACGCGGCGGACCGGGCGCTCATCTCCACCTTGGGACAGTCCTTGGATCTGGCCGCACCGTACGATGCTTCGGCAGTGGGCGTTGCGGTGGACACCTTCCACGTCTGGTGGGATCCAGAGCTCAAAGCGCAAATCGAACGCGCCGGGCGTCAAAACCGGATCGCTTCTTATCAAATCTGCGACTTCAACCTTCCAATTGCTGCGGACGCGTTGTTGTCTCGCGGAATGATGGGCGATGGTGTGATTGACTTCGCCACCATCAGCAGCTGGGTTCGCGACGCCGGATATACCGGTGACATTGAAGTGGAGATCTTCAATCAGGAGATTTGGGATGCCGACGGTCACCTCACTCTTGAGACTCTCAAGGAGCGCTACAGCTCCCTAGTCCAGCCCTACGTCTAGGGTCCAGCCCTACGTCTAGGGAACAGTCCCCGCAAAAGATTAGGTCCCCGTCCCGGAGCTTGTGCTCCAGGACGGGGACCTTTCTAGTGTGTGTTGTCCTTCTTGCTGTTCGTTCTACTTGTCCGCAAAGATGGGATCCAACGCTGCCAGACCATCTTGTTCAAGGCGGCCGTCAATGATCCATACCTTGAACGTACGGGACAGTTTTTGCCCTCGGGTCAACGTCACGGCAGAGTCCCAGGCCAGTGACGAACCAACTGCTGGATACTGATCAACGCGAACGAACCATGGGTCAGGTTCTTGATCCATTGCCGCAAAAACAAGTGTGCAGTCTTGGTCACCAAAGCGAGCAGTGTAGGCCAACCAAGGATTGCGGCTGCCATGGCTGGCTGCCTCGCCATGGGTTGTAGCAGTAAAGACCTCGATGTCAGTACACGGTGCGATCCGCCAGAAGAATCCGCCGTAGCCACTGCCGCGCGCGCCGTTGGAGCCCGGGCTGCCTAGGCTTGCATCTTGTTTTGCTTCAAGGCTAATGGAGACGTCTAGCTGCCATGCGTTTTGGCTGACCTGCGTAGCGCCGAAACTGCGCTGCTCGGTCAGAATTTCACGTCCATCCGGTCCAGCCCAGCTAAGAGTCTGCACCGACTGTGTGTCATGTTCAGACCTCTGCACTTCACTGATCCGGCCCTGGTTTTCCAGCTCTTCATAGCGCTGCTCGGCGGAAGTGTAAGTCTTTCCGCCCCAAAAATTGATGCCATTCACATCCTGCAATGCCACACCAACACCCAGATGCCAGGGGTGGTCCGCAGGGAAATGATCGGTGACAACGGTGCCCGCCAGGCTCCGCACGGGGTGAAGATAGGGCCGGGGAGAGAGTCTGTTGGGCAGCTGTGTGCCGGATTGCTGAGTGGCAATAGTGGGGCGTGGATCCGATGCTTCCAGAGCAAGACCAAGAGTTAGAGACTCGGCAGAGGGCTGGGTGCTCTGCGCCCACGGTAAGCCCAGCTCACTAAAGGTGACGTGGGCTGCCGTGGACCTCTCCAAAGCATCTTCAATACCGTCAACCACAGCGTGAGCCTGGTCCCCCTCGCCAACCCACCGAACGTACTGGGGCTCGATCCGCCGAGGTGGGGCCGCCGTGCGCACCGCTTCCAAAACTCGCATAAATCCGCCGCTTCCACGCAAAGGGCTGATGAGTTCAACGATGCCAGCGGTCCCCGAGAGGCTTCGAATATGTTCTATGAGGTTCTCGGTCAGATCGTCTCTTTGGAAGCTCAGGTGCCGTTCCCCGCTGGCAGTGAAAACGCTCAACCGGTCCTCGGTATAGTGCAGCACGGCTGATCCCTCGCTACCCTGCACCGTAATATACGGTTCAACACTATGTTCCGCGCACAAGGTCAAAGCGCACGTGATGGGCAAGCCAGTGGAGGTCTTGATACGGATCACAGAAGTGTCATCAGACTCAATGTCATTGGCATGGAATAGGTCCGTTTCCACGCTGTCCACATCAGCCAGCGTGTTAGCGCCAGCAATGCACAAAGCAGTTGAAATTGCGTGAGCCAACGGGTTTGTTGCCACCCCGTCCACTACATCCACACCATTGAGCCGACGTTTTCCGGCCCACGTGGAACGCTTGTAATAAGCGCGGTCACGGACCCACCTACCTGTTGCCGCAACACCAATCAACGTGCCAATTTCGCCCGATTTAAGCACCTGCTCAATGGCGCCTAAGGCATGCGAACCCAAGCCCTGAAAACCCACTTGGATACTACGGCCGGCTGCCGTTGCCGCCTTTTCCAGTACTTCGAAAGCGGCAAGATTGGCCACGGGCGGCTTTTCCAAATAGACGTGAGCGTGTTCAATGGCCAGGAGTGCAAGAGACTCGTGAGTCTGAATAGGCGTAGCGAGAATAATGACGTCAAGGTCCGCCGTTTCACCCAGCAACGTTGGCAAGTCAGGAAAGCGCTGAGTGCCTTCTGGGAGCTGATCCTCGTGGGACAGCTGTGGATCCGCCACAGCTACCAATTGAACTGAGCCAGCATTTTGCAATCGGTGCAGGTTGGCCAGGTGGTGCGCACCAAAGCCTCGAACACCTACCAGCGCCACTCGGGCCGGTTGCAAAGAATGTGAAGACGGCATCGGTTGAATTCCCTTCAGAAGCAAATATGAGGCAATAAATGGGGGTACCCCCGCACATGCGTGCGGGGGTACGGGTGCTCCAGTTGAGCCTAGGCGAAGTGTTACTGGTTTACCGAAGCATTTTTGGACGTTAGCTTGGATTCTCCTGCTTTCTTGCTGCCCAACTCGTCCAAAGTGATATGAGCCGTCTCCTTGGACGCCCACGCTGCGGCAGCGGAGATGACACACACCAGCAAAGTAAGTCCGCCGATGACCAACGGAACCGACGTTGATCCAGGAGGGGCAATCAAGGTAAAGACGGTCGGCATAAAGGCCGTGAGCAGCAGTGCGATGTTCTGTGAAACCGCGAAGCCAGTGACCCTGGTTCGAGTGGGGAAAAGTTCCTGGAAGAAACTTGCGAACGTTGCATTCCACATCTGGTAGAGAATGCCGAAGATCAAGATGGCAAGTAGCACCGTCAAGACCACATTGCGCTGGCTGACAACCTGCAGGTAGAAGAACGAAAGCAGGCCAGCTGCCAACGGTCCAAAGATCATCAGCGGACGCCGTCCAATACGGTCGGACAAGCGGCCGAAGAGAGGGATAAGAATGACCGCAACGATATTGGCCAATACTGGCATCCACAGATACGTTGACGGGCTCATTTTGACGCCATAGGCCGGTTGTGTGGCGTATGCGGCACCGAAAACAACCACCGTAGTTCCAATAACATTGGCTAGCCCCATGCACACTGCACGGAAAATTACGCTGCCGCTCTCACGGAATACCGTGAAGACCGGAACTCTTTCGATGTCGCGGGACTGCTTCTCACCGAGGAACGCCTGGCTTTCTTCAACTCCGCGACGAATGATGTAGGCGGCCACAATAACCACGGCGCTCAAGAGGAACGGAATACGCCAGCCCCAGCTGGCAAAGTCCGCAGCTGGAAGGAAGGCCGAAAGCGGGATGAAGCTAGCCGCGGCAAGAATGGACCCGACTTGGGTCCCCTGAAGGGCAAAGCTCGCATAGAAACCGCGTTTCTTGTCCGGCGAGTGTTCGATGATCATGGCACCCGCGCCGCCGAGTTCACCGGCAACTGCGAATCCTTGGACCAAACGAAGAAGGACCAGGAGCAAGGGAGCCAAAAGCCCCACTTGCTGGTACGTGGGAAGAATACCTACAAGGAATGTTGAAACACCCATCAGTAGCATGGCAAGAACCAGGACGTTCTTGCGTCCATGACGGTCCCCCATGGTGCCCAAGACAAACGCGCCAATGGGGCGGGCAACATAGCCCACGCCGTAGGTAGCCAGAGAGGCTACCACTGCGACGGCTGGGTCATGCGAGGGGAAAAATACCTGCGGAAAAACGAGTGCCGCAGCCGAGGCATAGATGGAAAAGTCGTAATACTCAAGTGCACTACCTACCCAGCCACTCATCGTGGCGCGGCGGCGGGATGCTGGTAAACCAACCTCAGGTGAAGTTGTGTTTGGCATTGGATCTCCTTTGACCTGCAATGAATGCAATTTTTCCCACCGTCATTGTGGGCAAGCGCTTTCCAATATGAAAGCATGAATCGTTTCATTGTGTCAAAGGTCATACTGAATTATTTTTTCCACGCCGATCCGTGACCTTCGGCCCTACCCCAAAACCCGAGGACGAATCACGCTTTTACGTACCAGCCTCTGTGCACGTTCAAGGAGTCAAACATGAACAAAGAATCAACGCTACAAACCATCGTTGTTGGGGTAGATGGATCAGACGCGTCAGTTGAGGCGCTCCTAGAAGCTCAGCACCTCGCCTTACCCACCGGTGCCAAAGTCATTGCAACCGCCTTTTGGGAATTCCCGCAAATGTACTTGGGCTACCTGACCATGGGGATTGACGGTTTTGAAGAGACCGCTGGAAAGATCCTCACCGAGTCCCTCACCCAGGCGTTCGGCACAGAATTGCCGGAAAACGTTGAGGCAAAACTCTCCCGCGGTTACGCCAGGGAAGGCCTCATTGAAGCGAGCAAAACCGCTGACATGGTGGTTGTTGGCCGGCGTGGGCACGGCGGGTTCGGCGGCCTTGTTCTAGGTTCCGTGAGCTCTGCCATTGTAGGAATGGCACACTGCCCAGTCCTGGTGGTTCACTCCCCCAAGAGCAAGTAAATCGAACTTCATAACAAGGAGGGGGCTGCTAGTAGCAGCCCCCTCCTTGCGTCATCTTATGTTCTACTTACTGAGCTTGACCTTGGTGAGCCTGGTAATGATGGTGGGACACGGCACCTCAGTGAGAACAGCGTGGGCCGTTGATCCGAGCATCAATCGCTTGAATCCCCCGGCACCTCGGCTGCCCAAAACCAACAAGGCCGCGTGCTGAGCCGCGGCCACAAGAGCCACCGCTGGTTCGTGCTGAGAATCCAACACCCTGTGAACCACCAAGTCCGGGTACTTATCGGCCAAACCAGCAACAGTCTCACCCATAATCAGTTCCTCTTCCTCAGCAATGAACTTTGCCAGATCACTCTCCGGGATCCCCCGCTCAACCCACCGAGTGGCGGCACCAAAAACGTGCAACACCGTCAGTTCTTGCCCCATTCGGTCAGCCTCCGCCGCAGCAAACGCCACCGCCTGAACGGATTCTTCAGAGCCGTCCACACCCACCAGGACGCCCGTCCCGGAAGCCGCGGCAGCACCGCCGTCGTCCTTTGCTCCCGCAATAACCGCTACCGGGCAGGCGGCTGCCGCGGCCACTTGCAAAGCGCGGTCAGTGACCGGGCCTCTAGGCCAAGAACTACCCGAACCGACCACCATCATCTCGGCACGTTTGGACTGGCGCTTCAACACATAGCCTGGGCTGCCCCACATCATCATCGCTTCAACGTGCACTCCCGGTTCCAGCTCCAATGCACGGGCCTGGGCGCGGGCAACTAGCGCGTGGCCGGCCTTGCTGAGTAGGTTATGAAACTCGGGCGCCTCAGAGCTCCAACGGTCATCTACTGCGTGAACCAGAACCACCGGCGACTTCAGACGAGCCGCGCGCTTCATAGCCCACTCAACAGCTGCCTCACTGCTACCGGAATCGTTTACCCCTACAACAATCGACTTCTTCATCACTGCGCCGCACTTTCTTCAACATTGAACATGGCTAGGAACCAACATCTATAACTTCAGTCTCTGCTGGTTACCGGCGCTGGGTAAGGGCCAAAAGTCCCGCGCTCAGTGGGACGGACTTTTAGCCAGTGTGTAGGTCGCGCCGCCGCATGCCCACCACGGCTGCCGCGGCCACCACCACAGCGAGCCCCACCATCCAAACCCCACCGCCAACGTTTGTATGAATCCCTTGCGGAACCGGCGTATGAGTGAACGGAGACAAATTCCGCAACGCTTCCGGGGCGCCGATCATGCCCCCAAAAATACCCAAAAACACCCCTGAGCCCAGGAAAGCCCAACCCAAAACGGTGCTGGCGCCAGGAACCACCACAAATAGAAGTGCCACCACGCCCAGATACAGGAGCGCCGCCGGAAGTTGCGCCGCGGCGGCAAGAAATACGTCCCCCATCCGCTCCGGCGAGTCCCCGGAAACCAGCACAGCCAAGGAGGCAAACAGCGCCGCGGTGAGCAGCACCAACACCACACTGACCACACCCAACAACAAGTAGTCAGCCAACCAGTGCACCCGGCTCACCGTTGTAGAAAGGACCAGTTCGGCCCGCCGACTGTCCTCTTCTTGGCGCATCCGCACCACTGTCTGCACAGCACACGCAGCCGCTAAAACTCCCACTATGGCGAACATCGCAGCGATCAGTACTTGGGAAATACTGGTCTCCCCCGCCGCGACCATAGTGCGTAAGGTTTGGCCCAAAATGGCATTAGTTTGGGCCGCCTGTTCCACCAGTTTGGCCAAAGAACCAGCCAAGACCCCCGTAGCCGCAGCACCCACGCACCACCCCATGATGGTTGGCCACTGCAGCCGCCATGCCAAAGCAAAGGAGGTCGACAGTGCCGGCCGCGCTTCCATCCGGCCAGAGCGTTCAGCCAACAGACTAGAACCACTGTCCCGCCGGGATTGAAGGGCAAAAACAGTCACGGTACATAGGGCCCCAAGCCAAGTCCCAGGAACAACGGCAGCAGATTGTTGGCCGTATATGCAGCGCTCTGCTGCCCCCAACCAATCGGCGAAAACCAACTGGGCCACGCCGCAGTCATATGCGTTCCGTCCGCATGCGGAATGCCCAAGGCGTCCCCCAGTCCACGCAAAAGATAAGCCAGTACGACGGCGGAACTTGAGAGAGCATTGGCCGCCCGGCCGGAGCGCACGAACTGTGCCGCTAACAGGCCGAAACCAAAAAAGGCCACACCAGTAGAAGCGACAGCTGCCCCAGTCACCAGCGAACCGTACGGCTCCAAGCCGCCTGCAATAAACCCGAGAGCCACAGCGGCACACAACACCACGTTGGCCAGAAACGCGTGAATCACCGTGGCCACAGTGGGTGAGTACCTCGACGCCGGGGTTGAAGCCACTAGCTCAGCGCGGCCGGATTCCTCTTCCGCTCTGCTGTGCCGCACCGCTAGAAAGGTATTCATTAGCCCGGCCATCAACGCCAGGAACGTAAAGATCTGGAAGAACACAAAAGCATCCAAGGCAGTACCTTGGGGTAAACCGCGCAACATCAAAATGGCGGGGTTTGCCACAGCAAGGCGAATAATTCCTTCACGGCCCACCGAGTCACCATATGTTTGTGCCACCGCAACGGCTGAGAAGAACCCCAGAAAGCCAATGCTCGCAATCCACGCAAGCAGTTGCCATCGGTCACGCCGGAGCCGGTGGAGCAGCAAAACCCAAACGGCGTTCATTGCCCGGCTGCTTGGAGGCCGTTGTTGGTGAATCCGTCCTTGGTGAATCCGTCCTGTTTCACGCCGTCGTGGGCCAGTTCCAGCGTGTAGTGACGCAAAAACAAGTCCTCGAGGGAAGGCGGTGTGATGGTCAAGGCCTGCGCGTTTAACTGCGCCAGCAAGGGCAAAACACCAGCCATGTGTTGGCTCTCAGCGGTGAACTTTATGCGCGCACTTTCAGCGCCAGTTGTTTCCAAGGCAAGGTCCTGGACGCCGGGAGTATGACGCAGTTTCGCCATGGCTTCCGTGATCACCGAAGGGGCCTCTCCCACACCAAAGGAAACGTCGCTGCGCGTTAGTCCACGCAGCTGATCAAGGGTTCCGGTTTCTACAGTTTTGCCTTGCCGAATGATAGTCACCCTGTCACACAAACGTTCCACCTCGGAAAGAATGTGGGAGGAAAACAGCACAGTGGCGCCATCGCCTGCCACGCGCTCAATTTCCTGGTTAAAGACCGTCTCCATAATCGGGTCAAGGCCGCTGGTGGGTTCATCCAACACGTATAGCTGGGCCGGTGTTGCCAAGGCAGCAATCAGCGCGACTTTTTGCCGGTTGCCTTTTGAATAAGACCTGCCCTTTTTAGACGGATCGAATTCAAACGCTGCCAGCAGACGGTCTTTCCTCTCCCGGTAATCTTTTTTGTTGGAGGCCCCTCGGCGCAGCCGGCTCAGCAAATCGATGGCTTCTCCCCCGCTAAGGTTTGGCCACAAACTCACGTCACCCGGGACGTACGCAATGCGCTGATGCAAGGCCGATGCGTCCTTCCACGGATCCCGTCCAAACACTGTGACGTCACCTCCACTGGAGCGGAGCAACCCTAAGATGATCCGGATGGTGGTGGATTTTCCGGAACCATTGGGCCCCAGAAAACCATGCACTTGCCCGTGCTCCACGTTCAGTTCCAGCCCGTCCAAGGCAGTGGACGTACCGAAGTTCTTACGTAGATCCCGGATTTGGATCAGTGCTGGACTGTTACCCATGTGTTCCCACCTCAACCCGCTAGTCTTACTGCAAGTCTGATGAGAGCCTGCGCCAAGCACCAGAGTCTAAGGTCACCGAACGCGCGAACCTCACCCGAATATCCCCAGCCCGCACCGGGACTTTGGACCCTTGATGGCAGCTACCGCATCCGGAAGACTCACAAGTGATAGAAACGTAGCTTGGCACTGACACTTGTAAACCACAAACGCGCATAACTAAGGAGAACCGTGGATCATCAAGAAGCCCCCATCAGGGTCTTCGTCCTAGACGACCACGAACTTGTTCGCCGCGGCCTGCAAGAACTCCTTGAGAGCGAAGGCTTTGAAGTAGTCGGTATGTCCGGCCTCGCCGTAGAAGCAACACACCGGATCCCGGCATTACGCCCGGACGTTTGCGTTCTGGACGCCCGCTTACCTGACGGCACCGGCATTGAAGTCTGCCGTGATGTACGCTCCGTGGACCCATCCCTGAGCTGCCTCATCCTGACCAGTTACGACGACGAACAAGCTCTCCGCGGCGCCGTTCTAGCAGGTGCCGCAGGCTATGTGCTGAAAGAGATTGGCGGAACCGATCTCTTGGGCGCCATTCGCCGGACCGCCCGTGGCGAATCACTCTTTGATGCCGACATAAAAGCGCGGATCCTTCAGGGCCTCACAGAGCCGGAAACTCCCGATCCGCGCGTAGCTTCACTCACCCCGCAAGAGCGGCGAGTACTCCAGCTCTTGGGCCAGGGCCTGACCAACCGGCAGATCGGCGAACAGATGACGCTGGCTGAAAAAACCGTCAAAAACTATGTGTCCTCGATGCTGGCCAAACTTGGTTTTGAGCGCCGCACCCAAGCGGCCGTATACATGGCCAACAAACCGGGTAGCTGAATGCACGCTTCAGCCTAGTGCGCTGGTATTTAGCCAACTGCCCCCGTGCTCACCGGCACCGACCACTGAACGTGGGTCCCCTCACCGGGTGTGCTGCTAACGGTGCACCAACCGCCTAACTCGGCGGCCCGGTAATCCATGTTGACCAGCCCGTTCCCGGGCGTGCATTCAGCGAAACCCACACCGTCGTCGTCGACCTTTAACAACAGCGCCCCGTTCTCAACGGCAACACTCACCCGGATACTTTCCGCCCCAGAGTGCCGGACAGCGTTGCTCAGCGCCTCTGAGATCACAGCCAGCAAATGCGTCCCAGTAGTGGGGTTGCTGATCGAATCGATCCTGCCGCGTAGCTCAAGATGAGGCGCAAATGGCAGTGGCCTAGACACGTTCCTGGCCGTGCGAAGGATGCGCGTGCTCAACAACTCAGTGCCGTTGGACGTGGAATGCAAGGAATAGATGGTGTTGCGCAGATCCCGGATGGTCTCGTCCAGCTCCTGAGTAACCGCATCGATCCTGGACAAAGCCGGCTCACCATCCGTGAACCTGCGCAGGCTCTGAATACTCAAACCCGCCGCGAACAATCGCTGAATCACCACGTCATGCAGATCCCGAGCAATCCGGTCCCGATCAGTAAAAACCACCAACTCCTCGCGCAAACGGTGACTCCGGTCAAGCTCCAAGGCAACTGCCACGTGCGAACCAAAAACGGCGCCCATCTGCACATCCGAATTCAAAAAGGGCCCCTCGCCACGGCCACGGACCAAAATCAGCAAGCCGTGGTGCACTCCGCGTGCGCTGAGATCAATAGCCAATAATCGTCCCCTATGCTGCCCAATGAGTCCGCCCAAAACGGTGCTTGCGTCCTCAGCTTGGGCGGTTTTTCCCGTGTCAACAACAGAACGAATCAGGGACGAATCCATGGCCAGCAACTGACCAGAAAATCCGGCGGACCCCTTACCGGCAGCGCCCGCCACACGGTACGCGCCTGTGCTGGTTACCTCCACGGAATCACCGGGGACCACAATGAGGGCGAGCCGGGCGCCGGATTCCTTGAGTGCACGCTCGGCAACAACATCAAAGGCCACGTGCTCGGCGCCGGTTATGTGCTCCGAAGCTGTCACCCCTGCGGAGCCAGCAGCGTGTTCCTCGCCCAGAACCCGGCCCGTAACGTCCATACACGCTTCCAACCAGGAAGCCCGGCGCCGCGAATCCTCATAAAGCCGGGCATTCTCAATGGCCACACCGGCGGCCGCTGCAAGTGCTACGGCCAGTTCTTCGTCCTCAGCGGTGAAGTCCCCACCACCCTCTTTGTCCGTCAAATACAGGTTGCCAAACACCACGTCTCGCACCGTGATGGGCACCCCTAGGAACGTTTTCATGGGCGGGTGATTGGCCGGAAAACCGTACGCATGGGGATGTTCCCGCAGATCGTGGAGCCGTAAAGGGGCCGGCTCGGTAATAAGCTGCCCCAACACCCCATGACCGGTGGGTAGTGGGCCAATCTTCTGGGCCAAATCCTTGTTTATACCCACGGTGATGAAGTGACTGAGCTGCTTGTCCTCACCAATCACCCCAAGAGCGCCATACTGGGCATGCAAGAGCCGGCAAGCGGAGTTCACCACCCGGTCAAGGACGGCCTCAAGGCTCAGGTCCTCGGCCACGGCAACCACTGCTTCAAGGAGGCCCCGCATATGCTGCTGAGCGTCTAGGAGCTCACCGCCGCGGTCCAAAAAGTTCTTGAGCAGGTCTTCGATCTTCGCGTCCACCGCTGGTAACTCGTGGAATCGCCGGGGACCCGTGTTGGAACTTTCCATATGCCAGCTTCCACCTCACTGCACCCATCAAACACTGCACCCATCAAACAACGTATGTCCACGCAGGGATATACGCCGCGGCCACTGCCGCTCTCAGACTACGCGGGGCTACCGGCACTAGCTAGAGTGCAGCTGGCCCCAGTTCCCTGCATCTGGTTCGCTACGTTCGGTTCACCATGCCTGGTTCACAACCTCCACCGCGCTCCCTGTAAACCACTGGGCCATTGGACCCTAGTCTCTGACATGGCGCAAGCGTAGCCTCGTGGACATGACGAACAAACCAACCACCCCGGAACCGGAAAACCTGGCACCGAATCAGTGCTGGGACTTGTTACGCACCACCTCGGTGGGCCGTCTGGCCCTTTGGGTCACCGACCACCCGGATATTTTCCCCATCAACTACCGCGCGGACCACGGCACAGTGGTGTTCCGCACCGGCGACGGGACCAAACTTCACGCCGCCTTGAGTGAGACCCCAGTAGCTTTTGAGGCCGACGGCGTCAGTCCCGATGGCGGTACGGCTTGGAGCGTTGTGGTCAAGGGCGAAGCCACCGCCGTAACTCTCAACCAAGAAGTAATGGACACTGTGGGGCTGTTGTTGTTCCCTTGGCAGGACGGGCGCAAAGACCACTTCATCCGAATCGTCCCCAGCTCCATCACAGGACGCCGCTTCTCCGTGACTCCGCCGCTGACGTGGTGGAGCCCCTTGGATGATGCCACCCGCGCAGGACTCGAATAGGACGGATGCGACAGTACATGGACCAGGAAATAGAAAACATTGAACGCCTCAGCCCCGAAGAGTGCTGGGACTTGTTAGGCTCCACCACGGTGGGACGGCTAGCCGTCATTGTGGACAATCACCCGGAAATCTTCCCGGTGAACTACGTCCTCGATCAGAACAGCATCGTTTTCCGCACCGCCTCCGGGACCAAACTCTGGGCCACTCTGAGCGATCCGTGCGCCTTCGAAATTGATGGCTATGATCCGCACACCGAACAGGCTTGGTCCGTGGTGGCTCGAGGCAAAAGCGAGCTGATGCTGGACCATGGCGAAAAAGCCAACGCTGATGAACTCCACCTAGAACCTTGGCAGCCCGGTAGAAAGAACCACTACCTACGCCTGAACCTCGAGGCCATCAGCGGCCGACGCTTCACCACCAACCATCCTGACATTTGGACCACACCGGACACTGACGCCCGCACGGAGACCTTCCACTGAGCGCCCAGCCCGGCACCAAAACCTCCGGACCCGTTCTGAGAGCTGTCAAACAATACCCGCTGGTGGCCTTGACCGTTCTGGTGGGTGCCGCCGTCGGAATTCTTTTACTGACCGGCCAGCCAGTGGCCGCCCGATGGACAGCCACCGTTTTTGCACTCGGCGTCACAGCGGTCCGGACCATCGCCATGGTCCGGGAAATTTTTCACGGAAAGTGGGGCATTGACCTCCTGGCCGTGACAGCCATTGTGGCCACAGTTCTGGTGGGCGAATACATCGCCTCGCTGATTATTGTCTTGATGCTCACCGGTGGTGAAGCGCTGGAAACCTTTGCGCAAGGCCGGGCCTCTAGGGAGCTCCGCTCGCTCTTGGACCGCTCACCAAGGATCGCTCACCGCGAAGCCAAGGGGGTGGGAACCGTTGCCGAGGACATCCCCGTAGCTGACGTGGAAATTGGGGATGTGCTGCTGATTAAGCCGTCAGAAATCCTTCCAGTGGACGGCGAGCTACTCACCGAGGCCGGGATTTTTGATGAGTCAGCGCTCACCGGTGAAAGCCTCCCCGTGGAGCACGTCCGTGGTGACACTCTTCTGAGCGGGTCCCTTAACGGCGAAGCTGCTGTTCACCTGCGGGCCACGGCCACTTCCGCGAACTCCCAGTACAGCCAAATTGTGGCGTTGGTCCAAGAAGCAGCTGCTAGCCGGGCTCCCACCGTCCGGCTGGCCGACCGGTACGCCGTCCCCTTCACGCTAATAGCATTGATTCTGGCCGGACTCGCCTGGTTTATCAGTGGTGAGCCGCACCGCTTTGCCGAAGTCCTAGTGGTAGCCACACCGTGTCCTCTGCTGATCGCCGCACCAGTGGCCTTTTTGGCAGGAACCAGCCGTGCAGCCCACGCCGGCATCATCATCAAAAACGCCGGCACCCTTGAACAACTTGCCCGGGTCAAAACTGCCGTGTTCGACAAAACCGGAACACTCACCCATGGACACCCCACCCTTGAGAGAATCCAGATCGCGCAGAGCGCGCCCGCAGGACTCACAGCCGATCGTCTGCTGCAATTGGCGGCCTCCGCGGAACAATATTCTTCCCATGTGCTAGCCAGTTCCGTGATGAACTCCGCACGCGCCAAAGGCTTGGCCCTCTTGCCTGCCACCGATGCCCGCGAACACGCCACCGACGGCGTTACAGCCCAGTGCCAGGGTCACACCGTAGTGCTTGGCAAAGCAGCGTTTGTGGCCGCAGCAACCACTGGATTTACCCGAACCATCCTTGCGAGCGGGCAACTGGGCATCTACCTTGGGGTGGACGGCCAGTTCGCCGGGGCCCTCATGATGAGTGACCCGCTGCGCGAAAACGCCCCCGCCACGGTGGCTGCACTCCGCGCACTTGGAGTCCAAGAAACTCTGCTCCTCACCGGAGATGCCACCTCAACCGCCGAGCACATCGGCCGCGAAGTAGGCATCAGCACGGTTCATGCTGAATGCCTGCCCGCGGACAAAGTCACCGCCGTAGCAGCCATCACCCAACGCCCCGTCATGATGGTGGGCGATGGCATCAATGACGCACCGGTCCTCGCTGCGGCCGACGTCGGCATAGCGATGGGTGCCAAAGGCGCCACAGCGGCAAGCGAGTCAGCCGACGTCGTTATTATGATCGACGACCTATCCAGAACCTCACTCGCTGTGGAGATTGGCCAGTACACACTCAAGATTGCTCACACCAGTATTTGGACCGGCATACTACTGAGCCTCGGCTTGATGGTGGCCGCCGCATTTGGACTGATCCCCGCCGTTGCCGGCGCGCTCCTGCAAGAATTGGTGGATTTGGCCACCATCCTCAACGCCCTCCGGGCCCTCGGCGACGGCCACAAGCGCTCACCCGTAGCTCCGCGTTAGAGCTGCTGAGAAACACTAAAGCGGGCCGCACGGCGGTGAACATGGTGCGTCCGCCCACGAGGCTTCGCGGCAGTGGCGGGTAGCTCCGTTTGAGCGGACCGGGCAAAGAACCAGTGCTTGGCCGTCTCCACGAGCACCAAATACACCACTGTCATGGCCAGAAGCGCTAAGAAGAACGGCACCGGTAGCGGATCAAAACCAAGAACCGGCCCCACCGGCGACAGCGGCAAATAGATCCCGGCGGCCACCACACTCAGGGAGGCCCACAACAAACCTGCCGAAGGCCTGCTGCGCAAAAACGGTACACGGCGGGTTCTGATGGCAAAAATGATCAACGTTTGAGTGGCGATGGATTCAATAAACCAACCTGCCCGGAACTCGCCAGGGGCTGCATTAAAAACAAACAACATCAACCCAAAGGTGGCGAAGTCGAACAGAGAACTGATGGGACCAAAGAGGAACATAAAACGGCGAATAAAGGCAATGTCCCAGTGCGATGGCGCTCGCAATTGTTCCTTGTCCACCCGGTCCCCCGGAATGGCCAACTGGCCAGTGTCGTAGAGCAGATTGTTGAGCAGGATCTGGCCCGGCAGCATGGGCAAAAAACTCAAGACCACAGAGGCCGTTGCTGCGCTAAACATGTTCCCAAAATTGCTCGAAGTCCCCATCAGGACGTACTTGATGGTGTTAGCAAAAATGCGCCTCCCCTCCCGGACACCTTCCGCCAAAACACCCAAGTCCTTGTCCATCAACACAATGTCAGCAGCACCCTTGGCAACATCCGTGGCGGTCTCCACCGAAATTCCAACGTCCGCCGCGTGCAAGGCGAGGGCGTCATTGACGCCATCGCCCAAAAAGCCCACAGCCCGGCCTTTTTGGCGCAGGGCCCGGATGATCCGTGCTTTCTGTTCTGGGGAAACACGGGAGAAAATGCTCGCCTCATTCGCAGCTACCGCCAACTCTTCTGCGGAGAATGCATCAATCTCAGTTCCGGTGAGCGTCCCGCCGGAAACCAAACCCAAGTCGGCGCACACCTTTGCCGCCACCCTTGCGTTATCCCCCGTGGCAACTTTCACGGCAATCCCTAGGTCCGCGAGCGCCTTGAGTGAATCTTGGGCACTGACTTTGGGCTTATCCAAAAACACGAGAAACCCGGCCAAAACCAGACCGTGCTCATCTGCCGGTGTAATAGCCGATTTGCCCACCACTTCCCGGTAGGCAACGGCGATAACTCTTGATCCGGCGTCGTACTCATTGTCCAAAAGTTGCTGGGCGGCGGCCGGGACGTCGGCGCAGACTGCCATCACGTCCTCTGGTGATCCCTTGGTGACGATCTGCTGGTGACCGGCGGAGCTGCTGATGAGTACGCTGGTCATCCGCCGCTGGTGATCAAAAGGGAGGATGGCCAACTGCTGCTGGGCCGTGGTGCTGAAATCTTGGGCGTCGCTTGCGTCCCACAGGGCTGTGTCCAGCGGGTTCTGGCCCAGGGTTAGTACTGGTGTGTGGGAGTAGTCGGCCTCTGTGGCGAGCAGGCCCAAGGTAAACAGCTCGTCCTGGGTAACGTCCGTGCGCACGGGGTGGGCTGCCACAAAACTGATGTGCCCCTCGGTGAGGGTTCCGGTTTTGTCCGTGACCAGCACGTCCATGTCTCCGAGGTCCTCAATACAGACCAGACGTTTGACCAGGACTTTCCGCTTAGCCAGGGCCCGAGTTCCAGCCGCCAGGCAGGTGCTCACCACGGCTGGCAGTAACTGTGGGGTAATGCCCACAGCGATTGCGAGGGAAAAGAGCAGTGACTCCAGGAGCGGGCGTCCCAAAAGGAGGTTGGCAATAAAGATCAGAGTGGTCAGTCCTACCGCCACTTGCAGCAGGAGGAAGGAGAAACGCTTGAGCCCGTTTTGGAACTCTGTTTGTGGTTGGCGCTCCCCCAAACCCATAGCGATCTTGCCAAACTCGGCGCGTCCACCGGTAGTAACCACCACCCCGGTGCAACTGCCAGCGGCGATGATGGTGCCCATAAAGAGGCAACAAGACAATTCCGCTAGGACGCGGTCACCCTCACACGGTGCTGGGTCCTTATCTACTGGGAGCGATTCCCCTGTGAGAATGCTTTCATCGCACTGCAAACCCTGCGACGTCAGTAGCCTGATGTCCGCAGGGATCAAGCCACCCAAGGCCAAACGGACCACGTCACCGGGAACAAGATCCACCACGTTGATGCGTGATTCTTTGCCGTCCCGCAAGACCACCACTGTGTGTGTCACTCGATCATGCAGCGCTTCGGCGGCACGCTCAGCGCGGAATTCGTTGGTGAAGCCCAAGCCCACACTGACCACGAGGATCACACCAATTACGATGGAGTTGGTGGCGTCACCCAAAAATAGCGACAAGCCCGCCGTGATGATCAGCAGGATCAGGATGGGGCTTTTGAGCTGACGGCCTAAGACCGACCAGCCACTGGCCCTGTGTGTTCTCAGTGCATTCGGGCCAACGGCTTGCAAGCGTTTGGCGGCCTCGGCGCTATCAAGACCGTTGTCCCTGGATTGCAAGTCTTGAAGGACTTTGCCAATCTCATCCCCGGCCGATTCAGGCGCAGTGAAGCGGCGGAAATCCGTTGCTTCTTTCACTCCAGCAAGGCTCACTAACTGCCAACCTGTCCTGCAGCGGTGGTTGCTGCGTTTTGTCCCTGTGGTGGGCCCAGTTGTCCCGTGCCTTACATATTCCAGTAGCCGAGCGTTCCTGCACAGGGTCCAAAGTCCCTTTCAGTCAGCACCGGCAGATGCCACACTGGGGAAGAACGTTGATTACCAGCATTGACCATGCAGCCAACGCGGTGGACATCCACCCCAACGGATCCGGGGCAAGCCTTGAACAACGAAGAAACCCAGCACAACGCGTCACCTTTCACGCCTGCCGTAAACTCCGGCGTTCCCGCAGAATTTGTTGAGCTGGACAGGTACTGGCACGCAGCCAACTACCTGACGGTGGCGCAAATTTATCTGCAAGAAAACGCCCTCTTGCGTGAGCCGCTGCGTGTGGAGCACATCAAATCCAGACTCTTAGGCCACTGGGGCACCAGCCCTGGATTGTCCTTGCTGTACGTGCACTTGAACAGGCTGATCAACAAAACCGGCGCTAAAGTTCTTTTTGTTGCCGGGCCGGGCCACGGTGGGCCGGCCGTCGTCGCAAATGTCTATTTGGAAGGTTCTTATTCCGAGGTTTACCCCGAGGTTAGTGAGAACCATAAGGGTCTGCGGAAAATGATCCGTCAGTTCTCAACCCCGGGCGGTATTCCCAGCCATGTTGGCCCGCCCACGCCCGGTTCCATCCATGAAGGTGGCGAACTGGGGTACGCACTCTCGCACGCCGCCGGTGCCGCAATGGACAATCCAGAACTGATTGTGGCGTGTGTGGTGGGTGATGGGGAGGCAGAGACCGGCCCCTTGGAAGGTGCCTGGAAAATCCCCGCATTCTTGAACCCACGCCGTGACGGTGCTGTTTTGCCCATCCTGCACCTGAATGGTTACAAGATTGCTGGGCCCACTGTGTTGGGACGCCAATCGGACCAACAGGTAATGGACTTGCTCAGTGCTCACGGTTGGGACCCCATAGTGGTCTCCGGTGATGACCCGGCATTGGTTCACCCAGCACTGGCCCAGGCCGTAGAAAAAGCTCATAAGCGCATTGTGCAGATTCAGGCCCAGGCACGGGAACGCGGCACTAACGGTATTCCCCGCTGGCCGGCGATTATTCTGCGTACCCCCAAGGGCTGGACCGGACCGTCCTCGGTGGACGGCGTCCCGGTTGAAGGGACCTTCCGTTCCCACCAAGTACCGCTCTCCGGTGTGAAGGAAAACCCGGAGCATTTGGCCCAGCTTGAGGCGTGGTTGCGGTCCTATAAACCAGAAACACTGTTCGACGACGAAGGGCGGCTAGTGCCTGAGCTTGCGGCTTTGGCCCCGGCCGGTGAAGCGCGTATGGGTTCCAGTAAGTGGGCTCGAGGTGGTCCAGCCTTGGCGCCGCTGCCCATCCGGCCCTTGGAAAATTATGCCCTCGAAGTGGGCGTTCCTGGTTCTACTAAGCACGAAACCACCAAAGTTCTGGGCGAGATGCTCCGGGACATTTACACTGACACATCAGACGATCCGCGGTTCCGGCTCTTTAGCCCCGATGAGACAAATAGCAACCGGCTAGGTGCCGTGTTTGAGGTAACCGATCGTTGCCTGATGGAGCCGGTTCAAGAAGGCGATGACCACCTTTCCCCAGACGGGCGGGTGATGGAAGTTCTCTCCGAACACTTGTGCCAAGGCTGGCTGGAGGGGTATTCGCTCACTGGACGTTACGGTCTTTTTGCCACCTATGAGGCCTTTGCCATGGTCAGCGCCTCCATGACCATCCAGCACACCAAGTGGTTGCAACACGCACGCGATTTGCCATGGCGGAACCCCGTTCCCAGCCTGAACATTTTGTTGACCTCGACCTGTTGGCGCAATGACCACAACGGTTTCAGCCACCAGGGCCCCGGGCTCATTGATACAGTCCTCTCGCTCTCCGGATCTGTGGTTCGGGTATACCTGCCACCAGATTCCAACACTCTGCTAGCAGTCTCCGAACATGTTCTCCTGAGTAAGGACTACGTGAACTTGGTGGTGGTGGACAAACAAGCTCACCCACAGTATTTGACCCTCGAAGAGGCGCGTCATCATGCCGAAGCTGGTGCTTCAATCTGGCATTGGGCCGGGAACGAGGCTGAAACCAAAGAGGCCGCCGATCCTGATGTGGTGATGGCGTGCGCCGGTGACGTACCCACGGAAGAAACCCTCGCGGCAGCGTGGCTCCTGCAACGGCACATGCCACGCCTCAAAGTCCGGGTAGTCAACGTGATGGACGTGATGGTCCTGCAGCCCGATGATGCGCACCCGCACGGTATCAGTGACGCGGACTTCGAAAAGCTTTTTACTTCCGACGGCGAGGTGATAGTTGCATGGCACGGTTACGCCCGAGCCTTCCACCAACTCCTTCACGGCCGCCAACACCCTGGCCGCTTTCATGTGCGCGGGTATAACGAACAGGGCACCACCACTACCCCGTTCGACATGGTGGTCCTTAACAGGATGAGCCGCTACCACTTGGCACTTGAAGCCATCCGCCGGGCCGGGCAGCACGTTGACGGTGCCCAAGAACTGATTGAACATTGCAACACCATGCTGGCCCGGCACGCCAGCTATGTTCAGGAACATTTGGAGGATATGCCAGAAATTCGCGATTGGGTGTGGTCAGCGCCCTAACTCGGGCGCTGGCCAGCCGCCGGTGGTGACTACCCTGTGCTGCTGATCAACAAATCTGGCGGCAACACCGGCAGCTTTGAACCAGTCAACGGCGCCAAAGCCGCGCACAATTCCTGCAGTGCTGTACGCATTGGCCTGCAAGCACGTTGGCGCCGCCACGGTGACTGATCTCCACACGGGCTCCGCTGGAGTGCCAAATCGCGGGTCCAGAATGTGGTGAACTTCTTTACCCTTCTGCACCCAACGCCGCTTCTGTGTACTGGAGGTGGCCATGGCGTGCCCCGCCGCTAAGCCAACCTGCTGCCACGGGTCTTGGGCGAGGTCTTGGACCAAAACCTGCCAACCACCCAGCGGTGCCGGACCCGCCGTCGCAATATCCCCACCCAAGGACACCAGAACGCCGGTGCCCAAGGTTGCGGCAACGCGGTCTGCTGCCATGTCCGCGGCAATTGCTTTCGCTGTGGCGCCCAAGTCCAGGCGAAGGGTCTGCGGAATCTGCAATGTGCGGCCAGTGAGCTTAACGCGTTCCCAGCCCGGTGCACGTCCAATAGTTCTGACCTGTACCACCACCGAAGACGCTGAAGGGTGTTTTAGGCGGCTGCGAAGTTTTACTTCCGTGAGGTCGCGGTCATAGCCTAGGGCGTCCATGTCGCGTCCCAAGGTGGGGTCCACTGCCCCATCTGTCCATCGGGCGGCGTCGAGTGCACCAGCCACCAGCAGGGCCAAGGTTGAGCTAACCGTTGCCCCGGACGCGAGTTCAGGCTGAAGTTTGGCCAACTCTGAGTCCGGCCGGAAGCGGCTGCCGGCAGCATCCACCTGCGCTATAACTTCCCGAACAATCTCTTCCGCAGCATTCAGCACCGAGGCGTCGGTGACAGTCAATGACGCTTCAAGACCCCATACTTTCCAGTTGGTTTGAGCGATTCTCTCAATGCCGCTCGTCGTGAGATTGCTCATCCTAAGAACCCGTTGACTGGCCGCTGATCATTCCACCGTTGCCCTGCTGGACAGAGGTATCACCGGAAGAGTCCGTACTACCTGAGGAAGCGCTGCTGTCCGAGGATCCACTGTCGCTTGAAGTACCGCTATCGCTTGAAGGACCGCTGCTGCTAGTGCTTCCGCTGGTGGTTTGCGAGCTCTGATTCGTGCTGGTGCTGGATGCTGCGGCGTGAGTGCTACTCATGGCGTCTACTGTTACGTTGGTGATCCCCACAACTGCCAGACCGCCCAGCGCCACTAGCGCCGTGGCCTTGAGTGCACCCTTGCTTCCATTACTTCGCGGTTCCATCACAGGCTCCTATCCGTTCGCTGAATCCCCTGAATTCATAGTGGCCACGGTTCCTGTGATTTGGATTAGTCAGTTCTTGGAGCGGCCTTTGGATAGTGGCCGGTGGTGCCCACAGTTGTGACTTCCGTCCGCGCTGATGAAAACCTCTCAAACACACGCTGCTCAGTGCCTGGCATACACCCGGGTCTGCCTTCAGAGTCAGTTTGCCGGGCGGGTGAGCACCAAGGGGCATACAAGACCCTGCAAAAGACTGTGTGTTGTTAGCCCGTGACGCAAGTGGTGGACAACGTCACCACCACGGCTACCCACTACCAAGAGGGTTGCATGCCGCGCGGAATCTTTGAGTGCTTGGGCGGGATCTTCACCGAAAATAACGTGTCCCTGTACGTTCAGCGCAACACCGAACCGTGCCTGAAGCTCGGTGATAGTGGAATCGATAACATCCTGACCCGCCGTCTGAGCGTCAGACTCATCCGAGGAGCTACCAACCAGCCCCGTACTGGTGCTTGCCGCGTAAATCATGGTTAGCTCACCGCCGCCTCTGAGAGCTTCACCGGCAGCAAAATGGGCCGCGACCAGCGAATTGGGTGAGCCGTCAATCCCCACCACAATTCTTGTGGCTTCGCTGGGTGTGTGTTGCGGAATGATGGCGAGGGGGCACAAGGCTAGGACGGTGAGTTGGCTATTTACAGCGCCGAATCCTTCCCCGTGAATGTCAGCAGCCCGGTCAGTACCAACCACCAACATCTCGGCATCGTGGGAGGCTTCAACCAATTTGCCGGCGGGATCACCTTGGGTGATGTGTACCTGCACCTCCGTGAGAGGCGCAAACTCCCGCACTCGGTCAGCGTCGTTTTCCAAAAGAGCAATACTTTTTTGACGCTCGTTGTGCAGGTCTGTAGGTCCTGCAAGCTCATCAATCACGTGCATCAGAACCAGCGGGAGTTGGAGTGCCTCGGCACGCCGAGCAGCCCACTCCAACGCCACCTTGCTTGACGCGGACTGATCTACCCCAACAACAATTGGCTGCTTCGAGGACATCTTTGACCCAACTCCCCTGCTGTTCTGACAATCTATGGTTCAGATGACTGATGGTGTTGAAGTACTGCTGAACTAACTTTTCAAGCTAGGACGCAGGCACTTCCATCTCGCCGAGTTTGGACCAGCCGTCAACCTTCACGTTGACGATGTCCGGGGTTTCACTCAGGTAGGCCGGCAAGGTCTGAGTGGCCTTCTGGAAATGATCTGACTGCACGTGCTCCCCACCGGCTTCGTCATCACGGAATGCTTCAAGCAGCACGTACGTGTTGGGCTCTTCAACCGAACGTGACCATTCAAAAAAGACGCAGCCTGCTTCAGCGTTGGTGGCCTCAGTGAACTCACGGGAAATCTCCGGCCAGGCGTCGGCGTGCTCAGGCTTCACCGGGAACTTCGCAGTAATAAAGATCAACGTGTACTCCTTTTACATCGTGGCCGGGCGGGGTGGCCGCAGCACTTTAACTCTGCCATCCACACTAGTAGACGCCTGTGCCAAACTGTCCGTATGCCCGCCCACCTTTACAGCCTCTCTTCCATTTGGAACTTTGCCCATCCCCGGCAGAAGGTCTGGGACGTGATGGCGGATCCCACCATGTCTTGGCCCCTTTGGTGGCCCGGCTGCAGCCTGGCTGCCCCGCTCGAACACCACAGTGACGTCCATTCCTCAGCCGATGAACAAATCTTGACGACGACGGCGGCACTGAAGTTCCGCGCGTCGTACGGCTACACCTTGATGGTCCTGTACCACCCAACCCGAGTAAACAGTCCCCGGGAAGTTACTTTTGACGCCCGCGGCGACCTGGTAGGTCAAGGACGCGCGGTTCTATCCTCGATTGACGAACAGTGCACTCGTGTGGAGATTGAGTGGAACGTTCGGCCAACCAGCCGATGGATGCAACTGCTCAGCCCGCTTGCCGCGCCGGCATTCAAACACGCGCACGCTGTATTGATGGCCAAAGGTGAGACTGGCCTGCGCAACTACCTCGGCCGCTAGTGCGCCTGCCCGTGTTCGGGTGACTTAATGAGATTATATGCGTATGTATGCAGATAAGAAGGCTTGCACGCTTGACGTTGACAGTCAGTACGTTGAGCTTGCTGTTGAAATCTTTGCCATGCTGGCCGATGCCACCCGTGTTCGGATTATCCTCGCACTGCGTGACCAAGAGCTGGCCGTTGGCACCTTAGCTTCCATCGTGGGAAAGTCCCCCACCGCAGTTTCCCAACACCTGGCAAAGATGCGTTTGGCCCGTATGGTCTCAACCCGGCAGGACGGCACCAAAGTCATGTACCGCCTGGAAAACGAACATGCTCGGCAACTGGTTACTGACGCAATTCACCAGGCCGAACACGCACTTGGCGGAGTTCCAGCCCACCACCAAAAGCAGGAGGAAGCATGAGCATTACGGATCACGGCAGCCACGAACACCCACACAAAAACGGGCACAGTCACGAGGATGAAGCTCACCACGAGCACGGTCACAGCCACGATCACGATCACAATCACAATCACAATCATGAACATGAACATGGCGACCACAGTCATAAGCATTATTCGGGAATCCGCGGCTGGCTTTATGAGCTCTTTGTTCCGCATACTCATGATGCCGCTGACTCGATCGATGACGCGTTGGAGTCCAGCACCAGGGGTGTTCGAGCTCTAAAAATCAGCCTTTTCATCTTGCTAGGCACAACCATCCTGCAATTCTTGGTGGTCCTTATCAGTGGTTCGGTGGCACTCTTGGCTGACACGATCCACAACTTCTCGGACGCACTGACGGCAGTACCCCTGTGGATCGCGTTCATTGTGGGGCGCCGTGCTGCGAACCGCCGCTACACCTTTGGTTATGGCCGCGCCGAGGATCTCGCCGGGATATTTATCGTGGCGGTAGTTGCCCTATCCGCCGTGGTGGCCGCTTGGGAATCCATTGATCGCTTGTTTCACCCGCAGCCGCTGCATAATCTCGGCTGGGTCTTGATAGCTGGACTCATCGGTTTTGCAGGCAATGAGTTAGTGGCCGTCTACCGCATTAAAGTTGGCCGCCAGATTGGCTCGGCTGCCCTCGTGGCGGACGGCGTTCACGCCCGGATTGACGGCTTCACGTCTCTAGCCGTGGTTCTTGGTGCTGTCGGCGTAATGCTTGGTTTCCCGCTAGCTGACCCGATCATTGGCCTGGTCATTTCCGCGGCCATCATTGCTCTGCTGTGGGGCACGGTGAAAAGTATCGGCCGCCGCCTGATGGACGGGATCGAGCCCGAGCTGGTGGACCGGGCGGAAGCTGCACTAACCGGCACCCCAGGGATCCTTTCTGTGGATCGGGTTCAACTGAGGTGGGTTGGGCATCGTCTCCAAGGTGCAGCCGTGGTGAATGTCGCAGACGCTCCCCTGTCTGAGGTAGCAAAAACTCTGCACGCCGCCGAACATCGCCTTGGTCACGCACTGCCCAAATTGGACCACTTCACCGTCACCCCGGCCGCCCAGCAGTAGCAGAAGCTCGCGACACGCGAACGTGGAAAGAATTCTCGAAATTAGTTGTTGCTTCAACTAAAGATGAGGCGTACATTTTTAGTTGAAGCCTCAAGTAAGTGAGGTCAACACATCGAGGAGATCGAAATGACTGCAGTAAGCATCCTGGGACACGGCAACATGGGCTCAGCAATCGCTGGCATCTTTGAAAAAGCTGGCAACACCGTTCAGCTTCTGGGAAGTGCAGACAAAGACCAGGCGCTGACTGGCGAGATTGTTGTCTTGGCTGTTCCTTACCCGGCTGTTGAGGGTATCTTGGCCCAGCGCGGTGAAGAACTCGCAGGCAAGGTGGTTGTGGACATCACCAACCCGCTCAACTTCGAAACTTTCGATTCCCTCACCGTCCCGGCCGATTCTTCCGCCACCGCCGTGATCCAGGCAGCACTCCCCGGCGCCAAGGTCATCAAGGCCTTCAACACAAACTTCGCCTCCACCTTGGCAACGGGCGAGCTCGCCGGTCAGCCCACCACCGTTTTGATCGCCGGCGACCACGCCGAAGCAAAAACCCAGCTCGCCGAGGCTGTTACCTCCGCTGGCCTGCGCGCCATCGATGCGGGCGCTTTGAGCCGTGCACGCGAACTCGAAGCAATCGGCTTCCTCCAGATCACCCTCGCTGCTGGCGAAAAGATCGCCTGGACCGCAGGATTCTCCGTCAACGCCTAAGGCACCCGTAGTAGAGCATCACCGTCATACGGCTACACATCCTTTGGGCTGGCGAACACCTTTCGCCGGCCCAAAGGACTCCACTTAATACTTTTTGAGGACCCCCAAGTGAACACTTTCTTTGCAGAACCCACTGTTATTTGGCACGCTCCGGACAACTCCGCACAGCCGCTTGTGGTCCTCCTCCACGGACGTGGCGCCGACGAAAACGGCATCATTGGCCTAGCGGACCACTTGCCAGTGGATCATTCCTACGTGGCGGTTCGTGCACCCATCGCGGCAGGCGCAGGTTACGCGTGGTTCGCTAACCGTGGCATTGGCCGTCCCATTGCCGAATCGCTGGCCGAAACCATGGCTTGGTTCAAGACTTGGTTGGACTCCGTAGCCCCAGCTGGCCGTCCGGTAATCCTGATCGGTTTCAGTGGTGGAGCCGCGTTCGCCGGCGGGCTTCTCCTGGCGGATCCTCAGCGTTTTGCTGGCACCGCCGTCCTCTATGGCACCTTGCCGTTCGACGCCGGTGTCCCCACCACTGCTGGCCAGCTCACCGGTGCGCCGGTGTTCGTAGCGCAAGGCGATGCCGACACCGTAATCCCCCGTGAGTTGCTGGATAAGACCTGGACTTATCTGTTGGGCGACTCCGGCGCCACCACCACTTCGCGCCGCGATCCGGGCGGGCATGGACTCACCAATGAAACACTGACCAAACTCGGCGAGTGGATCTCAGGACTCTAGGGTCCCGCTTCCAACCACCACGGCCAGCCATTGCCGGGCTCTGCCCATAAGGGCTTTGGCCGGTTTGGTGTTCCGCGCCCAAGACTCGAATCCGTGCGGCGCGTTAGGGACGACGTCGAGCGTTACCCTAACGCCCGCGCTGGCGAGCCGCCGCCCGTACTCACGCACTTCGGGGAAAAACAGTTCAATATCCCCCACTGCGAGAAAGCTCGGCGGCAGGCCCGTCAGATTTTCACGGCGAGCCGCAGCGGCGTAGCGCGGAACTTCCTCACCACCAGGCTCTTTACCGAGGTAACCCCGCCAGCTGTTCCGGTTGGAACGGTTGTTCCACGCCCAGTGCTCCACCGAGTCCAATGTCTCATCGGCAGCCGTTCTGTCATCAATCATCGGCGAAAAGAGCCACTGACCAATGGGCTGAGAGCCCCCCTCATCCAAAAGTCGCTGAGCCAGTACTGCCGCCAATCCTCCCCCGGCGCTTTCTCCGCCGAGCACAATTCTTGCCGGGTTCACGCCCAGCGCATCGGCATTTAGCTGCAGCCACCTCCACGCCCAGTGAACGTCATCCAAGGCCGCCGGAAAAGGGTGTTCAGGGGCAAAACGATAATTAGCCGAGACCACAACCATTCCAAGATCACGTGCTGTTTCTGCGCACAACGGTTCGTCTTGACGGGCATCTCCAAACATTAAACCGCCACCATGAATCCACAGCAGTGCCGCTTCATTGCGCCGCAAATCCGGTACATAGATTCGCAGCCGAAGCTCCCCCAGCTTGGCTGTAGACACAGCAACACCAGCCACCCGCCGCACCGGCATCACCGCAGTAGCCCACCGTGCCATATTGCGGATGAAAGCATTAGACCAATCGAGGGCGGGTAAGGCCTTTGTCGCAGCCCTCAGGTCTGGGTCCACGTTGTTGATATGCATACGCTTCCAGTCCAATGGTCACGAGAAATGGCCGGATACAGCCGTGTAACCAATTTATGCCGAAACTCCTGGTCGTCATAGCTGCATGCACTTACGCTGCCTGCACTTACAACGTTGCGGCCCGGAACCTGGCCGGAACATCTCGCGTGCCGGTGGCCAACCCTGCAGCCCACTCGCCAATCAGCGGCGCAAACTTAGCACCGTGGCCCGAGCAGGGCGAGACGATAGTGAGCCCACCGGCCCGGTCGATCACAAAGTCTTCGCTGGGGGTGTTGGTGAAGAGGCACGTGGTTTCGGCATACGGTTCAGGGTCTAGGCCAGGCAGATTCATGCGTACATAATCCACAACCCGCTCACGGTTTGCCGGATCAACCACGCCAGTTTGGTCGGCAGCAGAAGGGATGATTCGTCCGCCGTTATATTCGGCCACTTTTTGGCCGTCAAACCCGGCATCCCTGCCACCGGGGAGTCCATAAACCTCAATGTATCCGTTGTTGTGGATGAAGGTGGGCCAGGCTTGCCTAGTCTTATTTGCCTCCCGGTAGTGGAAGTGGAAGACCTGCTCTTGCCGCACCGTAAATTTGGGTATGCCAGCCAAAAAACCAGAGGGAAGTGGGAGCTGCCCAAGTAGTTGCGGTAACCAGCCACCGGCAGCGATCACCACATTTTCGGCGTCGAACGTCTCACCGTTATCGCGTACCAAACGGTACCCGTGGCTGCGTTCCTGAACCGAGGCAACAGTCCAATCCGTCAGCAGCCGAGCGCCGTGTTTTCTAGCTTGTGCCACCATCGCGTTCACCGAACCCTCGGCATCGATCACCCCGGCACCAGGCTGCCACAATACCGGCGACTCAAATTGGATCTGCGGCCAGCGCTGCCGGGCCTGGTCAGCGGTGAGGAGGTTGTGCTCAACACCAACAGCAGCCAAAACTCGGGCCAGCTGTTCCGGGTCTCGGTGCGTGCCGTGATCCACAGCCCCAACGGGGTCAATCAGATCGGCCCCGTGGAGCTGTTCGAGTTCATTCCATAGCGTGCGGGATTCCGCCACCGCCCGGGCATAAAACTCATCGGCATAGGCGTACCTGAAGATCCGCGCAGAGCCGTGCGAACTCCCCCTGTGGCTGGCTGGTTCGTCACGCTCCAGGATGGTCACTTCATGTCCTGCTGCGGCAAGCTTCCACGCAGCCGCGGCACCAGCTAGCCCCGCACCTACAACAAGGTATTTGGATGATTCAGTCATAAACGGGATCCCCGGATTCAGCTCGTGCCGCCCATCGCTTGGCGGGCCATCATTGACGCTTCAATCCTATGGGTCAGCAGGATGGCCCCATCAGCTATTACGCTGCGAGGCCATCGCTGATCATCGCCACCGGTGTGGTGCGGAACCCTTCACCTGGTTCGAACTCTTCCCGGAGGATTGCGTATGGTGGCGTTCAGATCCCCAAGATCTTCTCGAAAAGCCCGGCCGGGATATCACCCTTGCCCATTCCCCGTGGAGTGCGATCCCGACGTCGTTCAGCAAGGCGTCGCTTGGCCGAAACACTGCCTTGGAACCCCTGCGCCAGGGCGCTCTTGCGAAGTGGTGGAAGATCTTCGCGCACGATGACCTTCTGCTCAACGCGCGCCTGCAGGGGAATGACATCAAAACGGCATCGTTGGCCGAGGCATAAGTCAACGAGATGTATTCGCCGCGATGACTTTGGCACACCTCCATAACGGGGCCCACCCGGTCGTGGGGAAGATGGAGGCTCACAGAAACGAATGGCTCCAAGGCACTATGGAATTGCTGCACTTGCGGAAACTGCATGGGGCCGTCAACTGCGATCACTTCGCCGTTGACGAGCCGAGCCTGGTAAGGAACGCTCGGTGAACTGGCAATGACCTCCACGGAAAACTCACGGAGCAGCCGCTCGCGAACAATTTCTAGATGAAGCATCCCGAGGAAACCGCAACGGAACCCTGCACCCAGCGCAGTGGAAGTCTCCGGAGTGAAACGCAGCGCTGCATCGTTCAGGGCAAGCTTGGCGATGCCCTCACGCAAGGTATTCAAATGGCGGGCATCTAGGGGATAAAGACTGGCGAAGACCATAGGCGCAGGTTCATCGTAGGGCAACAATGGTTCGGTTGCCGCCAGCCCGAACCCCGTCAGGGTGTCGCCCACCCGGAGCGCCGCAACGTCCTTTACCCCGGTCACGACATAGCCGACCTCGCCGTTGGACAAGCCGAGCGCGGCAATCGGTTGAGGAGTGAAGTGGCCGACTTCCACGGCCTCTAACTCAAGATTATTCGACATCAGCTGCATGCTGTCACCGTGCGCGAGCGCACCATCAACGATTCGTACGTGCATAACTGCGCCCTGATACGGGTCATAGTGCGAATCAAACACGAGTGCACGCAACGGGCTCCTTGGATCGCCCGAGGGTGGCGGAAGTTGCGTGGTGATGGCTTCGAGGAGCTCCGGGATCCCTTGGCCCGTTTTGGCCGAGACTAATAGAGCGCCTGCGGCATCGACGCCTTCGAGGGCATCGAGTTCTGCCAAAGCGGATTCGATGTCCGCCCCGGGACTGTCCACCTTGTTCAACACCGGCAGGATAGTTAGACCTTGACGGTGGGCCGCACGGAGGACTGCAACGGTTTGCGCCTGAACTCCTTGAGTGGCATCAACCAAGAGGATTGCTCCATCGCACCCCGCCAAACTGCGTGCAACCTCCGCCGCGAAGTCGACGTGGCCGGGCGTGTCTATGAGGTTCAGCTGGAAGTCTGAACCTAAGTGGTTGCGGTAATTCAAGCGCACCGTTTGAAGCTTCACCGTGATCCCGCGTTCCCGTTCAATCGCCATGGAATCGAGGACTTGGTCTCTAAATAGCCGATCGGGAACGGCGTCAGTTGCCTGGATCAGGCGATCGGAGAGCGTGGATTTCCCATGGTCAATATGGGCGATGATGCAAAAATTCCGGATATGGACAGGACGGTCCGGTTCGGATTTAAAGGGGAAGGAAATTGCTGTGGAATTCACAAGAGTGCCTTTCGGAGCGTGAGTGCACGCACGAAACTCATTACCCGACGAAAAAATACCGCGGGTCTAACTGAATGAGGCGCCTCTAGGTGGGCGGGACCGGGCGGATCCCAAACCATGTTCACGGCTTAATTCCAGGGCCAGGCGCGCACGCTTTGCCTCGCTGCGGCTGTGGATCTAGCTCAACCTTGAGTTCTGCAGATGTGCCACGATTAGCCTGTGAGATCTAAGGAATTACTGGACAGCCTCGAAGACGTGCCTGCATCGGATCAGCGGGATGCGTATCAACGGTTTGTGTCATCGTCCGGAGACGCAGCCTTGAGTCGCGACGGCGGTCCGGAGCACGTCACAGGATCCTGCTTCGTTTTCTCGCCAGATTTCGATCAGGTCCTACTGTGTTTTCACCGCAAAGGTCAGTTCTGGGTGCAATTTGGCGGACACGTTGAGACTCAGGACCAGACTGTGGCTCAGACAGCCCAACGGGAGGCCCGGGAGGAATCAGGGCTTAGGGATCTGCTATTGATGTCAGCACAGATCGTTGACCTCGATCGCCACGAGCTCGGGTCTGGGTTTTCCTGCAGTGCCCATTGGGACATTGGCTACGTTGCCATCGCCGATCCCCGTGGTGAGGTCACGGTGAGTGACGAAAGCGACGACGTGAGGTGGTTCGCCGTCGATCGGTTACCTCGGCAAGTTCCCGCCGGCTTTGCTGGCCGCCTGAATCAGGCGCGCCACCGAGCGAGGTCGATTCGAACTACCCAACCGGGCCACATCACATCCGTACCGCGTTGAGTCGAAAGAACACCATCCACGCGCGCACTGGAGCCGTAATGGAACCAAGCAAGTCGCAGATCCTTGCCGGGTATGTCCGCACCCTTCTGCCGCTGGTCCGCGTGGGGAGCCCAGAATCCTAACGATCTGGCTCTGTGGCCGGCAGTAGCTCAGCTGGACTCCGACGGCGTTACTTCCGCAGCGGTTTCAGCCGGAGCGGCCGGTGGCATTGCGATCACAGCTACCACCGTGAGCACGGCCACCACAAGCACCGCAAGGAACACTGCTCCGGAGGCGGAGACAATAGTGTGATGGTCTGTTGTGCCGTTTGGGGTGCTGGCATAAATCGCGTTGGCTATGGCTCCAAAAACGGCCACACCAATGGCGCTACCAATCGACCGGGTAAAGAGGTTGGTTCCTGTCACCACTCCCCGTTCGCTCCAGCCCACACTTGATTGGGCTGCAATGAGAGTGGGGGTAGCAACCAGTCCTAGCCCGAGTCCCACAATGAAGCAGCTTAATGCCACCAGCAAAACGTTGGGTGTGGCGGCCGTGAGTGCAAGCACCGCCGCGCCAAGAGCGGTGATGCTGATGCCAATAAGTGCAGTGCGTTTGAAACCGATGCGCAGATAGAAGCGGCCCGACTGTGAAGCACTGATGGGCCAGCCAAGGGTTAGTGCGGCTAACGCGAGCCCGGCCAAGATGGGGGATGTGGAGAGCGAGCCTTCCAAGAACGTCGGCACGTAGGATGTGAGACCCAGCATCGCTGCACCCACACCAAAAGAGATGAGCGCCGTCGTTGCTAATAGTCGGCGGGAGAAAACCCACGGAGGCAAAACAGGTTCGGCAGCCTTCCGCTCAACAAAAACAAATATTGTCAGCGTCAGAGCACCGATCACAAAGATGCCGATGCTGATGGGCGAATTCCAGGCCCATGCTTGGCCACCCTCCAGAGCTCCCAAAATGATCAGGCTGAGGGAAATGGTGAGCAGGACTGCGCCAGCGTAATCCACGCGGTGCTTCACTCGCTCAATATTTTCATGGAAGCTTTTCAGCAGCATCCACGCCGCCAGCAGGCACAGTGGAATGTTGACCAAAAAGATGCCGCGCCAAATCCCTAGGGAGGAAAAGACGCCACCCAGCGTTGGGCCAACCACTGAAGAAATCGCCCACACACTCGCCAAGTAACCTTGGACCTTGGCTCGCTCCGTCAGAGTGTAAATATCACCAGCAATGGTGATAGCAACTGGCTGTACCGCACCAGCACCGAGGCCTTGCAGAACGCGGAAGGCGATCAAGGCCGGCATACTCCAGGCGATTCCACACAGAATAGAGCCCACTAAGAACAAACCGATGCCCAGCAGAATAATCGGCTTGCGGCCCACCATGTCGGAAAGTTTGGCATAGATGGGCACTGAGACGGCCTGCGCCAAAAGGTATGCAGAAAACAACCACGGGAAGGACGCGAAACCGCCAATATCGTTCACGATCGAAGGCACAGCCGTGGCGACAATCGTGGAATCAATCGCCACCAACCCCGTCGATAGCATCAATGCGATCAAGATTGGTCCTCGTTCGGACCGGAAGCCCACTCCGTCTGCAGTTGTTGTGGTCATCTGATCCCGTTCGTCTCGTCTTCTGTTCCGCTGTGGCGTATGGACTCCGTCTGGCCCAGGGTGCACAACCACAGACGACGGCGAATTAGTCCCGCAGGTGCCCCATGAGTGGCAGCTCTAGAGGGGCGGGTGATCCGCCATTGCGGTGCATCTCATGCCAATCATCATGTGTACTTTACTGGCGTGGTTGCATGCTAGGAACTCGGCGCCTGGCATGGGTCCTGCTGGTAAAACCATCCGCTTTTCGAAACCCGCCGTTCCACGATGGATTCACCGAGTTGAGCATTAAACAACGAATGACTCCCCCGCCCCTGCTGACCATGAGCTATGCAATTTGGCACTTCGCCTGATGTCTTAGGCGCGCGTTGCCTGCAGAAATCCGAGCAGTTGACGGTTGAATTCAGTAGCTTCGTTCCAATGCGGACAGTGCCCACTGTTTTCGAAGATGGACAGAGACGCCTGCGGCAACGTGTCCGCCAGCCACTGCATCCCCTCGAGCGGGAATGAAGGCGAATGGCGACCAGTGGCCACCCACGATGGGACATCAACCATGGGGACGACGTCTCGCCAGTCGGCAATGAAGTGATCTGCCAAAAGCGGCACTACGGTCCCCTGAGGAAATTCTGTGAGCCCTCCCACCTCAGAAAAGAGTTGCTCCACATGAGCTGGCATAGGGGGTTCCAGCTCAGGACTACCCCACTGAAACCTTCCATTTACGGAGTCCCAAACGTTACCCCACTGCACACCTCTCACACCCCAAGCCCATGACTCATCGTTAACAATTTTTGGCGACTCATCAATGGCCACGAAGGAATTCACTCGATCGATTCCGTGTAGCTCGAAATAAGCCAGACATACCGATACGCCAAGTGAGTGGCCGATCAATGCAACCTCATCAAGTTGCAGGTGATCGATCAGTTCACCGAGATCTTTCCCCATCCGGGAGATTCGTTGGCCGTTACTTGGTGAGTCCGAGCGTCCGTGAAATCTCAGATCCAGAGCAATCATTCTGTAGCCAGCAGTGATCAGAGCATCACGCTGCAAGGCCCAGTGCGCGGCCTTGCAGCTAAACCCATGAACAAGAAGGACGGCAGGACCAGCGCCCAGGTCATCGTAGACCAGCCGTGCGCCATCCGTGGTTCGAAACGAGCTAGTTTGATCCGTCACTTGTTGACTCCTTCGGCATTCTTATGACTGAGGTGTGTCAAGGATCCGGGACAGTTCGTTAGTTTCTTTTTGGTTAGGCAGCAGCGGGTAGCTGCTGGTTTTGGGTCATGAATTTGGCCATGGCCGCAGCTGGTGGCAAGCCGTCATTGTGGGTGTGGGGTCTGTGCCGATTGTAGAAGACCTCGATGTAACGCATCGTTGCCCGCCGTGCGTCTTGCCGGGTGGGGAAGCTGTAGTGGTGGTAGAACTCGTTCTTCAGTGACGAAAAGACAGACTCGGCCACGGAATTGTCCCAGCACACTCCTTTGGCCCCCATGGACTGCCGGACCCGGTTGCCCACACACCACGCACCTAGCTCCCGGGACGTGTATTGAACTCCATGGTCGGAGTGAAAAACGGCGTCTTTTCGCACATATCCCTTGTTTCTAGCCATGGTCAGGGCGCTGACACACAAGGAAGCACGCATGTGATCAGCCATAGCCCAACCAACAATCATGCGAGTACACAGATCGATAACCGTCGCCAGATACAGCCATCCTTCATTGGTCCTGAAGTACGTGATATCCCCAACCAAGCGCGTCCCAGGAGCCGGGGAGGTGAAGTCCCGGTTGATGAGGTCCGCGAAGACTTTGTCTGGGTCAGAAGGGATCGTCGTGCGTTTGAAAGCACGCATCCGCCTAGCCACCCACCCGTTCTCCGCCATGATTGACGCCACCGTTCCCAGAGACACCCGAACCCCCGCGGTGGTGAGTTTCGCATGCACCATACGATGCCCAAAAATCCCGTCGGAGGAATCGAACACAGTCTTTACCTGCCCGGTCAGCTCCCGGTGCCGAATCGTTGTGGGCGTATCGATAGCATCCCTCCAGCGGTAATACGAGGACCGTGGAACACCGAGTTTCCGGCACATGAACGCGATCTTCTCTCCAGCGTTCTCCTCCTGCTGAACAA
>NZ_JBNPEN010000016.1:0-47819 GCF_050490295.1 Pseudarthrobacter sp. J1763 | reverse complement strand
GGCTCTTCGGAATCAAGGGTGTAGCGAGGGTCTGAAACCTCCGGCCTCGAGCAGGCTCCTGGCTGTGTAGTTCGCGAGGTTGCGGAAGCCGAGCGCGGAGCCGCGGAGGTGCTCGAGTCGGCCGTTGATCGCCTCTGTCGGACCGTTGCTCGTGCCGGGCAGGTCGAAGAACGCGAGGACGTCCGCGGCGCGCTGCTTCAACGTCCGACCGAGCCGGCGAATCTCGGCCAGCATCGCGGGGACGCCGCTGCTGACGGAATCGATCACCGACCGCATCATCTCCTTCGCCTTCTTCTTGTCGGGTTCGCGGTAGGCGGCGACGATGCGCTGGTAGATGCCCCAGGTCGCTTCGACCTCGACGTGCTCCTCGACCGCGAACACCGCGTCCAGCCGTGCGGTCTGCTTCTCGGTGAGGAAGCTCACGCCGGTGTGGAGGGTGCGGCGGACCCCGTAGAGCGGGTCCCCGGCGTGACCGCGGTGCCCGAGAGTGTCCTGCTGAACCCTCTGCCGGGTCCGGTCCAGGGCGTCACCGGCGAGCCGGACGACATGGAACGGATCCATCACCGGGACCGCGTCGGGGAGTTCCTCGGACGCGGCGGTCTTGAACCCACTGAACCCATCCATCGCGACCACTTCGATCTGCTTCGACCACTCCTTGGGCCGGGCGGCGAGCCACTGCTTGAACACCGCCTTCGACCGACCCTCGACCATGTCCAGCAGCCGTGCGGGACCTGTCTTGTTGCGGGCGGGCGTGAGGTCGATGATCACGGTCACGTACTTGTCACCGAACCGGGTGTGACGCCAGACGTGCTCGTCGACGCCGATCGTGGTGACGCCGTCGAACCTGGCCGGATCGTCGATCAGCCGCCGCTTGCCCTCGGCGAGGATCGCGGTGTTCGCGGTGTGCCACGACACACCCAGGCCTGCCGCGGCGCGGGAGACGGTGAGGTGGTCGACCACGATCGCCTTCAGCGCCCACCCGACCCCGCCGCGGGAGATCTTCGCCCGCGGCGCCGCCGCGTTCGTCGTGTCCTGCCGCCAGGTGCGGCGGCAGTGGCCGCACCGGTAGCGGCGCACCCGCACCAGCAGCGTCGTGGGCCGGTGCCCGAACGGCTCGTGCGCGAGCGGACGCGTCACGGTGTCGCGCGGCACGCCCTCGGCGCCGCACTTCCGACACCACGGGTCATCGTCAACGACGCGGCACTCGAGTACCGCCCGGTCGGGCTCGATCAACTGGCCGATGGCTTCGAGGCCGAGCTCATCGAGACGGCAGAACGTGGTGAGGTCAGGGGTCGCGAACGTAGGGTGGTGCAAGTCGAGGTCTTCCGGCAGATGGGCAGTGTGAGAACTTCCATCCTGGAAGACCTCGACGTCTATCCACGAACCAGCCGCCGACCCTCGACTACACCCTCAACTGCGAAGAGCCGGTTTGACCCTGTTTCTGGCCCAAGTATTTAGACGCCAGCCATGACATCACAATCGGTGCCAGGATCGGAAGAACCTTGCTGATCAATGTTCCGCCCGCACCGCCGAGGTTGGCTGCGCCGGCTAGTTGGCTAGCCACCTGATCTTGCTGGCCCCCAAAAACGTGGCTCACAATCTTTTCGCCGTCTGTGGTGTCCACCTGTGCAGCGTCGATCTCACCGTCAGAAAGATCATTTTGGTGCTGAGTCAATGCTGACTCCAGGTTCGCTGCAGCAGAGGGATCCTGGGCATTGTTCTGCATTCCAGCGAGCAAGGTAGGTACGGCGGCCTCTACGGCAGCCTGAGCACTAGCGGAGTCCGTCCCCAGCATCTGGGCGATCTGATCGATGGGAAGCTTTCCCAGAATGTCTTCAAGCGCAGTCATAGCTACTCCTTTGGCCAGCAGATGCCAGCATTGGCGAAAACTGAACGCTGCCGTACTGGCAGCCATTGCTCTTGCATCGTAGCCCCGGCAAAGTCGTGGCGGAAGTAACTCGGCGCGGACAAACGGCTTAAAGGTGTGGTTGCCGCACCCGTCAATCGCGGTCCCTCCGCTGCGCTGCGCACATGGTTGCCAGCCACAGCGGGTAATCTTAGTGAGGTCCGCCGTCGGTCTCTGATCGGCACCGGTCTGTGCCAAAGGGTCACACCGTTGGCACATAGATGAGCTGTCACACGAGGAGCGCAGGGCACTATATATGGTTCAGATCTGGAGCGATCTCGCGGAAGTTCCCGAGGGCTACGGGCCATCGGTAGTAACCATAGGCAATTTTGACGGCGTCCATCAGGGCCATCAACAAGTCCTTGCCCAGTTAGTTGGGGTTGCTCGGGACGCGCACGCCAAGGCTGTAGCGGTAACTTTTGACCCGCATCCTTCGCAAGTGCACCGGCCGGAAAGTGCACCCGAGCTCATTATGGGTTTGGAAGACCGGCTCGAAGTACTCGCTGACAACGGACTCGACGGCGTACTGGTGATGCACTACACCCTTGAACTGGCGGCCTTAACGCCCAGTGATTTTGTTCGCTCTGTGCTCGTTGATACTTTGCACGTCTCCCATGTGGTGATTGGGCGAGACGTACGCTTTGGCAAAAATAACTCCGGTGATCTGAGCACCATGCAAGAGCTCGGAGCTGAATTCGGGTTCGACGTTGTTGTCACCACAGAATTCGGTTCCCCAGAGAGTCACGACATGCATGGGGAGGGGCGCCGCTGCTCCTCAACGTGGGTCCGCGAAGCACTTTCAGAGGGAGATGTGGCTACTGCCTCATCCGTCTTAGGACGACCGCACCGAATGCGCGGAGTGGTGGTGCACGGGGCAGCCCGCGGGCGTGAACTCGGTTTTCCCACGGCAAACCTTGCTACTGATGCGAGCGGCTACATTCCGGGTGACGGAATCTACGCGGGCTGGCTCACCGACGAGACCGGCAAAAAATGGCCGGCGGCCATATCGGTGGGTTCAAACCCCACCTTTGAAGGCGTGAGCCGGCAGGTGGAAGCTCACGTGATTGATCGTCCCGCAGAAGCGGTGGAGGACTTTAACCTCTACGGACAAGCAGTTGTCCTCGAATTCGTCACCCGGTTGCGCGGCATGGTGGCCTACCGCGGCCCTGAAGCGCTCGTGGAACAAATGCGCCTGGATGTCCAGCAGGCACGAACAGTTTTGGAGAACTGATGAGTGTCGAGAAAAATACTCGCGATTTGGACCAAGGAATCGTCAAGGATTTCAGCTCCACCATGAGCTACGGCTCCTACCTGCAACTAGGTACGCTGCTCTCAGCACAGCAACCAGTCAGCACTCCGGAGCACCATGATGAAATGCTGTTTATCATCCAGCACCAGACCACGGAGTTATGGCTCAAATTGGTTCTGCATGAATTACGCAGTGCCAAAGAACAACTGCGCCAGGACCACTTGGCCGGCGCGCTCAAGGGCATTGCCCGGGTTAAGCACATCCAAAAGACCCTGACTGAACAGTGGTCCGTCTTGGCCACGCTCACTCCCACCGAGTATTCGGAGTTCCGTGGTTTCTTGGGGAAGTCCTCGGGATTCCAGTCAGCCCAGTACCGGGCTGTTGAGTTCATTTTGGGCAACAAGAACCGGGCAATGCTAGAAGTCTTTGCTTCTGATCCGGACTCATACGCCATGCTTGAAGACCTTCTAAACTCGCCAAGCATCTATGACGAGTTTTTGGGGCACCTCCACCGCCAGGGTCACAGCATCCCTACCGCTTTGCTGGAGCGCGACGTCACCCAAGCCCATGTGTTCACGGCCGAGCTTGTCCCTGTTTTCAAAAGGATTTATGAAGACGCCAATACCTATTGGGCCGCCTACGAGGCTTGTGAAGAACTCGTGGACTTGGAAGATAACTTCCAGCTGTGGCGTTTCCGGCACTTGCGTACCGTGCAACGAACCATCGGGCTCAAAACCGGTACGGGTGGATCCAGCGGCGTCAGCTTTTTGCAAAAGGCCCTCGAACTAACCTTTTTCCCCGAGCTTTTTGCGGTCCGCACAGAGATTGGACGCTAGCCGTGCGCCAGGAACTTCAAAGCCTCAACCAAGCCGCACAGGAGTTGGATTCCGCTGACCCGCTAGCCGAGGTTCGCAAGGAGTTCATTGGCAGTGAGACGCCGTTGAGCTACCTCGACGGCAATTCCTTGGGCCGGCCCTTGCGCCGAACGGCCGAGGACATTAACGCCTTTATCCACCATTCTTGGGGCGGCAGGCTCATTCGTGGCTGGGACGAACAATGGCTCGAATTGCCTCAAGTCATTGGAGATCAGCTTGGCTCGGTGGCGCTCGGTGCAGCGCCGGGACAAACCGTCATTGCCGATTCCACCACGGTGATTTTGTACAAGCTAGTCAGGGCAGCTGTAGCGGCTACACAAAACCATGGAGCTGGAGGAGCGCCCTCGAGAACCGAGTTGGTTGTAGACACCGATAATTTCCCCACGGATCGCTATGTGATGGAAGGAATTGCCGAGGAACTCGGTATGACATTGCGGTGGATTCAAGCTGATCCGCTGAGCGGAGTGAGCCTTGAACAGGTGCAAGCGGTCGTCGGCGCCAGCACCGCCGTCGTCCTTCTTAGCCACGTTAGTTACCGTTCCGGATATATTGCTGACATGGCTGCGATCACCGCCGCCGTGCACGACGCCGGGGCACTAGTGGTGTGGGACCTATGCCATTCCGTGGGCGTACTAGAGCTTGCCCTGGACGAATGCGGGGTGGACTTCGCTGCTGGGTGCACGTACAAATACCTCAATGGTGGTCCAGGGTCGCCAGCCTTCGCGTACGTCAACCAGAGGCATTTGGCAACGCTGAAACAGCCAATCTGGGGTTGGATGGGACGCCGTGATGCCTTTGAGATGGCCCCTGGCTACCAAGCCGCCGACGGCATTCGAAGCTTCCTGAGCGGCACACCACCGGTATTTGGCATGCTTGCCGTCCGTGGAACCCTAGAGATCCTCGCTCAGGTGGGTATGCCAGCCGTGCGCGCCAAAGCCATAGAGCTGACCGAATTTGCGCTGCGCTGTTCTGAGCAGTTACTTGCCCCCTTGGGAGTTACCGTGGGCACACCCGGTGACCCAGCCCAGCGTGGTGGCCACATCACCATTAGCCACCAAGAATTTAGGGGCATGCTGGGTGGATTGTGGGAAGTCGATGTGATTCCGGATTTCCGTGCTCCGGATGCGCTGCGCATTGGACTATCACCGTTGAGCACTTCCTTTGCCGAAGTCTTGCGTGGAATGGTGGAAATCCGTGACCGACTGCACTTGCTGACTTCGACAACTTCGGGCCCCACCCTGTAAACTGGCATGTGGATCCGGCTGCAGTCCGTGGTTGCCTGATCCTGCATTTGCTATAAGCCGCTTTGGCGGTGGCAATGCAACCCGGCAGTGATCTACTGATCCGGGCCTCACGGCACAACTCTAGGAGTTATTGTGGCACTTGACGCCGCCATCAAGCAGCAGATCATGAAGGAATACGCAACGGGCGAAGCCGACACCGGCTCACCCGAGGTTCAGATTGCTGTGCTGTCCAAGCGCATCTCTGACCTGACGGAACACCTGAAGATGCACAAGCACGATCACCACACCCGCCGTGGCCTTATGGGCTTGGTAGGTCGTCGTAAGCGCATGCTGCGCTACCTGCACGACACTGACATCACGCGCTACCGTACGCTCATTGAGCGCCTCGGCCTGCGTCGCTAGTTAGACTGAGGGCGGTTCTTTCCCCATGGGGAAAGACCGCCTTCTTTCGCAGCACGGATAGCTTTCCGAGCTAGTAATTCAAAAAATCAATAGGAGTTTCAACCAGAAATCGCGCATTCGCGGTCCTCGGTAGTGATCTCCGGGAAGTGCTGGCCCGCTGGGCAGCACATAGGCCCGTGGATCTCGATCGAAGACCGGGTGTTGTACAGGCAGAACGTTCTGATCCTGGGCTGATTATGGTGGCTCCGCTAAGCAGAAACGGAGGTGACTCTCTTGGAGGGTCCCGAAATCCAGTTCTCAGAAGCCGTCATTGACAATGGCCGCTTCGGCAAGCGCGTTATTCGCTTTGAAACAGGCCGTCTTGCCAAGCAAGCAGCCGGTGCAGCAATGGTGTACATCGACGATGACACCGCGCTGCTTTCCGCAACCACCGCAGGCAAGTCCCCGCGCGAAGGGTTCGACTTCTTCCCGCTGACCGTGGACGTCGAGGAGCGTATGTACGCTGCTGGCCGTATCCCGGGCAGCTTCTTCCGCCGCGAAGGTCGCCCGTCCACGGAAGCCATTTTGGCTTGCCGTTTGATGGACCGCCCGTTGCGCCCGGCATTCGTCAAGGGCCTGCGCAACGAAGTACAGATCGTTGTTACCGTGTTGGCCATCAACCCGGACGAGCTCTACGACGTAGTAGCTATCAACGCTTCCTCGATCTCCACCCAGCTCTCCGGTTTGCCGTTCTCGGGTCCCATCGGTGGTGTTCGTGTTGCACTCGTAGCTGACGAGCAGGGTTCACAGTGGGTCGCTTTCCCCAAGCACTCTCAGCTGGAGAACTCGGTCTTCAACATGGTTGTTGCCGGCCGCGTTGCCGGTGATGACATCGCCATCATGATGGTTGAAGCCGAAGCTACTGACAATGCTTGGAACCTCATCAAGGAACAGGGCGCAACTGCTCCTACCGAAGAAGTTGTTTCTGAGGGTCTCGAAGCTGCAAAGCCGTTCATCAAGGCGCTGTGTGAAGCACAGGCAGACTTGGCTGCTCGCGCTGCCAAGCCCACCGTTGAATTCCCGGTCTTCTTGGACTACGAAGATGACGTCTTTGCCGCTGTTGAGTCCGCTGCAGCCGAAAAGCTCGCCAGCGTCTTCCAGATCGCTGACAAGCAAGAGCGGGACAACGCCTCTGACGCGCTCAAGGACGAGGTCATTTCTGGCCTAGCCGCTGAGTTCGAAGGTCGCGAGAAGGAACTCTCCGCAGCATTCCGCTCGGTCACCAAGAAGGTTGTGCGCCAGCGCATCCTCAAGGACCAGATCCGTATTGACGGCCGCGGCTTGACGGACATCCGTCAGCTCACCGCCGAGGTTGAGGTTCTGCCGCGCGTACACGGTTCGGCAATCTTCGAGCGTGGCGAAACCCAGATTATGGGCGTCACCACCTTGAACATGCTCAAGATGGAACAGCAGATCGACTCGCTGTCTCCCGTCAAGACCAAGCGCTACATGCACAACTACAACTTCCCGCCGTACTCCACCGGTGAAACCGGCCGCGTTGGTTCCCCCAAGCGCCGCGAAATCGGTCACGGTGCCTTGGCAGAGCGTGCACTTGTGCCGGTATTGCCTTCACGTGAAGAATTCCCGTACGCCATCCGTCAGGTCTCCGAGGCACTCGGATCCAACGGTTCCACCTCCATGGGTTCGGTCTGCGCCTCAACGCTGTCCTTGCTCAACGCTGGCGTTCCGCTCAAGGCACCGGTTGCCGGTATCGCAATGGGCTTGGTTTCTGACCAGGTCGACGGCGAAACTCGCTACGCTGCTTTGACTGACATCCTCGGCGCCGAAGATGCCTTCGGTGACATGGACTTCAAGGTTGCCGGTACTTCTGAATTCGTTACGGCTATCCAGTTGGACACCAAGCTGGACGGTATCCCCGCTTCGGTTTTGGCCGCCGCACTCAAGCAGGCTCGTGAAGCCCGCTTGCACATCCTCGAGGTTCTCAACGCAGCGATCGATACCCCTGACGAGCTCTCTGAGTTCGCTCCTCGTGTTATCGCAGTGAAGATCCCCGTGGACAAGATCGGCGAGGTCATTGGCCCCAAGGGCAAGATGATCAACCAGATCCAGGAAGATACCGGCGCTGACATCTCGATCGAGGACGACGGAACCGTTTACATCGGTGCCACCAATGGTCCTTCGGCAGAGGCTGCACGCTCCGCTATCAACGCGATCGCCAACCCGCAGGTTCCGGAAATTGGCGAGCGTTACCTCGGTACGGTTGTCAAGACCACCACCTTCGGTGCATTCATCTCCTTGACCCCGGGCAAGGACGGCCTGCTGCACATCTCCGAACTGCGTAAGCTCGCCGGTGGCAAGCGCGTGGATAACGTGGATGACGTTGTTGGCGTTGGTCAGAAGATCCAAGTGGAAATCACCAAGATCGATGACCGCGGAAAGCTTTCGCTCTCTCCTGTTGTTGCTGAGGAAGAAGGCGCAGCGGTTGAGACCGAGCGCGTTCACTCCGAGGACGCTGCAGAAGGCGAAGACGCGTAATACATGACAATCATTCATTTGCCGCTGACCCCTGGCCACCACGGAGAAAGCACTGACGGCTCAGCCGTTCAAGGCCACTCCAGCCTGATCCACGGAGAAGCCGGTGGCGCACAAGTGCGTCGCTCGGTCCTCCCCGGTGGAGTGCGTGTCCTCACTGAGGCCATGCCAGGTCAGAGGTCAGCGACAATTGGATTTTGGGTTGGTGTTGGCTCGCGGGACGAAGCCGCGGGCCAACACGGCTCAACCCATTTCCTTGAGCACCTGCTGTTCAAGGGCACCAAAAAGCGCACAGCGCTAGAAATTGCCTCGGCTTTTGACGAGGTTGGTGGCGAATCAAACGCAGCCACCGCGAAGGAAAGTACCTGCTACTTTGCTCGCGTTTTGGATTCTGATCTGCCCATGGCCATTGATGTTATTGCGGACATGATCACCTCCGCGGTTTTGGATCCGGAAGAGCTTGAGCAAGAGCGCGACGTCATTCTTGAAGAGATCGCCATGGATAGTGACGATCCCACCGACGTTGCTCACGAAAATTTTGTTGCAGCAGTACTCGGTGCACACCCCCTAGGACGCCCCATTGGCGGAACGCCCGAGGCCATCAAAGCGGTTGGCCGCGAGGCTGTGTGGGAGCACTACCAGCGTTACTACCGGCCGGAAGAGCTAGTTATTACTGCTGCTGGTGGCCTAGACCATGATCAACTGTGTCAACAGGTCTTGGAAGCACTGCATCAAGCCGGTTGGAAGCTTGATCCTCAGGCTGCGCCAGTAGCCCGCCGCTCCACTGAGCCCGCTACTGTGACGGGTACCGAAGGTATGCACGTTATCAAGCGCCAAGTTGAGCAGGCCAACATCATTATGGGTTGCCCTTCAATTGTGGCCACTGACAGTCGCCGCTACGTGATGAGTGTGCTCAACGCTGTTCTGGGCGGCGGAATGTCTTCACGCCTTTTCCAAGAGATCCGCGAGAAGCGCGGTTTGGTTTACTCGACGTACTCCTTTGCGTCCGCTTACGCCGACGCTGGTTACTTTGGAATGTATGCGGGTTGCTCCCCAGCAAAAGTCCGCCAGGTGATTGAGCTTCTGGGCGTTGAGCTGGATAAGCTTGCCGAGCATGGCATTACTGGCGAGGAACTCCGCAAAGCTGTGGGGCAGCTCAGTGGCGGTATTGTTTTGGCCCTAGAAGATACCGGATCACGTATGTCCCGTTTGGGGCGCGCCGAGTTGGTTTCCGGTGAGTTCCAAGACATCGAAGAAACCCTCAGCCAGATCCGGGCCGTCACCGTTGAACAGGTGCAAGAGCTGGCGCAGTGGTTGGCTAAATCGCCGCGCACTGTCACTGTGGTTGGACCGTTCGAGGAAACTGAAGACTTCGGCCTCTAAGCCGAGTAGCCCTACTTTCGCTTAGCCGCCCGCAAAGGGCGGTAAAACATCAACCGTGTCATCGGCGTCGAGCATTATCTGATGGTGACGCGTTGCCACGCCGTTGAGCAAAAAACTGCTGCGCGCAAGCACCGTAGAAAGTGCCGGAGCGTTTGGGTCCTGAACGGAACGTTCGACGCCGAGGATCGCCTTCAAGAGGCCCTCCAAGGAGGTGCCACTAGGCAATTCCAGACGTTCTTCATCCGTGCCGGCGGCAGCGCTGGCCGCGGCAAAGTATCGAATCAGCACGTGCTAACCACCAATCGCGCTCATCGAGCGGTCAGGTTGTACAAATTCAGTGTCCCCAAGGCCCGTGTGACCCATACCGTGAGCCTTGGGTTTGGACCACATAGCGTTTTGCCACACGGCAGCTACGTCCTCATCCGAGGCACCAGAACGCAAGTGGGCCATCAGGTCGGTTTCCTCGCGGGAAAACAGGCAGCTCATGATTTTCCCTTCGGCAGTGACCCGAGTGCGTCGACAATCGGCGCAGAACGGTTCGGTAACCGAGGCAATAATCCCAACGGTCCCTAGAAGATCACCACCGGTGGTATCACTAGCACCTCGACGATGCCGTACCTCATACCGTTCGGCGGGGGCGCCGTCGCGCTCTCTTGGGTCCGGGCTCAAAACAAAGTCTTGTTCTAGTCCGCCACGGATTTCAGCGGCCGTAATCATGTCCGTCCGTGTCCAGCCGTGATCTGCATCCAGAGGCATCTGCTCAATAAAACGAAGTTCATAACCACGCTCCAGTGACCACTGCAGTAGCTCAGGGGCTTGAGCGTCGTTGATCCCGCGCATCAGCACTGCATTGATTTTGATCGGGCCCAATCCTGCGTCGCTGGCAGCCTCAATCCCCGCTAATACCCGGTCCAGAACGGGCCTGCGGGTGAGTTCAGCAAAGGTTTCGGCATGAATTGAATCTAAGGAGACGTTGATTCGGCTCAGGCCAGCGGCTTTGAGCGCTACTGCTTTGCGGTCCAAACCCACAGCATTGGTAGTCAGAGAGATCGGCAACTCCGGGTGAGCGTTCCGTAAACGCGTGATAATTTCCACGAGGTCAGCGCGCACCAGCGGCTCCCCACCGGTGAGGCGCAATTCGCGCACACCCAGCATCTCCACACCGATCCGGACAAGGCGCACAATCTCATCCGCGCTGAGAACGGCCTCGCGTTTGAGCCAATCTAGGCCTTCCGCGGGCATGCAGTAGGTGCAGCGCAAATTGCATTTATCCGTGAGCGAGAGGCGCATATCAGTGGCCTTGCGGCCAAAGCGGTCAATGAGACCGGCGGAAAGCTCTCCCGCAGTGCGCTGTATGTTCATCACTTCAGGCTACGCCACTTGCTGCCAAGGTGACCGGTGTGACGAGTTCTACCGGAAACTGCCATCACAGATTCACATCCTCCCATCAGCTAGACGGAGCATAGTGTTGTTTTATGCACAAGATCCCAACCGCCCGGCTGAAAAGGTGGGCCGCCGTGTCCGGAGTGATAGCAGTGGGTGGGGGTGTTGCCGTTGGAGAGCTCGTGGCGGCGATTTTTTCGCCGTCACTCTCGCCGATCACAGCCGTAGGTGGGGCAGTGATCGATTCTTTTCCTCCTGGGGTTAAAGACTGGGCTGTTGGGCTTTTTGGCACCGCTGACAAACTTGTTTTTATTATGGTTCTTTGCGCTGTGCTGCTGGGGATGGCAGTTATCGCGGGGGTGGCCGAGTTCTCGCGCCGGTGGGCGGGGGTGGCCATTGTGGCCGTTTTTGGGGCCATTGGAATCGCGGGTGTTGCTTCACGGTCAGGAAGTAGCGCGCCCAGCCTGCTGCTACCAGTGCTCGACGCCGTGCTTGCAGCAGTGCTATTAACCTACTTTTCTCGTGCGGCACAACGGTCGGGAATGGCTCTGGGTGACGGCTCCGCTCCTGCCGTTTCTGCAGCACCAGCTCCCGCGGCAGCTACTGCTGCACGGCGGAAGTTCCTTGGTTCGCTCGCGTTTGCAACGGCAGCGGGTGCTGTGGCGGCTATTGCGGCGGGGACTGTCCGTTCAGCTGGGGCTGTAACAACATCTGCCAGAAACCTCATCCGGCTCCCTAAGCCGGCAGTAGCCGCGAAAGCACCGGCGGTGAGCGCAAATATTAACCTCCCCGGGTTAACTCCTTTGGTGACTGACAACGCTAATTTCTACCGGATAGACACTGCCTTGGTAGTGCCGTTTGTGAATCCTGATGGGTGGAAATTGCGCATCACCGGGATGGTTGATCATCAATTGGAGTTCACCCTGGACCAGATTTTGGCCATGCCGATGATCGAGCAGTACATCACTATCGCGTGTGTCTCCAACGAGGTGGGTGGGGACTTGATTGGCAATGCGCGCTGGTTAGGTGTTCCCGTTAAGAGTTTGTTGGCACAGGCCGGAGTGCAGCCGGGCGCAAACATGATTTTTTCCACGAGTGTTGACGGTTTTACAGCCAGTACTCCGCTCGAAGCTATGACGGATGGACGCGCGGCTGTCCTGGCGGTGGGCATGAATGGGGAGCCATTGCCAGCGGAGCATGGGTTTCCAGCCCGACTTATTGTGCCGGGTCTTTACGGCTTTGTCTCAGCCACCAAATGGATCAGTGAGATCAAGGTCAGTAGCTTTGGCAAAGATGTGGCCTATTGGTCCACACGTGGTTGGTCAGATCACGGGCCCATCAAAATGTCCTCGCGGATTGACACACCACGCCCGGGAGCTGTTGTTACTGCCGGGGAACTAGTCCTAGGCGGGATGGCGTGGGCTCAAGGAGACGGCGTATCTGCTGTGCAAGTCCGGGTGGATGGCGGCGAATGGATCGATGCGGTTCTTGCTACCGGCATCTCCAAAAACACTTGGGTTCAGTGGAGAGCCACCGTAACCTTGGCTGTTGGTGCACATAACGTTCAAGCGAGGGCAAAAAACGTCAGTGGGCAGTGGCAGATTGAAGCTGAGACGCCGGTAGCACCAGACGGTTCAACTGGCCTCCATACTGTCAACGTCACAGCAAAATAGAGCACAACAAGTTAGACCACCAGCAAATTTGATCATTCGAGCTGCCGGCACCCCGGCTACAGTGGAATCGAAATTATGGTGCTGAATATTTGAGAGGCTCGGTCCATGCGCACAGTCCTAGAGCACAGCACCGCCGTGCTTGAGCTTTTGAGTTCCCTTCCCAACAAGCTGGGGACTCAACAGTTGCCGCTGGTTCAGGCTTTGGGACGTGCGCTGGCAAACGACGTCCACGCGCCAGTGTCCTTGCCACCTTTTGATAACTCACAAATGGATGGGTACGCCATCCGGGCCGCGGATCTGGGCCCCGATGGTGGCCCTTTGCCCCTAGTTGCCACCATTGCGGCAGGGACGGCAGCGTCAGATTTGCCGGCAGGTTACGCGGCACCGATTATGACTGGTGCCATGATGCCACCAGGTGCTGATGCGGTGATCCCCGTGGAAGCGGCCGCCCCCAATACCTTCGATTTCCTGAACGGGACTAATGAGGGCCTCACGGTAAGCCTGCCTCCTGTTACACGTGGTGCTTTTGTGCGCGAGCGCGGTGGTGACATCTTGGCGGGGGATGTGGCGTTGCGCGCCGGAACAGCTCTGGGCGCTGCCCAATTGGGGCTCCTCGCAGGTTTAGGTATTGCCACGGTTGAGGTCACAACCCTGCCCACAGCGCTGCTTTTGGCCACGGGAGATGAAGTTGTCCAGCCCGGCGGCGAACTCAATGCAGGTCAAATCTTTGACGCCAATTCAACCCTCTTGGCCGCGTCCATGGAGGCTGCTGGAGTGAAAGTTATCCAGTTGCGCGCTAGTGCGGATAACCCCGATGCCCTGCGAGCCCACTTGGATGAGGCCTTGGATGGTGTGGAGCTGATCGTCACAAGCGGTGGGATCAGCAAGGGTGCGTTTGAAGTGGTTCGCCAAGCGATGGCGGGGGATTCCGCCGTCGTAGACTTTGTCAGCGTGGCCATGCAGCCAGGCGGGCCGCAGGGCCTAGGCACGTACCGAGGGGTTCCGTTGCTGGCTTTCCCCGGCAACCCGGTGAGTTCTTTGCTTTCCTTCGAGATGTTTCTTCGCCCGGCCCTGACCTCACTCTTTGGCTCGCCAGCGCCGCGACCTGTGGTCCGCGCCAAACTTCGCGAACCGCTCAGCTCGCCCCGGGCAAAACACCAATTGCGGCGGGCCGTCTTGCACGCGGATGGCACAGTGGCAGTTATGGGCGGGCCGGGTTCACACCTGCTGAGCGCAGCCGCTGCATCCAATGCTGTGGTTCATGTCCCGGTGGATGTTCAGGAGCTTAAGACCGGCGCCGACGTGGAAGTATGGATGTTGTGAAGCCAGCAGATTCCTCCCGAACTCCAGCAACGCAGCCGTCGTTGACGCATCTGCGTGCCGACGGCAGCGCGCACATGGTTGATGTGAGCGCCAAAGCCGCCACAACGCGCCAGGCCACCGCGCAGGCAGTGGTGAACACTACCGTCGAAGTGTTGAGCCTGCTCACCAGCGGCGGGCTTCCCAAGGGGGATGCGTTGTCCGTGGCTCGGATCGCCGGCATTATGGCAGCGAAAAAGACTCCCGAGCTGGTTCCGCTGTGCCATCCTCTGCCATTGAGCAAAGTCACTGTGGACTTTGAAACCGGCGAAACCTCGGTGACTGTTTTGGCCACCGTCAAGACCTTGGGTGTGACAGGTGTTGAGATGGAAGCGTTGACGGCCGCTAGTGTTGCAGCGCTGAGCGTTTACGACATGATCAAGGCCGTGGATAAACATGCAGTGATCACCGACATTTTGGTCCAGGCAAAAAGCGGCGGCAAAAGCGGGGATTGGAAACTATGAACAGCACCATCAGGCGCGCTGGCGTTGTGATCGCCTCCACTCGAGCTGCGAGCGGTCAGTACCAGGATCTCACCGGGCCGGTGATTGTTGACTGGCTAGTTGAGCACGGTTTTGAGATCCACGCACCAGTTGTAGTGCCCGACGGCGGGGCGGTGGGTGCTGCTCTTCGCGGACTTTTGCTAACTAAACCCTCGGTGATTATCACCAGTGGCGGCACGGGCTTGAGCCCGGATGATCAAACCCCGGAGCAAACGTTGCCTCTCATTGACCGCCAGATCCCGGGCATTATGGAGGCGCTACGAGCTGCTGGGCGTGAGAACACACCGATGGCTATGTTGAGCCGCGGCTATGCCGGAATGGCGGGGAACTGTTTTGTAGTGAATCTGCCTGGCTCCCCGCACGCAGTAATGGATGGGCTCAGTCTGTTGGACCCCGTTTTAGCGCATTTGTGTGAGCAGGTGGACGGCAGTCATGAGCACTAACGTTGCACACGCTGTTTTGTCAGCAGAGCCCATTTCCGTTGATCAGGCTAGTGCCGCCGTCGCGCATTCCACGGCTGGTGCAGTGGTTGGTTTTTCGGGTGTGGTCCGCAACCACGACGGCGGCAAAGCCGTCACACGTCTGGCGTACAGCGCCCATCCCAGCGCCGAAGCCGTGCTTGCCAAGGTTCTGGCCGAAGTGGTTGCAGAAGCCGGAGATGGAGTCCGCATTTGGGCCGCCCACCGGGTGGGCGATCTGGAGATTGGTGACACTGCTCTGGCGTGTGCTGTCTCGGCGGCGCACCGTGGCGAGGCCTTCCGTTGGTGCTCCGAATTGGTTGATCGGATCAAGGCCGAAGTGCCCATTTGGAAGCAACAATTTTTTGCGGACGGCACCCAAGAGTGGGTAGGCGTAGGGGAGTAGTTGAGCTCGACGGTAGGCTTGGAACCATGAGCAAAACGATTTCCGTGGCCCTGCTTGGTGCCTCAGGACGAATGGGTGCTGAGGCCGTTAAGGCCATCGAAGCAGCACCGGATCTGAACTTAGTTGCAAGCTTGGGGCGCAACGATTCGCTGGAGTCTATTCTGGCCAGCGGCGCCACCCACGTGGTGGACCTTACCGTCCCGGAAAGCACTGAAGCTAACGTTCGCTTCGCTGTGGAGCACGGGCTCCACGCGGTGGTTGGCACCACGGGATGGGACGCCAAGCGCTGCGATGCCCTGCGTGAATTACTGGCAGAACACCCAGAGACCGGTGTGCTCATCGCCCCGAACTTTGCTCTTGGATCGGTGTTGGCTTCAGCATTTGCAGCCAAAGCCGCGCAATACTTCGAATCAGTTGAAGTGATTGAACTACATCACCCCAACAAGGTAGACGCACCTTCTGGCACAGCCGTGCGCACCGCTCAGTTGGTGGCTGCAGCGCGTGCCGAGGCGGGGGTGGCCAAGAGCCCCGATGCCACAACCAGTGACCCTGACGGCGCACGTGGGGCCGAAGTGGATGGTATTCGGGTCCACAGTGTTCGCTTGCGCGGACTCGTGGCCCACCAAGAGGTTCTTTTAGGTTCAGCCGGAGAACAACTGACCATTCGTCACGATTCCTTTGACCGTGCCTCATTTATGCCAGGCGTCCTGCTGGGGCTTCGTGAAGTCGCAGCTCACCCCGGTCTAACCGTGGGCCTAGATGGCTACTTGGATCTGGGCCTCTGAGGCGTGAGTACTATTCTGGAAACTTTTAAACGGAACCGCACCAAAATTTGGGTAGGAGCCATCACGCTCTTGCTCGCGTTCTATCTGGTGGTGACCTTCCAACGGGCTGTGCTGTTTTTGTTGGATCCTAGCTGGATCGCCAAAGCCATTGGTCTTGCGTACCTACTGTTACCCATTGTTGGCGTTTGGGCGTTGGCTCGTGAACTAATCTTCGGTGCCCGCACCGAGCAAATGGCTCGCATCCTTGAAACAGAGGGTGGGCTGCCGGTGGATAACTTGCCGCGTACCCCCGGTGGACGAATTGTGCGAGCAGCGGCAGACGCCGAATTTGCCAAATATCAGGCAGAAGCTGAAGCAGATCCAGACAACTGGCGCTCTTGGTTCCGGCTCTCGTGCGCGTACGACGCCGCAGGGGACCGTAAGCGTGCCCGTTCGGCGATGCGTGACGCCATCAAACTCTTCCGTAACTAGCACTACCCTCGGCAGGCTCAGAGAAGATCGGGCCGAACATCAGTAATATGACACATTCGGGCATGCTTTGACGTGGATCACGTGTGCCCCATTGCCGCATCTGAGCAGATTCAAGGTAACGTTTTTTACATGGCCGAATCTAATCTCCGCACCCACACCTTTGGAACCTTGGCGACCGCAATGGTCACCCCGTTTTCCGAGGACGGAACCGTTGATTACAAACAAGCCCAAGAGCTCGCCACCAAGCTTGTCGACGACGGCTGTGACGCCCTGGTGGTTACCGGAACCACAGGCGAGACATCCACTCTGACGGATGAAGAAAACCTGGGTATGTTCCGGGCTGTTAAAGAAGCAGTTGGTTCTCGCGCCACCATTATTGCCGGTACAGGTACCAATGACACTGCACACTCCGTTCATTTGTCCCAAGAAGCGGCAAAGCTCGGTGTGGACGGTCTGCTCATTGTCACCCCTTACTACAACAAGCCCAGCCAAGCCGGTGTCAAAGCACACTTCGAGGCTGTGGCCTCGTCCACTGACCTTCCTGTGATGGTTTATGACATCCCGGGCCGTTCCTCCATTGCCATCGCTCCGGAAACAATGATCGCCTTGTCCAAGCACCAGAACATCGTGGCCGTCAAGGATGCCAAGGCTGACTTTGCCGCTGCTACCCGCGTGATGGCAGAAACGGATCTGGACTTTTACTCGGGCGACGACGGACTGACCCTGCAGTGGATGGCCCTAGGCGCCGTCGGCCTTATTGGTGTCACCACGCACGTAGCCACCGCGAAGTTCCGTCAGTTGATCGATGCGATCAACGCGAACGACCTTGCCACGGCCCGTACGCTAAATTTTGAACTGGAACCCGTGGTGCGTGCCACCATGACGCGAGTCCAGGGCGCTGTAGCCGCCAAACAGATTCTCAAGTGGCAGGGAGTCCTGCCCAACTCGGTTGTTCGATTGCCCCTCGTGGAGCCGGACGAGACTGAGACAGCAATCATCCGCGAGGACTTGGCAAGTGCCGGTTGGGTGTTGGGCGAATAGTCCAGCAGCTGGCCAGCTACTGCCTGGAAAGTAGCCAAATATGACTCAAACTGCCCTGCCTAGTCTGACGACCCCACCCAAACTCAAAAACGGCACTCTACGAATTGTGCCGCTGGGTGGTCTCGGCGAGATCGGCCGCAACATGGCTGTATTCGAGATCAACTCCAAGCTCCTGATTGTTGACTGCGGTGTGCTCTTCCCCGAGGAGACACAGCCCGGTGTTGACCTGATCCTGCCGGACTTCTCCTACATCGAAGACCGCCTCGATGACGTAGTGGGTGTTGTTCTGACTCACGGTCACGAGGACCACATCGGCGCTGTTCCGTACCTTTTGCGCCTTCGCAAAGACATCCCGCTCATCGGCTCGCAGCTGACCCTGGCCCTGATTGAGGCCAAGCTTCAAGAACACCGGATCAAGCCGTACACCTTGACCGTTGAAGAAGGCCAGATTGAACAGTTCGGTCCCTTTGAATGTGAGTTTGTAGCGGTTAACCACTCCATCCCGGATGCTCTCGCTGTGTTTATCCGCACCGAGGGTGGCACAGTGCTGCACACTGGCGACTTCAAGATGGACCAGTTGCCTCTTGATGGCCGCATCACCGATCTGCGTCACTTTGCCCGATTGGGTGAAGAAGGCGTTGACCTGTTTATGGCTGACTCCACCAACGCTGACGTTCCTGGTTTCACCACGGCCGAACGCGAGATTGGCCCCACCCTGGATCGTCTCTTCGGCGAGGCCAAAAAGCGGATCATTGTGGCATCGTTCTCTTCACACATTCACCGTGTGCAGCAAGTCCTTGACGCTGCTGCAAAGCACAACCGCTCGGTAGCCTTTGTGGGCCGTTCCATGGTCCGCAATATGCAGATCGCCGCCAAGCTGGGCTACTTGAACGTACCCAAGGGCATCTTGGTGGACCTCAAAAACGTGGACAACCTTCCAGACCACAAAGTGGTTCTGATGTCTACAGGTTCACAGGGTGAGCCCATGGCCGCACTCTCCCGTATGGCATCCGGTGAGCACCGCGTGAACGTTGGCGAGGGGGACACTGTCATCCTGGCCTCAAGCCTGATCCCGGGTAACGAGAACGCCGTCTACCGTGTTATCAACAGCCTGCTCAAGCTTGGTGCTGACGTTATTCACAAGGGCAACGCTAAGGTTCACGTCTCCGGCCACGCCGCCGCAGGAGAGCTCCTCTACTGCTACAACATCCTTGAACCGCTCAACGCTATGCCGGTCCACGGTGAAACCCGCCACCTGATTGCCAACGGCAAGATCGCCGAAGTGTCTGGTGTTCCTGCCGAGAGCGTGATCCTCGGCGACAACGGAACCGTTGTAGACCTTCGAGATCACGAGGCCAACATTGTTGGTCAGGTTGAAGTCGGGTTTGTCTACGTGGATGGATCCAGCGTTGGCGAAATCACTGATGCAGACCTCAAAGATCGTGTCATCCTCGGTGATGAAGGCTTCATTTCGGTGATCACGGTCATCAACCGGACCACCGGCCAAATCTTGTCCGGTCCGGAGATCCACGCCCGTGGTGTGGCAGAGGATGATTCGGTCTTTGACGAGATCATCCCCAAGATCAACCAGGCTCTGCAGGAGGCAGTACTCGCGCACAACGATCACACTGCGCACCAATTGCAGCAGGTTGTTCGCCGCGTTATTGGCACCTGGGTAAACCGCCGTTTGCGCCGCCGTCCGATGATCATCCCGGTGGTTCTCGAAGCATAAAACTACTCTGCGAGGAGTTCAGCTCTCCGCTTAGCTGTGGCAACACAGCCGCCCAATGGCCCTGAAATCCGCGGATTTCAGGGCCATTTCCGGTAGCGTGGCGAGTATGGCGACTCGTACTTCCTCCGCGCCAAAGGGAAATCCACGCGGCAAAACCAGCACCACCCCAGCTCGGAGCCGCTCCGGCGCCGGGGCTAAAAGCGGTGCCCCCACGGCTCGCACGCGCCAAGTGGCCGTCGTCGAACCTCAATCAAATGCACTGGTCAGAGGCATAACCGGCGCGTGGCTGGGCCTTGGCCACGTCATTGGTGCCGGTGTGCGCAGGATTGGGCATGACGTTAGCGGGATTGAACCGAGTGAACGCCGCGATGGTGCAGCCCTCTTCAACCTCGTGCTAGCTGTTTTTATCGCCACCTTTGCATGGTGGGGCTTCACCGGATGGTTTGCCGAGGCAGTTGGAAATATTGTTGAGGGCACCTTCGGCTGGATGTCACTTGTGTTGCCCTTGATACTCCTAGTCTGCGCTTTCCGGTTGTTCCGCAAGCCACAGGACGGCCGAGGGAACAACCGCATCGGCATCGGTTTTTTGGTCATGACCGTTTCGGGGACCGGAATAGCCCACATGATCGGTGGCCAACCATCTGTTGCCGATGGCTTTGCAGGATTGCGCCAAGCCGGAGGTATCCTCGGGTTCTTGGCGGCCTCGCCCTTTGCCGCGATCCATAGCGTTGTGCCGTATGTGATCTTCATTGCGCTGGCATTTACCTCGTTGCTGATTGTGACGGCTACTCCTTTTGGAGCCATTCCACGCCGTATCCGTGAGGGCTACGAGCACCTGATGGGCTTGGACTTGGAGGAGCCCAACCCGGATGAACACGATCGTAGTTACCTCGAAGAGCACAGCAATCGCGGATCCAAGGTCAAAGCTCCGCGCAAAAAGATGCGCCTCTTTGGCAGGGACCAGGACATTGACCCAGCTTTGGATGGCTACGTGGGTGATGAGGCCTTCGAGCGTGCCGTTATCGAGGAGGCTGAAGCAGCGGAAGCTGCGAAAGAGCCTCAGGTTGCGCCCGGTGTTCGCCGTCCTACCCAGGCGGAGATCGCCGTGGAGAAGATCAAAGCGGCCCAAGGGTTGGGCAAGGTCAGTTCAGCACCGGCACCTGTTGACCCGGACGCCACTGCAGCAATTCCCATTGTTCCTAGCGCAGTACCGGTGGTTCCCTCCACACCGGTGGCACCAGTGCCACCTACTCCCATTCCGCAACGCACCGAGCAACTTTCCTTGGCTGGGGACGTGACGTACACCCTGCCTGACTCAGAAATTTTGGTGCCGGGAAGTGCCCCGAAGGAACGCACCGAAGCCAACGACGCTGTTGTGGCTGCTCTCACGGACACTCTTGAGCAGTTCAACGTAGACGCCAAGGTCACCGGATTTAGCCGTGGACCAACCGTGACTCGCTACGAAATTGAGCTGGCCCCGGGCACCAAGGTGGAGCGTGTGACGGCGCTGTCCAAGAACATCTCCTATGCCGTTGCCTCAAGTGATGTTCGTATCTTGAGCCCCATCCCCGGCAAATCAGCCATTGGTATCGAGATTCCGAACACGGACCGTGAAACGGTGTCCCTGGGTGACGTGCTGCGAAGCCACAACGCGCGCCGAACTGATCACCCCATGGTGATGGGTGTGGGTAAAGACGTTGAGGGTGGTTTTGTTGTAGCCAACCTTGCCAAGATGCCGCACTTGCTGGTGGCTGGTGCTACTGGTGCAGGTAAGTCGTCCTTTGTGAATTCGATGATCACCTCGTTGCTGATGCGCGCCACACCGGACGAAGTCCGAATGGTCATGGTGGACCCCAAGCGAGTGGAACTGACAGCCTATGAAGGTGTTCCGCACCTGATCACGCCGATCATTACCAACCCCAAAAAGGCCGCCGAAGCACTCCAGTGGGTTGTGCGCGAAATGGACGCCCGGTACGACGACCTCGCCAACTACGGCTTCAAACACATTGATGACTTTAATAAGGCAGTGCGCGCAGGGAAGGTTCACCCGCCGGTGGACTCCAAACGTGTCATCCGCCCGTACCCTTACTTGCTCGTGATTGTGGATGAGCTTGCGGACTTGATGATGGTTGCGCCGCGCGACGTTGAAGATTCGATTGTTCGTATCACCCAGCTGGCGCGTGCTGCAGGTATTCACCTAGTTTTGGCTACTCAGCGCCCGTCGGTGGACGTAGTAACGGGTCTGATTAAAGCCAACGTTCCCTCCCGTATGGCTTTCGCAACCTCATCCGTCACAGACTCCCGAGTGGTCTTGGACCAGCCGGGTGCTGAGAAACTCATCGGTCAAGGTGATGCCCTGTTCTTGCCTATGGGCGCGTCCAAAGCTATGCGTGTTCAAGGCGCGTGGGTTACGGAATCGGAAATCCACCAGGTGGTTGAGCACGTTAAGGGTCAGCTGAAGGTTAGCTACCGTGAAGACGTTGCCGTCGAGACGCAAAAGAAACAGATCGACGACGACATCGGAGACGATCTGGACGTGCTCCTCCAAGCCACTGAGCTTGTGGTCACCACCCAGTTTGGTTCCACCTCGATGCTGCAACGCAAGCTCCGTGTTGGTTTTGCCAAGGCCGGACGTCTGATGGACCTGCTGGAGTCTAGGGGAGTGGTTGGTCCTTCTGAAGGTTCCAAGGCCCGGGACGTGCTGGTTAAGCCCGATGATCTGGCGGCTGTGATGGCCGCGATGCGAGGAGATGATGCTCCGGCAGCTGCTGCGGCACCTGACGCAACCACCGCCGCGCTGCAAGACAACGCCAACGCCAACCACCAAACCGGTGGCTACGGTGAGGACCTTGTGGCTCAGGATCTGGAAGCTCGCGCACAAAGCGTTCAATATTACGACGGCGCCGACGACGATGATGAGTCCGGCGAAGACGCTTGGTCACTCACCGGCCGCTAATCGGTCAGTTCCAGCCCAACAAGCAAAGGTAGCCTTGAGACGTGAGCACTAGCGAGACTTCCCCCGCAAAGATCTGGAACCTGCCGAATATTTTGACCATGCTGCGCATTGCACTGGTGCCATTTTTTGTGTGGTTCCTACTTGCCGATGCGCCGGGCGGGTCACCCATGCACGGCGGATGGCGTTGGGCGGCTGTTGTGGCGTTTGCGGTGGCCATCTACACCGATAAGTTGGACGGCGATATTGCCCGAAGTCGTGGGCTTGTGACCGACTTCGGTAAAATCGCAGATCCCATTGCGGACAAACTGCTCATTGGCTCAGCGCTGGTAGTGCTCTCGATCCTGGCTGAACTACCCTGGTGGGTCACGATCGTTATTTTGGTCCGGGAGTGGGGCATTACGGGCTTGCGCTTTTTTGTGATCCGCTACGGTGTTATCCCAGCTTCCCGCGGTGGCAAGCTTAAAACGGTTGTCCAAACCATCGCCATTTTCTTGTACATCATGCCCTTGGGCTCGATCGCATCGTGGCTCGGTGTTGTGGCGTTTATCGTGATGCTGGTGGCAGTACTGATCACCGTGTGGACTGGTGTGGAGTACGTGGTGGCAGCAATGCGTTTACGCGCTGCCGGAAAGGCAGCCGCAGCCGCCGGCCCTGCTCCTCAAACGAAGGACGGCGAAGCGTGAGTTTGAGCGCCGTAGATCAACTAGCCGCCGACGTCGTTCTTTCTGCGGTGCGTCAAAATCTGACCATCGCCACGGCGGAATCCCTCACGGCCGGCCAAGTCGCAGCGACCCTTGCCAATATTTCTGGTGCATCAGCGGCCTTTCGCGGAGGTGTGGTCGCCTACCACAACGACGTCAAGGCGAAGATCCTCGGAGTTGATTCAGAGTTACTGGCTACCGCGGGCTCCGTGGATCCGAACGTAGCGCTGGCTATGGCAGCTGGCGCCCGTGAGGCGTGCGGGGCAGATCTAGCGGTCAGCACTACAGGCGTTGCGGGGCCGGATCCACACGATGGCAAAAGTGTGGGGACAGTTTTTATAGCGGTGGCCTCGGCAACCAGCGCGGAAGTATTCGAGTACATGTTCGACGGCGACCGGGGCCAGATTCGTGCGGAAAGCACAGAGGCAGCGCTTCGGCGTCTTTTTCAGGCGCTGGATGGGGCACTAGATAACGCCTGAAACCGAGGGTAGAGTCTTTGGGAACAAATCTTGCACGCCGTTAGTTGTTACATTGTGTCGCTTCTAAGAACCGAAGCGATCTAGGATGAAACCAAGAAGTCGTACCGCAAACGAGCGGACGATGTGTCAGAGGAGCAAGACGATACAGATGGTAAAGCAGCCCGTATCCGTAAACGGCGTGGTGCGCTGGAAGGATGTGGGTTTGGCTCAGCAGACTAAAAGCGAGCAGAAGGAGCGCAAGATGGTAGTGCTACGTCACGAGATCGGTGATGTTCTCCGGGATGTCCGCCAACGTCAGGGCCGTACCCTCCGCGAAGTCTCCCACAGTGCCCGCGTGTCCTTGGGGTATTTGAGTGAGGTAGAACGCGGCCAAAAGGAAGCATCCTCGGAATTGTTGTCCTCAATCTGCACCGCACTGGATGTTCCCTTGTCCACGATGCTGCGTGAAGTGAGTGACCGTGTTGCGGTGGCCGAAGGCGTAGCTGTCCCGGACACCGTTCCTCAGGAATTCGCACGCCGCTACGGCCATGACCTCAACGCTGAACTGCGTGAGGAACTGGATAAGAACCTGGTGACGTCCGTCCGCTAACAGTTCCGGGACTTATTCGTCCCGGCTGAAGCCGTCGCGCTCGTACAAGGTGTTGAGCTTGGCCATGTGCTGAGCCAACGCCTCGAGCTCGACGACGGGCCACTCACCCAAACGCTCTCGAAACACTTCTCGCCGAGCGTCTTGTACATGGTGCATTTTCTCCTCACCGGATTCGGTGAGGCTGATGGTCTGCGCCCTGCCGTCGAGCGGGTCCGCCCGCTTAACCACCAGGCCAATCCGCTCCAAGAAAGTGATTTGCCTGCTGACGGATGGTTTTCCAACACCCAAATAGGCTGCGAGCTCAGTGAGGCGCATGGGCCCCTCTTTGCGCAAGATGGTCAACAATCCATAAGCGGCGGGGTCCATATCAGGATGAACCTGACGCGAGAGCCTGTGCGAGATGGACCTGCCTCGACGCCACAAAACACTCAGCTGTTGTTCTACTGAACGGACAATGGCGTCCCGAGCTTCATCGCTTTCACCGTTGCCAGTTGGTTCGCTTGGCGGCATACTGGCGGCGGGCGTGGATGAATTGCTCATACTCACCATTCTAAAGTGGCGTGCCGTGAGAGACTGACTCAGTGCGAATGAGTGAGTTTTGGCGATTGATGGATGACGAATTTGGTGCAGGCTACTCTCGTGTAGTGGCATCGACCATAACTCTCGCTGCTTTCCCCGGGAAGACCGCTATGGAAGCCCTCGCAGCGGGGGAGCGCCCCAAAAGTGTTTGGTTGGCAGTGTGTGACGTCCAAGACGTCCCCGCCTACCGCCGGCTCGGCCGGGACATAAAACCAAAGGATATCTAGGCCTGACCTTTGACACGCCCAGCGGATTGTTCGAATATCTGTTCGGATAGATATATGCTCCTTGAGAGAAGTTGAACCACGGACTCCGCGAGATTTTCCAAGAAATTTTCGACGTTTATCCACATAGGGAGTCTGGGCCGTTCAAATTGTCTTAGGCCGCGGATAGCTTCGGTTAGGACAGCAAATACAAGGATCGCCGCTGCGGCGCTGGTCCAGAGCAGAAAGCATTAGAGGTGGACCATGGCGGCAGCACCAGATCGTGAAAAAGCGCTTGAAGCAGCGCTTGCACAGATTGATAAGCAGTATGGCAAGGGCTCAATCATGCGGCTCGGTGATGAGATTCGTGCGCCCATTGAAGTGATCCCTACCGGTTCCATCGCCTTGGATGTGGCTCTGGGTATAGGTGGCCTGCCTCGCGGTCGTGTTGTAGAGATCTACGGCCCGGAGTCATCAGGTAAAACCACTGTGGCTCTTCACGCTGTGGCCAACGCTCAGCGCAATGGTGGAATCGCCGCATTTATTGATGCCGAGCATGCCCTAGATCCCGAATACGCTGCCAAGCTTGGTGTGGACACTGACGCACTCTTGGTCTCTCAGCCTGACACCGGCGAGCAAGCACTTGAAATCATGGACATGCTTATTGGTTCAGGTTCCTTGGACATTGTGGTCATTGACTCCGTAGCGGCCCTTGTTCCTCGCGCTGAAATCGAAGGCGAAATGGGTGACAGCCACGTTGGTCTGCAGGCCCGCTTGATGTCGCAAGCGCTGCGTAAGATCACCGGCCGTTTGAGCCAGACCAAAACCACTGCAATCTTTATCAACCAGCTGCGTGAAAAGATCGGCGTTTTCTTTGGCTCCCCGGAAACCACCACCGGTGGTAAGGCGCTGAAGTTCTACGCCTCGGTTCGCATTGACGTTCGTCGAATCCAGACCTTGAAGGAAGGCGCCGATTCGGTCGGTAACCGCACCAAGGCCAAGATCGTTAAGAACAAGATGGCCCCGCCCTTTAAGGTCGCCGAGTTCGATATCATCTATGGTTCCGGTATTTCCCGTGAGGGCGGCATCATTGATGTGGGTGTTGAGCATGGTTTGATCAAGAAGTCCGGCTCATGGTTCACCTATGACGGTGACCAGCTGGGCCAAGGTATGGAAAACTCTCGCCGCTTCTTGCGTGACAACCCCGAGCTGGCAGATGAGCTTGAGCGTTTGATCAAGGAAAAGCTGGGTGTTGGAGTGAAGCCCGTCGCTGCTGACGAGGGCAAAGACAACCCTAAGCTGAAGGCCGTTGACGGCTTCTAAGGACTGGCGAAAGCCAGTAGAGCTGGATGAAGATGCGGGCCCCGTTGCGGTAGCGCGCGCCATCGTTTTACGTCAGTTGACCGCGGCTCCTCGCAGTCGCGGTCAACTGGCTACGAAGCTTGCGCAGCGCGGTGTTCCAGAGCATGCTGCCGAGCAAGTTCTTGACCGCTTTGAAGAACTAAAACTTATTGATGACGCTGAGTTTGCGCAGTTATGGGTTCGAAGCCGTTCTGAGCATCGTTCTCTAGCCAAAGGCGCCCTTCGCCGCGAGCTTGCGGATAAAGGTATTGCTCCCGAACTCGCCGAAGAAGCACTGGGGCAACTCAGTGACGAGCAAGAAGTACAGCAAGCCAAGGAGCTGCTGACCCGCAAGCTCCGTTCAGCGAAGGCCCCGGAGGGGCGCGAGGAGCGGGACAAATTGGTTCGTAGACTTGCCTCCATGCTTGCCCGCAAAGGCTACGCTCCCGGCATGGCCTTCCAGCTCACGAATGAAGCCTTACAAGAGTGGCAAGGCAGCGAACTTTAGGCCTCAGATAAGCCGGTACCCTTAATGGGTGAGTTTGACCCAGCCTGAAACCATGACCGAATCTTCCGAAGCTACGTTTGTTCAAGCCGTGACGGATGCAGCAGCCTCCGCTGGCCAAGAGCGCCAACGCACCTATCAAGTGCGCACTTTCGGCTGCCAAATGAACGTCCACGATTCCGAGCGTATGGCCGGCCTTCTCGAAGACGCAGGTATGGTGGCCTCCACCGATGACGTGGCTGACGTTGTGGTTTTTAACACCTGTGCAGTACGCGAAAACGCTGACAACAAGCTCTACGGAAACTTAGGAATGCTGGCCTCGGTCAAGGCCGCTAACCCAGGCATGCAGATTGCCGTGGGTGGGTGCTTAGCCCAGAAAGACCGCGACACCATCTTGCGCAAAGCCCCTTGGGTAGACGCAGTATTTGGAACGCACAATGTTGGCGCCCTGCCCACGCTCTTGGAGCGGGCCCGCCACAACAACGAAGCGCAACTGGAGATCCTCGAATCCCTCGATGTTTTCCCCTCCACCTTGCCCACTAAACGTGACTCGGTCTACTCCGCGTGGGTTTCCATCTCGGTTGGCTGTAACAACACCTGCACGTTCTGCATTGTCCCTTCGCTGCGAGGCAAAGAGAAAGACCGTCGCCCCGGGGAAATCTTGGCAGAAATTCAGGCACTCGTTGATGACGGTGCCATCGAAGTCACTTTGCTGGGACAAAACGTAAACTCCTATGGCGTCGAGTTCGGTGAGCGCGATGCTTTTAGTAAGCTCTTGCGAGCCTGCGGCGAGATCGAGGGTCTAGAGCGGGTGCGCTTCACTAGTCCCCACCCGGCTGCCTTCACAGACGACGTGATTGATGCCATGGCTGAAACTCCCAACGTGATGCCGCAACTGCACATGCCGTTGCAATCGGGCTCGGACAAAATCCTCAAGGACATGCGCCGGTCCTACCGTTCCACCAAATTCTTGGGCATCTTGGACAAAGTCCGCGAGCGTATGCCTGACGCTGCCATTTCCACGGACATCATTGTGGGTTTCCCCGGAGAAACGGAAGAGGATTTCCAAGCAACTTTGGACGTTGTGGAAAAATCCCGGTTCGCCACAGCCTTCACCTTCCAGTACTCCAAACGTCCTGGAACACCTGCCGCGGAGCTCGAAAACCAGCTGCCCAAGGCAGTGGTTCAGGAGCGCTTCGAGCGCCTTACGGCCCTGCAAGACCGTATTGCTGCAGAAGAGAACGCAAAACAAGTTGGCAAGCGCGTAGAAGTTATGGTGACGGCTCACGCGGGCCGTAAGTCTGAGCAAACCCACCGCTTGACTGGCCGTTCCAAAGATCAGCGGCTTGTTCACTTCTCTGTACCGGAAGGCGCTGAACAGCCCCGTCCGGGCGATCTGGTGACAGTGACCATCACGGACGCCGCTGCCTTCCACCTGGTTGCAGATCCGGCCAACGCCTCCGAATACACTCTGCGGCGTTCCCGTGCAGGCGACGCTTGGGGCCGTTCGCAAGCAGATTCATGTGGTGTCCCGGTTGCCCCCGGTACTCCGTCAAACGCAACGCGCAAGGGCGTTTCTTTGGGAATGCCGTCGCTGCCAGCACCCCGCAAGTGAGTACAGCCGCACCAGAGGTGATTGCCGTCGTCGGACCTACCGGCTCTGGCAAGTCCGATCTTGGGGTGTCCTTGGCGCTGGAACTCGACGGCGAGGTGATTAATGCTGACGCCATGCAGTTCTACCGAGGTATGGACATCGGCACAGCCAAAATCACCATAAAAGAACGCCGAGGGGTCCCACACCACTTGCTGGACATCTTGGACATTCGCTCCGAGGCGAGTGTGGCGGACTATCAAAGCTCCGCACGCGCGATTATTGAGGACATCCATTCCCGCGGTAAGCGTGCCATCTTGGTGGGTGGATCCGGCCTCTACATCCGTGCTGCTTTGGATCATCTTGAGTTTCCTGGTCATGATCCTGAGGTCCGCAAAAGACTTGAAGCGGAACTGGAATCCGAAGGGCAAGCAGCACTGCTGGATCGCTTACGTAAGGTGGATGCGGTCTCGGCTGAACGCGTGGGCGATGCTCGGCGCATCATCCGCGCACTAGAGGTTTTTGAAATCAGCGGCCGGCCGTTCAGCTCCTACATGCCCGAACGCAACTATTTCCAAGCGGCGATACAGATTGGGCTCAACACCGAGCGCGAGCTGCTCCGCGAACGCCTTGGTGCCAGGGTCCACGCGATGGTGGATGCAGGGCTCCTCGAAGAAGTTCAGCGCCTAGATGCGCTTGGTCTGCGCGAAGGAAAAACGTCATCCCGCGCTTTGGGGTATTCACAGTTTTTGCAAGTGATCGACGGTCAACTGAGTGTGAGTGAGGCTATCGAGCAGACCATTGTGGCAACACGCCAATTTGCTCGCCGTCAATCAACCTGGTTCCGCGCTGATCCTCGTATTACTTGGCTCGACTGGCGAGATCAGAACCTTCTGGACAAGGCCCTAGCTGTAGTCTTAAGGGCATGACTTTAGAGCCGACTCCCATGACCTCAAGTACTGAGCTAGAAGCATTGCGCGGCCTTGCTTTTTCCAAAGGACATGGCACCGGCAATGACTTTGTTCTGGTCTCAGATCCTGAAGGAACTACGGAGATCTCAGCCAGCGCTGTAGCAGCACTATGCGATCGCCACATCGGGATCGGAGCGGACGGACTCATCCGGGCCGTACCCAGCGCCTTGATCACTGAAGGTCAGCAGCTCCTAGCGTCTAATCCTGCCGCCCAATGGTTTATGGACTACCGCAACGGTGATGGCTCCATCTCCGAAATGTGTGGCAACGGCGTCCGGGTATTTGTGCACTTTTTGACCGTCCAGGGCTTAGTGGAACTGGCGGTGGGGCAATCGCTCACCATTGGTACCCGGGCCGGGGTGCGCGAGGTTGTTCGCACCGCCACAGGTTACGCCGTTGACATGGGTGCTTGGAGCTTTATCGCACCCGATGAAGCTGATGCCAAGGGCATGGATGCCATGGTCACCGCACACGGTTTGGACGTGGCCCGGCCAGCCCTTTCCGTCAGTATGGGCAATCCACACACGGTAGTGGCACTTGCTGAGAACAAAGAACTCGAAGCTCTTGAACTTTTCACCGCACCAGGCGTAGATCCTGTCCCTGTTGCCGGAACCAACGTGGAATTCGTGGTTCCCGCCGAGCCGCTAGTTCACGATGGTGTAGGCCACATTTCAATGCGTGTTTTCGAACGCGGTGTGGGCGAAACACAGTCATGCGGTACCGGTGCCTGCGCAGCGGCAACGGCAATTCGTTACTGGGCCGGTGACGGCGCCCCGGATCATTGGAGCGTTAAAGTTCCCGGCGGCGTTGTAGCTGTGAAGTTCTTTGCTGTGCCAGGGGATAGCGAACACGTAGAGCTCAGCGGCCCGGCCGTGATTGTGGCTAGCGGGACAATCGCGTAACGCGTAAAACGCGGAAAGATTTCGACGTCGACGCGCGGCTAACGCTGAACTCCTCACCAAGATCATCGGCTAGCCAGCGTTGCAAGGAGTCAGCACCCAAATTTTTCTGCACCACGAGCCATGCATTGCCTTCCGGTGCCAGTCTTGGCAGCCACAAACGCAAAAGCGAGTGCAGCTCCTCTTTCCCAATCCGGATCGGGGGATTGGACCAGATGGTGTCAAAGCGAAGCTCTGGATCAACCTCATCTGGAAGGCTCGCCTGGACGTTACTCAGGCCCAACGATGCAGCATTTTCTTGGGTTAGCGTGACGCAACGGTTATTAACGTCCACTGCGTAGACCTGGGCCTCGGGGGAGTGCAATGCCAAACTCAAGGTGATGGGGCCCCAGCCACAACCAATGTCCAGCAGGTTCCCGGTGCTCGAGGGCGGTGGTACGTCAGCCAAGAAAACGGCTGTACCTTTGTCGATCGCATCGGGGCTGAAAATCCCAGAAGACGTCTGTAGATGACGCTCTTCACCGAGCAAAGTGACAGTCAATGGCTTGCGAATAAAGGGACCAGCCGGTTCGGCGCTGAAGTAATGTGCGGACTCCATAATGCGCCCACAGTATCGCCTTGGCAGTCCTTAGTGCACCTTGGGAGCGTTCACGCGGAGCGAAGACTTGCCCTAATGCTGATCAAGTGTCGGTAGAGAAGACTACGATGGAATGCACACCCCTCTAAGGAGAATATGACCAAGCAGCACGATTCCGGCATGAATTCGGCCCCTCAAGATCTCGGACCTGATGAGATTCAGGCCGTCATCGACCGGATCCTGTCCACTGGACCTAAACAGGCCATCACCGTTGAAGATGATGCCCGTTCAGTGTTCGGCACCAAGGCTCAGGCGCTTTCCGCCTCCAGCCGTGAGCACTCTGATTTTGACGGTGAACAGCAAGACCTGGCAGAGCGGCGGGCCCTGCGTCGCGTAGCCGGTCTCTCTACCGAGCTAGAAGATGTCACAGAAGTTGAATACCGCCAATTGCGTCTTGAGCGTGTGGTCTTGGCTGGCTTGTGGACCGAAGGCACACTCGCCGATGCTGAGAATTCTTTGCGTGAGCTAGCCGCCCTTGCAGAAACGGCTGGCTCTGAAGTTCTAGACGGTATTGTTCAACGCCGCAGCAAACCGGACCCCGGCACCTTTTTGGGTTCGGGTAAAGCCGTGGAGCTAAAAGACATTGTGGCAGCCACCGGTGCGGACACCGTAGTGGTTGACTCCGAACTTGCTCCTTCGCAGCGACGCGCCCTCGAGGACATCGTTAAAGTCAAAGTTATTGACAGAACTGCCCTCATTTTGGACATTTTTGCTCAGCACGCCAAGAGCCGCGAGGGTAAGGCGCAAGTTGAACTAGCGCAGCTCGAGTACTTGCTGCCGCGCCTGCGCGGCTGGGGTGACTCTATGTCCCGCCAGGCTGGTGGCCAGGTGGGTGGCGCCGGCGCAGGTATGGGCTCACGTGGTCCTGGTGAAACCAAAATTGAGTTGGACCGTCGGAAGATCCGCAACCGGATGGCCAAATTGCGCCGCCAAATTGCGGGAATGAAACCAGCTCGTGAAGCTAAGCGAGCCAACCGCAAGCGCAACGAAATCCCCTCGGTAGCCATTGCCGGCTACACCAACGCCGGTAAGTCCTCATTGCTGAACCGGCTCACTGAGGCCGGGGTATTGGTGGAGAACGCCTTGTTCGCCACCTTGGACCCTACGGTTCGTAAGGCACGTACGCCGGATGGCCTCACTTACACCCTCGCAGACACTGTTGGTTTCGTTCGCGCCCTGCCCACTCAGCTAGTTGAAGCGTTCCGTTCAACGCTTGAGGAAGTCGCTGACGCAGACCTGATACTGCACGTTGTTGATGTCTCGCACCCGGACCCGGAAGGCCAGATTGCGGCAGTTCGCACTGTGTTCAGTGAGGTTGATGCACGCAAGGTTCCAGAGATTATTGTGCTCAACAAGGCCGATGCGGCTGACCCGTTTGTTGTTGAGCGCCTACGCCAGCGCGAGCCGCGGAATGTTGTTGTCTCCGCCCGGACAGGTGAAGGAATCGACGAGCTGCTAGCCATGATTTCGGCAGCTATTCCGCGCCCCAGTGTCAGCCTAGAACTACTGATTCCGTACAGTCGTGGGGCGATGCTCAACAAGTTGCATGAATCTGATGCTGAAATTCTGCGCATTGATCACGTTGAGGATGGCACTCGAGTGAGCGTGAGAGTTCGCGAAGGTCTTGCAGCGGAGCTGGCTGAGTTCGTTATCGATGACTGATTCTTCGGGGGAGCTGATGGAAGCGAGCACAGGCGAGCAGGAAGCCATCGCTGTCCTCGATAAAGCTGTGGAAGCGATGGGCGGACAGAGCCGTCCGGGGCAGCACGAGATGGCACGTCAAGTGGTACGTGCCATTGAATCGGGGGACCACCTTTTGGTCCAGGCTGGCACCGGCACCGGTAAGTCTTTGGCGTACCTCGTGCCGCTCATTTTGCACTCCTTGGAGAGCGAAAAGCCGGCTCTGGTTTCCACCGCAACCCTCGCCCTGCAAGCACAGATCGTAGGCCGAGACTTGCCTCGCTTGCTTGAATCGATCACGGATAAGTTGTCACGGCCCGTAAAAGTCGCCTTGGTCAAGGGCCGCGCCAACTATGTCTGCCAGCACAAGCTCGACGGCGGGTTCCCCAGTGACGAGCCCAGTGAAGGCGCACTGTTTTCGCTCGGTGAGGACACCTCCGTCCCGCATCTGCCCGCCGCTAGTGGGGGCCCGGCGTCGGCCCTTGGTAAAGAAGTGGTTCGGTTACGTGAGTGGGCGCACCAGACTGAGACGGGGGACCGGGACGAACTGGTCCCGGGTGTGACGGACCGCGCATGGCGTCAGGTTTCCGTGACTTCTATGGAGTGTTTGGGCGCGCAAAAATGTCCCATGGCAGATGAGTGCTTCAGCGAATTGGCGCGCCATCGCGCTGCCGAATCAGATGTAGTGGTCACCAATCACGCAATGCTGGCCATCAACGCCTTTGAAGGTCTGGCAGTTCTCCCGGAACACGATGTTGTGGTGGTTGATGAGGCTCATGAGCTTCAGGACCGAGTGACGGGTGCTGTTTCCGGGCAGCTCTCAGCGGCCATGTCCCACGCTGCAGCTACGAGCGCGCGCAGACATACCGGTATCACCGTTGACGCGCTACACGCAGCCACTGAAGCTCTTGAGATGGCCCTTGCGGGAGTCCCCAGCGGACTCTTGCCATCTGGACTAAACGATGATCAGCTCGCGGCAGTTGAGGCGCTACGTGAAGCCAGCCGTGCGGCGCTGTCAGACTCGAAGGGTGATGGTTCTCAGTCGGCCGATGGCGGCCGGCAAATTGCCCGTTCTCGACTGATGGCCGTACTGGAGCTATCCGAGCGGCTTCTAGCTGCCAAAGAGAACCGTGAAGTGGTGTGGATCTCCCGAAACAGTTCATTTGACCCGGTGCAGGGTTACAGCCAGCCGGATGATTCGATGCCTGCCCTCATTAACGTTGCCCCGCTCAGTGTGGCTGGCCGGCTACGTGAGGGATTGTTCGCCGACCACACAGTGATTCTGACCTCCGCGACCTTGGCCATCGGATCAGCATTTGAACCCGCGGCAGGAGGACTCGGCTTGTTGGGCGACGGGGCACCGTCCTGGACTGGGATCGATGTTGGATCACCTTTCGATTACCCACGCCAAGGCATGCTGTACGTGGCAAAGCACTTACCTAAGCCCGGCCGTGGAACCTCCGCTGAGGCTTTGGATGAGCTCGAAGAACTCATCAAAGCATCAGGTGGTGGCGCTCTCTGTCTGTTTTCTTCGCGTCGTGCTGCCGAGGATGCAGCTGAGGCGCTTCGGCCGCGGATTCCCCACAGCATTTTGTGTCAGGGTGAATCAACCATGACAGCTCTTGTGAAGCAGTTTGCCGATGAACGGGACACTTGTTTGTTCGGAACCATGTCATTGTGGCAAGGCGTGGATGTTCCCGGTGATTCATGCCGGCTTGTGGTGATTGACCGGATCCCTTTCCCGCGTCCTGACGATCCACTGATGACAGCGCGTTCTCGTGCCGTGGCCCAGGCGGGCGGGAACGGGTTTATGAGCGTTTCAGCCACGCATGCAGCAGTCCGCTTAGCCCAAGGCGCTGGACGCTTGATTCGTTCAACCGGGGACAGGGGAGTTGTAGCAGTTCTTGATTCAAGGCTTGCTACGGAGCGGTATGGGGCTTTCCTTCGGGCAGCACTGCCGCCCTTTTGGTCCACCGTGGATCAAACGACAGTGCTAGCTTCGCTCAAACGCCTAGCTGTAGGAACATCCGAAGCAACGGCGCAGACAACTTAGCAGTGGGATTTGGGCCAGGCCGCGTCCTGGCTGATGGAGTTTGCTAGGAATCTAGAGAGAGCGCAGTACCGAAACTACCTTGCCCATGATGGTGGCGTGGTCGCCGAGAATGGGCTCGTATTGCGTGTTCTGAGGTAGCAACCACGTGTGCCCGTCACGCTGACGGAAGGTCTTGACGGTGGCCTCATCATCCAAGAGTGCCGCCACGATGTCTCCATTGTGGGCATCGCTTTGACGGCGGACCACCACCCAGTCACCGTCACAAATGGCGGCGTCAATCATGGAATCACCAGCTACTTTGAGCATAAAGAGCTCACCGTGGCCCACCAACTGCCGAGGCAGAGGCATAACGTCTTCAACTGATTGCTCAGCCAAGATGGGACCGCCAGCGGCAATCCGGCCAACCATGGGCACCATGGCCGCTTCCACGGAGGAGGAGAGCTCTGTAACGCTTGCCGAATGGCTCGTAGCCGCCGGGTGCGGGGAGTGGCTACTGGTGCCGGCCTGACCATTTGAGCCTGGACGATCATGCGGTCGAGATCGGTTCTGGCGCAAAACTGTTGGAGCAGTCAACTCCTCTGATTTCGGACCTACAGCGTCTTCGTTGAGGGCAAGAGGAATCAGAACTTCCATGGCGCGGGGGCGTTTCGGATCACGGCGGAGATAGCCCTGGCGTTCTAACTGGCTCAACTGGTGGGTCACGCTCGAGAGCGAGGCCAGCCCTACTATGTCACCGATTTCCCTCATGGACGGCGGGTAGCCCTTAGACGAGACCGAACGCTGAATGCACTCCAAGATGCGCTCTTGACGCGCGGTTAGAGCCTTCGCAGCGCCACGTGACGCTGGACCTTCAGACGCTTTCGGTGCCATGTGCCGTCTTCCCTCGCTGCTTCGTGTGGCCCTTTGACTTCGGTTCTCAGCAGAGGACCAAAGGGGCAAAACCAAAAATGTCAGACCCTGCTGTTGTACTGATTTTGCACTGGCCCGCTTCTCAAAGGTAAGCGAGTCGAACATAGTAATCAAACATTTGTTCTAGCGAGTCTCGACAAAATTCGTAGATAAGTGCTAAAAATGAATCAGAACATTCGAAGATGTCTTCGAGTAAAGAGCTTGTCAGGCGGTCTATTCGAACATCGTGTTCGAATACGGAGCTTGCCGTGGGCTCGCACCGAGCACACATCAAGACAGTCAGTAGCAAGGAAAGGCGCAGGACATGTCAGCAGTAATCGCAGCACCTGTCTCCCTGGGCGGTACCTCCTCTCAGCGCAAAGTTGCCGCCCCGGCCGGTGGTACAAAGCTCACCCTCACTCGGCGGGGCCGCGCCATTTTCATCGGCGCCCCACTGATGCTGTTGGCAGTTGTGGTCTTGATGTTCGCCGGAATGCTCTTGCAGCCCGCCAAGGCCTCTGAAGGGGCGGGATCCTTGCAGCCCACTTCGGCTGTTCAGGTGACTGTGCAACCCGGCCAGTCTTTGTGGTCCATTGCCGCCAAAGTTTCTCCGGAGCGGGACCCGCGCGATGTAGTGACTGAAATCCTGCAGATCAATAACTTGCGCTCGGCTGAGCTCAGTGCCGGTCAGCAAATCTTTGTGCCTAGCGCACGCTGACCGACTCTAGGCTCGTCACAGTTTCTTGGCAGCGGGTCTGCGGACTTAAACTGCTGAGGTGAGTGAGCAACTGGAACGACTTGGAAAACTGCCGCTGCGAGACAATCTTCGCGGGATCAGCCCCTATGGTGCACCCCAAATAGATGTCCCCGTTCTTCTCAACGTTAACGAGAACACTCATGGTGTCCCGGTAGACGTCCAAGAGGCTATAACCAAAGCGGTATCTGAAGCTGCAGTGTCGCTGAATCGGTACCCTGACCGTGAGTTCACCGAGCTCCGCACGGCGCTGGCTGAATATCTTGGCCATAATTTAGTAGCCGATCAAATCTGGGCTGCCAATGGTTCAAACGAAGTGCTCCAGCAAATTCTTCAAGCCTTCGGTGGCCCAGGACGGTCCGCATTGGGATTCCCTCCCACATATTCCATGTATCCGCTCCTTGCGAGTGGCACTGACACAAGCTACATCGCTGGCACACGAGAAGCGGACTACGCGTTGTCAGCTGAATCAGCCGCACAACAAGTAGCCGAACTGGCACCGAACATTGTGTTCCTGTGCTCGCCAAATAACCCCACAGGAACGGGCCTTGGTCTGGACGTTGTGGAAGCGGTTTACGAGGCCGGCGAGGCTAGTCAGACCATCGTTATTGTGGACGAGGCATATCACGAGTTCGCCCACCAGGGCACCCCCAGTGCCCTGACGCTGTTGCCCGGCCGTGAACGGCTGATTGTCTCGCGCACCATGAGTAAAGCCTTTGCTCTGGCCGGCGCGCGGATTGGTTATATGGCTGCTGCTCCCGAGGTCACCGACGCTTTGCGGCTTGTTCGATTGCCGTACCACTTGTCCGCCATTACGCAGGCAACGGCTTTGGCAGCACTGCGTCACCGGACGGCTTTGATGGCCGATGTTGAGGACATCAAGGTACAACGTGATCGGATTGTCTCCGAGCTCACCCGTATGGGGCTAACACCTGCCGCGTCGGATTCAAATTACGTATTCTTCGGTGGACTTGAGGACTCACATACCGTGTGGCAAGGGCTACTGGATGCTGGCGTGTTGGTTCGCGACGTTGGGATCGCAGGTCACTTGCGTGTCACAGCCGGAACCGAGGCCGAGACAACTGCCTTTTTGGTGAAGCTAGAAGAACTGCTGAATTCGACACCGAGCAGCAACTAATAGACTAGGGGTATCCCAAACTGGGCATCGCTCCGCGGTGCAAGGTGATGAGAACTGCCTCGCGCAACAATTTCTGTATCAAAGGACGCATCCACATGAGTGAATCTGTTTCGGCCACGGCTGATGCACGAACGGCCACGATTGAACGCAGCACGAGCGAATCATCCGTGTTCGTTTCGATCAACCTCGACGGAACAGGTAAAACGGACATCAGTACCACAGTGCCGTTCTACGACCACATGCTCACGGCTTTGGGTAAGCACTCATTGATTGACCTCACCGTTAAGGCCACCGGCGACACTCACATTGACGCGCACCACACCGTTGAAGATGTAGCGATCAGTTTCGGTGAAGCTCTGCGTATTGCACTGGGGAACAAGGCTGGAATTCGACGTTTCGGTGATGCCACAGTTCCGCTGGATGAAGCCTTGGCACACGCTGTTGTTGACGTTTCTGGCCGCCCGTACTTGGTCCACTCAGGTGAACCTGCTGGCCAGGAGTATCACCTGATCGGGGGCCACTTTACTGGCTCGCTCACGCGCCACGTTTTTGAAGCCATTACGCTTCACTCAGGAATTTGCCTGCACATGAACCTGCTCGCTGGCCGGGACCCCCACCATATTGTTGAAGCACAGTTCAAGGCATTCGCCCGCGCCCTGCGCTCAGCCGTTGAATCGGATCCCCGGGTCGAGGGCATCCCATCCACTAAGGGCCTCCTATGAGCGAACACGTCCTCAACGACGGTGCTGTGGAGGACGCTGCGCTGAGGCGTAAACCCGTCTCAGAAGCAGGCTTACCCACTGTCACGGTGCTGGATTACGGCTCTGGTAACGTCCGGTCGGCTGTGCGTGCTCTTGAAAGAGCTGGCGCTCATGTGATTCTGAGCTCCAAACCAGAAGACGTTTTGAACGCCGATGGTCTGGTGGTGCCCGGAGTTGGTGCCTTTGAGACAGTGATGAAGGAACTCAACGCTGTTGATGCAGTTCGGATGATCGGCCGCCGCGTTGCTGGTGGACGGGCAGTGCTGGCAATTTGTGTTGGCCTGCAGGTTCTTTTTGAAGCCGGTGTAGAACACGGTGTCGCCTCCACTGGAATGGGCGAATGGCCCGGAACCGTTGAATTGCTTCCAGCACCCGTAGTTCCGCACATGGGATGGAATACCGTTGACGTTCCCGAGGGGTCGGTTTTGTTCAACGGCGTGGAATCCGAGCGCTTCTACTTTGTGCACTCGTATGGAGTGCAAAAGTGGGACTTTGACGTGGTCCAGCCGTTGATGGCACCGCCCCTAGTGACTTGGTCTGAGCACGGTGCGCCCTTTATTGCTGCGGTGGAAAACGGACCTCTATGTGCTACCCAGTTCCACCCGGAAAAGTCTGGCGACGCTGGTGCGCGGCTCCTGAAGAACTGGGTCGATTCCCTCAGGAAGGTTGCCTGATGTGGTCTGTAGTTCTGATGGGCGTCGGCGGCATATTGGCCGGCGGTGGAATTTCCTTTATGCAACAGCGGAAGCCCAAATGGCTTTCGGTCTCCTTTTTTGTGCTCGCAGCCATGGCGTTGCTAGCCGCGTTCTTACTCACTCTTCCTGGAAACTGAGGTTTCGTTAATGACCAGCGCACCCATGCCCGTTCTTGAATTATTGCCCGCAGTGGACGTTGTTGACGGCCACGCGGTTCGCTTGGTGCAAGGCGAAGCCGGCAGCGAGACGAGCTACGGGACGCCCTTGGACGCCGCGCTGAACTGGCAAAATGCTGGAGCTGAATGGGTGCACCTGGTTGATCTGGACGCCGCCTTTGGCCGTGGAGACAACACAGTGCTGCTCCAAGAGCTGGTGGGAAAGCTGGACATCAAGGTTGAGCTTTCCGGCGGTCTCCGGGATGACGCGAGCCTTGAGCGTGCCATAAACCTGGGCGTGGCACGGGTTAACTTGGGTACAGCAGCGTTGGAGAACCCTGAATGGACAGCGCGGGTCATCGACCGCTATGGCGACAGGATCGCCGTCGGCCTTGACGTTCGCGGTACCACCTTGGCTGGCCGCGGTTGGACGCAAGAGGGTGGGGACATCTGGGAGGTTCTCGAACGACTAGAAGCCGCAGGCTGTGCACGTTACGTGGTCACGGACGTCACCAAAGACGGCACACTTCAAGGCCCCAACGTTGAGTTATTGCGCCAAATGGTTGCAAAAACAGCCAAGCCGGTGGTGGCTTCAGGTGGCATCTCCAGCTTGGACGATCTGCGGGTGCTCCGGGAGCTCGTTCCGGCCGGTGTTGAGGGTGCCATCGTAGGCAAGGCACTCTACTCAGATGCGTTTACGCTGCCTGAGGCACTTGACGTTGCCGGTCGCCGCTAGTCGTGGAGTCGGAGCACAAACACGGTAATCACCGGGAGCTACCGGGCCACATCGCAGCAGCACTGGCCGGCGCCGGGGGACTAACTGACTCGGCCGGTCAGCCATGGGCCGGCCGGAGTTTGGCTGGCGAAGATGCCAAGATTCACAACTTTGAGAACGACGACGGCACGGCCGATGCTGACTATCTCGCCGCTGTGGACCGACTTCAGGGTGGTCGAGGATCCGAGGCCGAGGTGGTGGCGTCGCTCGCAACAGCCCGGGTGTTTATACCGATTGTGGCTCAATTGGCCGAAGAAGCGGAACAAAGCAACGGTCTGCACGCTGACAAGCAAGCAGACATGGCAATGGTGACGCTCAAGGCGCCGGACGGTAGAACGGCAATGCCAGTTTTTACTTCAAGTGAGGCGCTTTCTGCATGGCATCCAACAGCGCGGCCTGTGGCTGCCTATGCAGCCAGGGCAGCATTGTCTGCTGTGTCGGAGGACGCTCAACTCTTGGTCATTGACCCAGGGCAGGCATTCACCTTTGTGGTGAGACGCCCGGCCCTGTGGTCACTTGCCCAACAAAGGGAATGGACGCCGTCGTACTTGGACGCTGAGGTTGAAGCATCGGTGCGTGAGGTGGCCGGCGGGTTTCCTCAGATCAGGGGCGTAGGTCTTTCCGCCGGCCACGGCGTATATACCAAGGACGCGTCTGGCGCTGTGTTGCCCGGTGGCGGAGCAGGTCCAGAACTCTGCTTAGAACTCGCGCTGGAAGATGGACTGGATGCCGCTGCGGTACAGTCGCTGGTGGCCGGGGTTCAACAGAATCTGGCCTCCAATGAGGTTTTTGCCGAACGGGTTGACTCCCTTGAATTGAAGTTGCGCCGCGCCCAAAACTAGGGATCCTTAGCCCGGGGCGGCTTGCAGTTTCCCTTGTTGTTCCATGGCAGGAACAATGGGCTTGTGAACTTTGCCCTGTATCAGAAGATTTTGGCCGTAAAACCCATTCGTCGTCTCTTCCTTGTGGGCATGATCGCCAGAATTCCGCACTCGGCAGCGGGTCTTTTGTTGACCCTTCACATCGTTCTCACCCAGCATCGAGGATTCGCGGCCGCGGGTGCTGCTGCAGCAGTGCTGACAATTGGTATTGCCGTTGGTGCGCCGTGGCGAGGACGCCGGGTGGACACCGTGGGGCTGAGGCGCGCGTTGGTGCCATCGGTCATTTCAGAGGCGATTATTTGGACGGTAGTACCCCATGTTCCATACGAGTGGGTTTTGGTGCTGGTGTTCGTTGGTGGCTTGTTGTCGCTTCCTGTTTTTAGTGTGGTGCGCCAATCGCTGGGAGTCCTAGCAAGCGGTGAGCAGCGGCGCACGGCATTCGCCTTGGACTCGATCGCCACCGAAATGGTGTTTATGATCGGCCCAGCCGCCGGGGCTGTGGTGGCCACACAATTCTCCACAGCGCTGGGACTGACCATCGTTGGGCTTGCCACCTCGCTGGCCGGACTGTTTCTGATTTGGTTCAATCCACCGACCCGTACTTCGGAGCGGGACCTGAGCCAATCTGAGGTGGAAATCAGTGAGGCTGAAGACAGTGAAGCGGCGTGCGAGGTGTTGGTTGCAACAGCACCGGCGCATGTCCAAGAGGCTGCGGGGGAGTTGATCCACTTGCCGGCGTCCAAGGCTGGAGCGCAAAAACGGGCTCGGCTGACGGGTGGCCGCCTCATGCAGAGCTTCTCCTGGTTCACAGCTGCCGTTGCCGCAGTCTTCCTAGCGGCAGCCGGAGCTGGAATGGTGCTTTCAGGTACTGACGTGGGCATCGTGGCTCTTTTGCAAGTACATAACACCGCCTCTGACATTGGTCTCGTGATGTTTTTTTGGTGCGCTGCTTCGGTGGTGGGTGGTTTGGTTTATGGTGCGATGGATAGGCCCGTTTCTCCGCTGCTGCTGTTGTTTGGTATGGCGGCGCTGACGATTCCGATGGGGTTCGCCCAGGATTCTTGGAGCTTAGCTTTGTTGTCCATCCTGCCGGGCTTTTTGTGCGCACCGGTGCTTTCGGCCGCATCAGAGAAAGTCGCCGAGCTTGTTACCGAGTCACGTAGGGGAGAAGCGATGGGCTGGTACGGGTCCGCGCTCACCGCGGGTGTGGCCTTTGGCTCACCGATCACCGGGGTTTTTATTGACCTGCAGGGGCCGTGGGTTGGCTTTGTAGCTGTGGGCTTCGTGGGTGCCGTCCTAGCACTGTGCGGAATCGCACTCCAAACACTACGACGACGACGCCGGCGCCTGAGTCACTAGGGTCACTCAGGTCGCCCGAGTGTTGGTCAGCTAGGGGGACGGCGGGTGATTCAGGGTTGCCCGGACGGGTTTGAGACGAGAATGGCTCCCAACGGTAGCGTTGGGAGCCATTCTGCTGGGGCCGCCTAGTTAACCGGGCCAGTGAACTTCTCGCCCGGACCCTTACCCGGTGCATCCGGGATCGACGAGGCCTCACGGAACGCCAATTGCAGGGACCGAAGGCCATCGCGCAAGGGACCAGCATGTTGTGATCCGATCTCGGGGGCAGCAGCTGTTACAAAACCGGCGAGGGCTGTGATCAGCTTGCGTGCCTCATCGAGGTCAACGAGTTCCTCGGCGTTTTCCTCTGCGGCCAGGCCAAGCTTCACGGCAGCTGCACTCATCAAGTGAACTGCCGCCGTCGAAATAACTTCGATGGCAGGGACTTCGGCAATGTCTCGGGCCTGTGAGGCTGCACTGGGCGCGGAGGTAGTGGTGTCTTCCGGATTACTGTCTGTAGAGCTCATAATGCTAAGCTTGTCACAGACCAACTGATGGTCGTTACCTGCGCATGGATCAAGACACGTTGTATTCGTTACATCGTCTTGTACCAAGCGCAGATAAACTAGACATTCAGTTTGCAAGCGGAGTTCTCTCCCACCCGCGTCGACCGACGTCTTTTGGTGAATAGTCACTAGAAATGAAAATAAAGGTCGCCGGGTATCTGGTCGGACGGAAGGCAAGAGTTCGCTCTTGAATTCCGGTGTGGTCTCTTTAGAGCCCCCCGCCAGCCTCGAGGCCTCTGATTGCACCCGCAATGAGAGGCCTTCTTTCGTTGTGAGGGTAAAAGTTTCAACGAATACAGGAGCTACAACATTAGCGAGCCAAGAATCAATGAGCGGATCCGCGTCCCAGAGGTGCGGCTTGTAGGGCCGGCAGGTGAGCAAGTAGGGATCGTCCGCATTGAGGATGCCCTGCGTTTGGCAGCCGAGTCGGACCTTGATCTCGTTGAAGTTGCACCTCAGGCGAAGCCTCCGGTGTGCAAGCTGATGGACTTCGGCAAGTACAAGTACGAAGCCGCAGTCAAGGCACGTGAAGCCCGGAAGAACCAGACCAACACTGTTCTGAAGGAAATCCGCTTCCGCCTCAAGATCGACACCCATGACTACGAAACCAAGCGTGGACACGCACTGCGCTTCCTCGGTGCCGGTGACAAGGTCAAGGCCATGATCCAGTTCCGCGGTCGTGAGCAGCAGCGCCCCGAGATGGGTATTCGCCTGTTGCAGCGCTTCGCTGAGGACGTCTCTGAAGTTGGCGTGGTTGAGTCCACCCCGCGCATTGATGGCCGCAACATGGTGATGGTCATCGGTCCTCTGAAGAACAAGGCCGAGGCAAAAGCTGAGGCTCGTCGCGCTGCACAGCGTGCCGAGGCTAAGGCGCAGAATGCTGCCAAGGGTGAAGGACGTGTAGACGTGGATGCAGATAACTCTGCTCCGATGACTCAGAGCCTCGCGGACCTGCTTCCTGAAGGCCTGCACCTCGGCGAGGATGCAGCCAAGCAGGCGCAGAACGATGCTGCAGAAGCACCTCAGGCGAATGTCGAAGAAGCCAAGGTTGAAGAGACCAAAGCTGAGGACGCTGCGCCGGTTGAAGAAGCCAAGGTGGAAACAGTTGCAGTAACTGCTGCTGAGAAGCCAGTCGAAAAACCGGTTGCCGCTAAGGCTGTTCCTGCCAAGAAGCCTGCTGCTAGCAAGCCTGCCTCCGCTGCAAAGCCAGCGGCAGCGGCGAAACCCGCTGCAAGCGCAAAGCCCGCGGCGGCCCCCAAACCTGCCGCAGCTGCAAAGCCTGCAGCATCCGTGAAGCCTACGGCTGCAAAGCCCACCGCTACACCCAAGCCGTCGGGAGCTGCAAAGCCTGCCGCACCGAAGCCGGCGCCTAAAAAGACCAACTAGTTCCAACGGACGGGACGGCCACCGCCTCCCTGAAGTAAGCAACCAGACGGTTTCCCGAAAAGGAAACCGCATAGTGATCCGCAGCTTGTCTGCGGCAATGTAAGGAGATCGGTTCCCATGCCGAAGATGAAGACCCACAGCGGTGCTAAGAAGCGCTTTAAGCTGACCGGTACCGGCAAGCTCAAGCGCCAGCAGGCTAACCGCCGCCACTACCTGGAGCACAAGTCCTCCCGCCTGACCCGCCGTCTGGCTGGCGACAAGATTGTTGCCAAGGGCGATGCAAAGGTCATCCGGAAGATGCTCGGCGTCTAACTTTCCCCCGAATATTGGCTGATAGCACCTACTGCATCAGCTGTTTTCTCAAAGCCTTCTCAGGCCCGCTGAATAACTTGGCGGACATCGCTTGGGATAAGAATTCTGAAGGAGTACGCACGTGGCACGTGTGAAGCGGGCGGTCAACGCCCACAAGAAGCGCCGGGTTATCCTCGAACGCGCAAAAGGTTACCGCGGACAGCGTTCACGCTTGTACCGCAAGGCGAAGGAGCAGTTGCTCCACTCGTTCGTATACAGCTACGGCGACCGTCGCAAGCGTAAGGGTGACTTCCGTCGCCTCTGGATCCAGCGCATCAACGCTGCATCCCGCGCCAACGGCTTGACCTACAACCGTCTGATCCAGGGTCTCAAGGCTGCTGAGATCGAGGTTGATCGCCGTATGCTTGCCGAGCTCGCAGTGAGCGACGCTGGTGCTTTCACCGCGTTGGTTAAGATTGCCAAGGATGCTCTCCCGGCTGACACTTCCGCACCGGCCGTCAAGGCTGAGGTTGCACCGAAGGCTGCCCCCAAGGCTGCAAAGGCACCGAAGGCTGAGAAGGCCGCTCCGGCTAAGGCTGAGGCTTCCCCCAAGAAGGAAATCGACGGCGCCATTGTTGCTGTTGACGGCCAGGAAGCTCCTGAGGGTCACTCCATCAAGGGCAACGCTGAGTCCAATAAGTACCACGTTCCCGGTTCCACCTGGTACGACGTAACTGTTGCTGAGTACTGGTTCTCCACCGTTGAAGCAGCTAAGGCTGCAGGCTTCGAGCCTGCCGGTGGCGAAGCTCGCCAGCAGATCAAGAACTAGTCGCGAAAGCCACTAAAGTTCTTATATGAACCAAAGCGGACGCCCCCAAGTATTGCCCATGACCAACCCCCGAGCTGATCGGGTACGGGATGTGGCAAAGCTTGGTGGGCGTCCGGTTCGTTTAAAGCGCGAACAGTTCCTCGTCGAGGGCCCTCAGGCCGTTCGTGAAGCCCTAGACCTTGACCGTCGGCGTCGTGACGCGGGTGCCGCGGGTGTCGTCGTCGAACTATTCGCAAGCGAGGCCTGCCTCGAGAAGCACCCCGAACTTGCCCAGGCAGCGGCCGGCGTGCCGTTACGGATCGCCACCAACGAGGTCCTTGCGGCTATGGCGGACACGGTCTCTCCTCAGGGAATTGTGGCCGTATGCCGTTTTGTGGACGTCACCTTAGACTCTGTGCTCGACGCTGGGCCCCGGCTGATTGCCGTGCTTTGCCAAGTGCGGGACCCCGGTAACGCAGGGACGGTCCTACGAGCCGCTGACGCTGCCGGAGCGGATGCTGTTATCTTGACCGCTTCGAGCGTAGATATTTACAACCCTAAAGCCGTACGCTCCACGGCAGGTTCGCTGTTTCACTTGCCAGTGGTACTCGGGACAGATGCTCACGAGCTCGCCGCAGCGTGCAAGGAGCGGGGGATTGGTGTGTTAGCTGCCGACGGTTATGGCGACGTAAACCTCGATGAGCTGCAGGATGCCAGTGCTGCACGCAGGCTAGGTGGCGTTGAGAGTAGCGGATATCAACTCGAGAAGCCCACTGCCTGGCTGTTTGGTAACGAGGCTCAGGGTTTGTCAGAGGACGAGCTTGCTCTGGCGGACCATCGTGTTGCTGTTCCCGTGTATGGGTCAGCGGAGAGTTTGAATCTTGGGACGGCAGCTACCGTTTGCGTGTATGCAAGTGCCAGGGCACAGCGTCGTTAGCCTGGCTTGCCCCTATGGGAGTGCAAGAATCCAACGTTAAATCAGAAAGCCCCCAGCGCCGAGGCGCCGGGGGCTTTCGTCATTCAGCTACTTAGGCCTTATTGCGACCAGTGACGGCGCCGTATACACCGGCAACTACTAGACCACCAATAATGGCGAAAATCCAGGTTCCCAAGTGGAAGAAGCCTTGAATAGAGCTTGCTCCGAATACGAGGCTGGACAACCAGCCACCAACAATGGCGCCAACAACGCCGAGGACCAAGCTGGTAATCCAGCCGCCACCGACTTTGCCGGGCATGATTGCCTTAACAATCGCGCCAACAATAAGACCAAGAATGATCCATCCTAGAAAACCCATAATATGCCTCCTATGAAAGGGCTCAACTGACGTTGTAACGCTAGCATCTTTTACAGGCTCTTCACGGTTCGTGGTGAATGTTCTGCCGTGGTGAATGTTCATGCCGCTGTTCTGGCGGCACTGCGCAACAGAATACGCGTTTTGTAGTTGCGTGCGTTGGTGAATCCGCGGCCTGTCCTTTTTATGTGCTTGATCGCGGTGTTGTTAGCTTCCACTTTCGCCGTTGTCGCGCCGGTGACAATGAGGACTTCAATCTCTTGCCACCACCGGCAGACCGTGCGCCAGAGCCGGTTCGTTTCCGGCTGAGCGGCGCGTTCGACCAGGGCCTGCAGGCGCTCTTTCGCGGCGGCCGCGTCGGCAAGGGATCCGGTGGCGAGCAGCGTCCGGAGCTGCTCTTTGACCAGCCATGCGGCCTGCAATTTTCCGGTGGCGTCGTCGGTTGCGAACACGGTGCTGAGCCTGTTCCGGGCCCGGTCAGAGAGTGATTCCCCGGCGCGCAGGAGCAGGCGCCGGTTGGCCCAGACCGGGTCGATGGAACGTCCCCGCCGGCCATGGACCTGCTGGGTGAGACGTTGCCGGACCTCGGTGAGCATGTCGTTGCCGAGCTTGACGAGGTGGAACGCATCGACCGAGACCGCGGTGCGAGGGAGCCACATCCGCAGGGCCTTGCGGAACGCGGCGGAAGGGTCGATCGCGACGACCTGCACGCCCAGACGCCACTGAAGCGGGCGGGCGAACAGCCATTCTCCGACGCCCTCACTGTCGCGGCCGTCCACGATCCCGAGCACCTGGCCGGTGTCCAGATCAACAATGGTCGTCATCCAGGGTTCGTAGCGTTTCCAGGCCTTGGTGGAAGGGTCGCGGAAGAACCGCACGGAACGGTAGCGGTGTTCATCGATGCCGAGCATCCGGGGTGCCAGGGCATCAACATCAGGCAGGGTCAGCGCCGCGGAATCCAGAGCCCGCTGGACCAGCCACCATGAGACACCGAACGAGGAGGCCGCTTCCGCGGCGGCCCTTCCGGATCCAATGACGGCGGCCACGAGGGCATCGCGGAGCCGGCGGGTGGACCGAGCGCGGCGCGGGACCTGGGCGGTCTCCTCGGCGAATGTCCGCCGCGGGCAAAGGTACTCATCGCAGAAGAATCTCCGCTTGGCCCAGATCACTTCGACTGGGCCGGCGACAGGGATGTCGCGCAGACGTTGTGGGCGGCGGGAATGCACGCGGGTGCTGATCACACCACAGGATGGGCAGCCGGACTCGGCAGTGGCTTCAACGCTGACCCGTCGCTGCCCGAAAGTGAGGATCTCAGTGTCTGTGACGCGGTAGTCGGGCAGGTTGAAAATGGCGGTGGCAGCATCGGGGCGCGGGGAAGTAGGCTCGATCAAGGCTCGTAGCTCCTGACTCTTGATGAATGCGTAGAGAACATCCATCACAGCAGGGCTACGAGCCCTTCAGCTTTCAAGACACGGAACCCGTTTCACCACGAACCACGGAGAGCC
>NZ_JBNPEN010000015.1:0-50899 GCF_050490295.1 Pseudarthrobacter sp. J1763 | reverse complement strand
AGCCTCGATCCACCGATGAGCCTTCGGCTGGCCGTCCTGGCGTGACCGGTGCGAGATGATGCGCCGCGGGCAGGGGTGTGTTCCGGGCGTCGCATCCCGGTCGTCCACTTGGTCCTTGGTCGTGCCGCGGGCGCGGCGGTGGTCAGCTGGTCGCGGCCGGTGGTGGTGCGTGCGTCGCGGTGAAGAGCTGCTCGAACGGGGCCTGCCAGGGCCAGGCCTCGGGCAGGTGCAGTGTGACCCGGCGCGCGGACCGCGCCAGCCGCGCGGGCACGGAGATGAGAGTGCGGCGGATCGTCGCGGTCGTCGCTCTGGCGAGCCGGCCGGCGTGGTCGGCGATGATCCCTGCTGCGCGGGTGAGGTTGAACGCGATCACCGCGAGGACGAGCCAGGCGCTGTTCGCGGTGAACACCCCGGAGGGCAGGTGAGCGAGCGGGCCGCTCTTCAGGTCGGCGTGGACTTGCTCGATGATCGCGTGTGCCCGGTGGGTCTTGTCCGCCACCACGGTGCCCATCACTGTCTTGTCGGTGGTTGTGAAGAACGCGTGGTGCCGGTAGATGTCGAACAGTGTCGGCTGCTCGACCTGCTTCGGGTTCAGGTCCGGGATCCGCCGCACCACCAGACGCCCTTCGATCCGTTCGGCGATCTTCCGGGACCGGAACGCGACGAAGGGCACTTCGGCGACTTCTGCTTTGGAGATCAGTCGCCCGGTGGCCTCGTCACGGATCGAGTCGGTGTACTCGATCATCTCCCACGCATCCTCGGGGATCGTCGCGATCGCCGCCTTCACCGCGGGGTCCATCCGGACGGTGACCGATACGTCCGCGCCGGCCTTGATCGCCGTGCCGATGGTGGCGTGTCCGTAGAACGCGGAGTCCGCCCGCAGCAACGGCCGGGAACTGCTTCCGGGGTTCAAGCGGCGCAGCGTCGCGAGAGCGTCGCCGACAATCCTGGCGGCACCCTTCGGGGAACCGGTCTTCCCCTGCCGCAGCCGCTGCCCCACGATCACCGGCGCCGACTGCGATGTCGACGCCGTGGCGAACAGGGCGTTCAGGCCGCGGACGCCGGAGTACCCGAACGACGCGCCCTGCTTCTGGTATCCGTGGACTTCGATGATCGTGTCGTCCAGATCCACCATCACCCGCTCACCATCCCGGACCTGCAGCAGTGGCGCGGATTGCGCGACGTTCACCAGGGTCCGGGAGGCGACGGCGTCGAGCTGGCGGACGTGCCCGAACCGGAACTCCCGCAGGAACGAGCCCAGCGTCGACGGCGCATACGTCCGATCGAACAACCTGCCCATCCCGCCATGACGCAGCACGTTCATGTCGTCGATCGAGTCCGCCCCGGCGAGCATCCCCGCCACCAGCGCCATCACCTTGCTGCCCGCGTTCGCGCCCTTATCCGACGGGACCGTCAACCGGACCTGCGCGAGCTGATCGAGCCCTGCGGTGCGGGCCAGGCGGAGCATCGGGACCAGCCCTGCGGCCGACACAAGATTCGGGTCATCGAACTTCGCTGACACCGCAGCGGGAGCATGCTTGAATTGCACCTACGAGATGCCTCTCGGATCGGTCGAACAGCGGTCTAGACAATCACTATTCTTCCTGATCAGAGGGGCATTTCTGCGTCACGGCACCCGCTTGTCACCCAAGCTCATCGGTGGATCGAGGCTAAGACTGGCCCTGCCAACGTAAGCTCCAGCAAGCGGGGAACGACGCCGGGCAGGAGGCTAAGCGGTGAAATCCCGGATCCGGCGCTACTAACGCTGGAAGAAGCCTCCATGGTCGGCTACGGGGCCGGAAATTGGTCCGGTATCAGGTAACACCCCAGCAACGCCTCGAGGACGAATGAAGGCATCAATGAGTGAAGTCGAAGGTGACGTTGTCGCCCAGAATGCAGGCGGAACCGGAGATTTAGAGTCCACTCTGATCCCCAAGCGCGCTTGGCGGGCCCTGGCGGCGCTGGCTGTGGCGATGCTGCTCAGCATGGCCACATGGTTCTCAGCAAGCGCGGTCGTTCCTCAGCTGGCAAGCCAGTTTCAATTGTCCGATTCGACCTCAGCCTGGCTGACCATAGGTGTACAGGTGGGGTTTGTCATCGGCGCCCTGGTACTTGCGACGACCAGTGCCGCAGATCGGTTCGGCCCACGGCATCTCATGTTCGCTGGCACCACCCTGGCCGGCATCATGAACCTGGGAATGCTGGCAGCAAACGACGCGTGGCAGATCATCGCCCTTCGCATCCTAACCGGTGCCTGCCTGGCGGCGGTGTACCCCTCGGCGATGAAGTGCATCTCCACGTGGTTCAAGACCTCCCGGGCGACCGCCGTTGGCGTCATGATTGGTGCGCTGACCGTCGGATCAGCGTCCCCTCACCTCGTGGCGGCCGCGGGAAGCCTGGACTGGCGATTCGTAGTGGTTGGCACCAGCCTGCTAAGCGCTGCGGGCGGGCTCACTGCGCTGTTGGCGGCGAAAGACGGCCCTTTCACCTTTCCGCGCAGTAAATTCTCCTTGCGAGAGGCACTCCGGGCATTCACCGCACGTCCCGTACTCATGAGCTCGCTGGGGTATTTCGGCCACATGTGGGAGCTGTACGCCATGTGGTCATGGTTCTCCGTGTACCTCAGTTCAGTGCTTGCCCGCTCCGACTCGCCCCTTACAGAGCAGTTCGCAAGCCTGGCGACTTTCGTCGTCGTCAGCATAGGGGCGGTTGGCTGTCTGGTCGGCGGCCGCTTGGCAGAACGCGTCGGAAGCGCAAAGTCAGCCATCGTTTCCATGATCTTCTCTGGCGCCTGCGCCGCGGTAATCGGCTGGATACCGGCCGGCGCCCTCTGGCTCGTCCTGCTCATCGCCCTCCTCTGGGGGTTCTGGGTCATCGCTGACTCCGCCCAGTTCTCAGTGCTCATCACTCAAGTAGCCGACCAGCGATATGTGGGCAGTATGTTAACCCTGCAGATGGCCCTCGGTTACACCGTGACCGTTCCCATCGTCTGGCTCGTCCCCACACTGCAGGCTAACGCCGGCTGGGGATGGGCATTCGTCTGCCTCGCCCTCGGCCCGGCCATAGGGGTGTTGGCAATCCGCAGCGTGCTGAGGCAACTGAAACATCATGGCGAAGGCCAATAGAACCAACAGCAGGCTCAGCCCCGGCGCAAGGTGCTGTTGCCTCCCTCCACCGCGTTGGAGGACTTTACCAGCGCCCATCCGCCCGCACGACGATGCCAGGGATTACGGACCTGAGATGTACATGTCGCAGCAGCAACTTCAAAGTCAGGACCACATCAAATGACCACGAACATCGGCCGTCTTGAGCAGATCATCCGCACAATCGCTGACACCTGCGTCGAACAGGAGGGCTACTTCTCCGATCTCGACTCCGTTGTCGGCGACGGAGACTTCGGCTATTCGCTGGCACGAGGCTTTGAAAAACTGATCGAGCAGTGGGACACCCTGCCAAAAGAAAGCGCCAGCGCCTTCCTTCAGTCGGTAGCCCTCTGCCTCAGCTCACGCATTGGGGGGACTTCCGGGCCGATCTGGGGCACTGCGTTCCTTCGTGCCGGAACTGCCGTCAAAGGCGTTGACGAGCTGAAAATCCAAGACGTCGTGGCCATGCTCAGGGCAGCGATCGCCGGAATCAAGGCCCGTGGTGGCGCGGAGGTGGGCGACAAGACCCTCCTCGACGCTCTCGTTCCCATGACCGACAACGTCGAGGACCTAAGCACCTCGGGCTCACAGACGCGGGAGATTGCGGTCTCTGCCGCAAAAACCGCACGTGACGCTGCAGACGCGGCCAGTGTGCTGGTGGCCCGACGCGGACGCGCCAGCTACAGCGGCGAGCGGAGCGTGGGTGTCCCCGATCCCGGAGCCGTTGCCATCGCGGTCCTGGCCGAACGCATCGCAGAGTCCTGGAGTTGATCTCCCCACACCCAGCCGATGTGAGCGGCCCAGCCGATGCCCTCAAGGTCCGATGAGGCAGACTCCTCGGCTGTTCTCTACCTTGTGAAGCAGAGAACTTGATGCCGCGAGTCGGCCTGCTAAACAAGAGCCCCTGTACAGGGGTGCGTGCACCCGGGCACAGCGCCCCGTCATGTCTGATGGGCCGAGCCTGACAGCTCCGCAGCAGTTGTTCTCCACTGAGCTTAGCCAAGCGTCTGGGAAGCGAGGGTGGGGCACGCGGGATCAGGATTGCGCCCAGCCCACCCCCAAGCACCGATGCAATCACAGCGCTGCATCTCCGCGGGGCGCCAACGTGCCTGTACGGGTCCTCTTGCGGTCGGTCCGCCGCGGGCACTCAGCGTCCGCGCGATCTCTGCTCCCACATCGCCGCCAGGCCGGACTGCCTCCAACCTCAGTCAGCCTGTTTCAGGGTAGACCCTTGATTTCCCAGCCCGCGAACCCTACTATCTATACAACCCTATACAAGTATAGATCGGAGAACCATGCTTATTGGTATCGGTTGTGACCCAAACGCGAGCGATCTTAAGGCGGTGCTCGCCCGCTATGCAGTTGAGCTCGGCCACGAGGTACGCGATTTTGGATCTGAAGACCCCCTCTACCCGCTGACAGCCATCAATGTCGCCGAAAGTGTCGCCCGGGGTGAGGTCGACAGGGGAGTAGTGCTGTGCGGCACCGGCATCGGAGTCTCCATCGCTGCAAACAAAGTCAAGGGAGCCTACTGCGCGCTGCTTATGGACTCGTACCAGGCCGAGCGTGCCCAATTGAGCAACAGTGCCAACATGATCGCCATGGGCGCCCAGGTCATCGGTCCCGAAACCGCGAAGCGGCTGTTGCGTGACTATCTTGCAGTGGCATACGAACCGTCAGAGCGCAGCACGCCAAAGCTCGCCGAACTTTATCGCTACGAGGGCGGGAATGAGGCGCGCCCATGAACGACGACATCGCAGCCCTCGAACTCGAAGCAACCAGGGCCAGACTCCTGGTCCTCCGCATGCTCCGCGCGGGCGGTTCTGGACACCTTGGCGGAGCCCTTTCCTGCATTGACATCCTCACTGCACTCTACTTCCGTACGATGAACGTCGACCCGGCCAAGCCGACGGATCCTCGCCGGGACCGCTTCCTTCTCTCTGCCGGGCACAAAGCCATGGCTCAGTACGCTGTCCTTGCCCGGCGCGGATTCTTTCCAGAAGACCTGGTGGACACGTATGCCGGGCATGGAAGTCGACTCGCCGGCCACCCTGACATGCATAAACTTCCCGGAGTGGAGGCCAACACAGGGGCCCTTGGGCACGGCCTCCCCATCGCTTGCGGCATGGCTCTCGGATTGCGGCTCTCCGGCGGCGCCGGCCGGGTATTTACAGTTCTTGGAGATGGCGAGCTCCCCGAGGGTTCCAACTGGGAAGGGGCCGCCATCGCTGCACACCACAAGCTGAACAATTTGGTTGCATTCATCGACGTCAACGACTTGCAAATCAGCGGCCATACGGCGGACGTAATGAACATGGAGCCAATCACGGACAAGTTCAGCGCCTTCGGATGGGCCGTGCGCACGATCGACGGCAATGACATGCGCGAAGTCATCTCCGTCCTCGACCAGACACCACTTAGCACGAGCAGACCGACGGCCATCGTGGCCCGGACCACTAAGGCGCAGGGCATCAGCTTTCTGGAAGGAACTGCAGCATCGCACTACTGGAAACCAAATCCGGAAGAACTAGACGCTGCCGAGGCAGAGCTGCAGAACCGACTGGCCACAATCTCAGAAACGGTGGGAACACGATGAGCACACCCCTGATCGATCCGCGCAAGACCTTCGGGGAAGCCGTAACCAGCAGGGCACAGAACGATGACAGGATTGTGGTCCTCTCCGCCGACAGCGGCGTGTCCTCGGGTTTCGGTACCTTCAAGAGCCGGCACCCGGAACGATATTTTGAATTCGGAATCCAGGAACACGGTGTCACGGGGGTCGCCTCAGGGCTGGCTACTACCGGGCGGATTCCGGTGTTTGCCGCCATCGCCGCCTTCGTCACAAACCGCAACTACGAGGCCTTTCGTAATGACATCGCCTACATGGGCCAAAACGTCAAGATTGTCGGACGTAACGGAGGGATGACCTACTCGGACCTCGGACCAACCCACTACTCGCTCGAAGACTACGCCATCATCCGGATGCTGCCCGGCGTTGTGATCATCTCTCCCCAGGACCCCGGCGAGATCCGGGCTGCCGTGGATGCGATGCTCACCCATGAGGGTCCCGTCTATATGCGCGTGGGCGGTCCCGCCATCCCCGACCTTTTTGAGGAAGAGCCCTTCGTCATCGGTAAAGGGCGTTCCATCCGCACGGGGGAGAAGGCGACCGTTGTCACGACCGGGGCCGTAACCGCCGAAGCGATCCACGCCGTCGACCTCCTCGCTGCCGACGGCATCGGAGTGGACCTGATCGGTATGCCGACCGTGGAGCCGGTCGACGCTGAGCTGATCACTACCTCGGCCGCACGCACCGGCCATGTGATCACGGTCGAGGAGCACTACATCCGAGGAGGCCTCTCCGCAGCGGTCTCAGAGACGATCCGCCACCTCGGAGTCCGCCATGATGCAATCGGACTCCCTCACCAGCATGTGATCACAGGGACGTACTCAGGGCTGCTGCAGCACTACGGACTTGACGCTGCCGGACTCCACGCGAAGCTGACAGACTTGCTTGCGGCCTGAGCTCAGCACGGCCAGACGCGTACCGGGTCGTCATAGCGAATTACCGCCTCTGTCCGCCACTTCGGATACGGCAGCCGGGACGACAGGATCGCGCGGATGGACCTGCCCTCTGACTAGCGAGCATGCCCCCCCGGAATCGGATGCAGCCGCCGCATCACTCATGTCGCCGACGGGCACAAGCATTACGAAGATCGAACAATCCAGCACCTGTCCCAGCCAGTCCGCAATCTCAAAAGGAGTGTGCGCATGATCTACGAAGTCGCAACACTGACCATCAAGCCCGGCTCCGAAGCCGCTTTCGAAGACGTCCTCTCGCAGGCCGTCCCGCTTTTTCAGCAAGCCCCGGGCGCACTCAGCCTCCGCGTGGACCGGACCGTGGAGAACATGTCCGAATACACCCTGATCGTTGGCTGGGCAACCCTGGAAGATCATACGGAACGGTTTCGCAGCTCTACAGCATTCACCAGGTGGCGGGAACTCGCAGGACCTCACTTCGCGCAGCCACCCCAGGTCAAACACACCCAGCAGGCCTACCTTGGCTTCTGACCCCGCTGTGATCATGGGAGGTCCGGCCTTCATCTGGCGGATCTTTCATGGTGCGTTGTGCAGATGATTACCACTCAGCAGGAGCAGGAGCCTGGTTCAATCGAGCTGGTAGTCGAACTTCAGCTGCATGGTGTCACCACGGAAGACGATCGAAGAGTACTCAAAGGCCGTGCCCGCCGGGTCCGAAATGACGTCAGTGAGCAGCAGCGCCGGGTCTCCCCGGCGCAAGCCAAGTTGCCGGGCTTCATTGCCATCCACAGCCACGGCCTCGAGGTTTTCCCTGACACTTTTCATCGGGAGGCTGTAGTTCTCCTCGAGGACCACGCAGAGCTGCTCGTTGACGACGTCGTGCGTGTCCAACCCGGGCGCCAAACGGGCCGGAATGAACGAGCGGTGCAAGCTCAAGGGTTTGCCGTCAACGGTGCGCAAGCGAACGATCGCGAAAACCTGGTCCTCTGGACCGAGCCCCAGCCTTTCCCGCACTCTGGCGGGCGGAGCAGCCAGGTCAAGCGAGACAAGCTGTGTCGAGGTGTGGTAGCCGAGGGCCTCGAGTTGCTCCCGGATGCCCTTATAGGCCGGCGACACTGCGCTGATCTTCCGCGGGGCTACGTACGTGCCTTTGCCCGCGACACGGATCAGCAGCCCATCGGCAGTGAGCTTGTTGAGCACGCCCCGGACCGTCATCCTGCTCAGTCCGTAAATCCTGTTCAACTCGTTCTCGGAGGGGATCCGCTGGTCGGGCGCCCACTCGCCACTCGTGATCTTGGCCAGCAGGATCTCTTCAAGTTGCAGGTACAGCGGGACAGAAGAGTCACGCTCAAGCACATCAGTCATATTGGCACCTCCTAGCCGATTATAGCCCGCCGCGGTGTTGTATAGCGCGGTACATACTTGTATCGTCTACGTTAGTTTCAGGTTTTATGGTGCGCGTCACAGTAATCCGACGCGGGCAACTTGGAAGGAACCACTGAAAGGTAAGGACGAGGATGCTCGTTTCGACAGCAACACTGACCAGAACCGCACGCGATCACGGATACGCCGTGCCGGCGGTCAACGTCTTCGATGAAGTCAGCATGCGGGCCGTAGTCGAGGCCGCCCAGGCCTGCTCTGCCCCGCTTATTGTGCAGGTGTCGGTCAAAACGGTGCGCACCGCCGGCACACGGCTTCTCAGCGCGACATTCGAAGCCGTGACGAAAGATGTCACCGTGCCCGTGGCACTGCATCTGGACCACTGTCCGGACCGGACCGTCATTGACGAGGTCGTGGCCGCGGGCTGGTCCTCGGTTCTTTTCGACGCTTCCGACCGCGACTTTGAGTCCGCCGTCAGGGAAACTACCGAGGTTGTCGCCCAGGCCCACGCTGCCGGCGTGGACGTGGAGTCCGAGATTGAAAACATCTTGGGCGTTGAGGACGGCGTCGGTTCCGACACCGCACTGCACTCTTACACCGTCGAGCAACTCGCGGCGGCCGCTAAGAGTACCGGCGCTGACATGCTTGCACCCCAGGTGGGCACCAGTCACGGGGCGTTTAAGACCCCCCCGAAGCTTCTGCCAAGTCGCGTGCGCGAGCTCGCCGCCCTCGTCGACAGGCCGATCGTCCTCCACGGCGGCACCGGCCTCTCCGCAGCAGACTTCAAGCTGTTCATCGACGCGGGCGTGTCAAAGATCAACATCTCCACAGCCGTCAAGCATTCCTACATGCAGGCAGCCGCTAAGCACCTTGACGGCGCCCGTCTCAACGACCGGTGGGATCCACCGAGCCTGTTCCGGGATGTCTCGGCGGCCGTCCGGAACGAAATTGTGGAACACATCGAGCAGTTCGGTGCGGCTGGCCGCGCACAGCACGCCAACGAGGCAGTAGGTTCCCGATGAGCGATGCCCTGATTTTCGACTGCGACGGCGTCCTCTCCGACACCGAGCGTGATGGCCACTTGCCGGCATTCAACGCGACTTTCGAGCACTTCGGACTGCCGGTGCACTGGTCTCAGGAAGACTACGCCCAAATGCTGGCCATCGGCGGCGGCAAGGAGCGGCTCGGCAAACTGCTCACACCCGAATTCATCGCGAAGGCAGGCCTTCCCGAGGACCGGGAGGCCCAGCACGACCTGATCGCACAGTGGCACCGCGAAAAGACTGCCCGCTACACGGCGATGGTACGCGCCGGAGAGCTGCCCCCACGCCCTGGAATCGCCCGGATCTCGGCCGAGGCCGCTGACGCGGGCTGGCAACTCGCAGTGGCATCAACCTCAGCCGAGGAATCGGTCCGGGCAGTCCTCGAACATGTCGTTGGAACCGATCTGGCCAGGCAGTTCTCAGTCTTTGCAGGCGACATGGTCGAACACAAAAAGCCCGCGCCCGACATCTATCACCTTGCCATTAGGGAACTCGGCATCCAGCCCACTCAGGCAGTAGTGGTCGAGGACAGCGCTAACGGCCTTAGGGCCGCCCTCGCTGCCGGCCTGACCACCGTTGTCACCCGCAGCAGCTACACCATCAATGAAGATTTCACGGGGGCGGCGCTGGTTGTCGACTCGCTCGGCCAGCTGCCGGACCATCCCGTGGCCGTGGTCTCCGACCCGCACGCCGTCGGCGTCGACGGCGAAGTGTCGTTGAAGAATCTTCTTGACCTCCTAAATGCAACGTCCATCCCAACCTTCTCTTGATTTCCTAAGGAGCCTTGAAATGCAAAACGACACCGCCTCCGTTACAGAAGGCACAATTCGTCTCGAAGACGTCGTGAAGACGATCGCGCAGACCTGTGTTGAAAACGAGACGTACTTCTGCGATCTCGACGCGGTCGCCGGCGACGGCGACTTCGGCTATTCCCTTGCCCGCGGCTTCGAGATCGTGCTCGAATCCTGGGAGGGCTACGACCGATCCGACCTCGGCTCTTTCCTGGGCGGCGTGGCCCTAACGATGAGCAGCAGGATCGGAGGAAGCTCAGGCCCGATTTGGGGAACCGCATTCCTTCGCGCGTCCTCCGTCGCCCGCGGCAAGCAGCAGCTCGAAGGTGCCGACGTCGTTGCCATGCTCCGGGCCGCGACCGAGGGCATCATGGCCCGCGGCGGCGCCAGCCTGGGAGACAAGACCCTGCTTGACGCGCTCGTACCCCTCACTGATGCTATCGAGGCCGGAGTCAGGGCAGGATCTGACCCCAAAGCCATCGCCAAGAGTGCTGCAGTCGTCGCCCGTGATGCTGCTGAGCGCACGAGCACGCTGACAGCCCGCCGCGGCCGCGCGTCCTACACGGGTGAGCGCAGCGTCGGCTCACCTGACCCCGGAGCGATCGCAATGGCGGTACTGGCTGAGCGGATTGCGGGTACCCGGTGACGAATTCAAGCGCAGGATCAACGACAACGATTCAGAGAAAGACGGCAATGAAAAAGTTCATTAACGACCCCAAAGCGTTCGTCCCCGAGATGCTCAAGGGCATCGCTCTGGCCAACCCGGAGACCTTGACGTACGTCCCGGAGTACAACCTCATCATGCGCTCCGACGCTCCACGGCAGGACAAAGTCTCTATCATTCAGGGATCCGGCTCGGGACATGAACCGGCGCACGTCATGGCGGTCGGCAAGGGCATGCTCGACGGCGCCTGCCCCGGCGATATCTTCGCTGCGCCGCCAGCGGATTACGTCGTAGAGGCCACCCGCCGCCTCGCCAGCGACAAAGGCGTGCTCCTCCTGGTGAACAACTACACCGGAGACAAGATGGCCTTCGAGATGGCCGCCGAATTCGCCGCGGCTGAGGGCATCAATGTGCGCACCCTCTTTATCAACGACGACGTCGCGGTCGAAGACTCGCTTTACACCATTGGTCGCCGAGGAGTGGCCGGCAACTTCTTCGTCATGAAAGCAGTCGGGGCTGCCGCCGAAGCCGGCGCCGACCTGGACGAGGTCGTACGTATCGGCGAGAAGGTGAACGCCGCAACCCGTACGATGGGCGTTGCACTGAGCGCGTGCACGCCTCCCGCGAAGGGTGCCCCGCTGTTCGAGATGGCCGACGACGAAATGGAAATCGGCGTTGGAATCCATGGCGAGCCAGGCCGCCGCCGCGTCAAAATCGCCACGGCCGACGAGATTGTGGACGAGCTGCTCAACGCAATTGTCCCCGACCTGCCATTCGCAGACGGTGACGAAGTGGCCCTCATGGTCAACGGACTGGGCGGCACGCCCATCAGCGAGCTCTACATTCTGAACGGCAGCGCACACACGCGTCTTGCCGAAAAAGGCATCACGGTAAGCCGGAGCTATGTAGGCGAATACTGCACCGCGCTGGACATGATTGGAATGTCCCTGACTCTCGTGAAGCTCGACGACGAGATCAAGGAACTGCTGGCAGCCCCGGCTGAGATCGCTGCCCGCATCTTCTGACCAATCGGCACCCTCCGATATTCCGAAGAGTTACATCACCACCAGCGTCATGGCAGTACTCTGAACTGGCCGGCAGGGACTCCTGGCGGCCAGTTCGGACTCCCTAGTTGAAGTTCTACAAGCCGCCGTTCCCCTGACGAATAACCAGCTCCGAGGCGAGACCACCGGGCGGAAGCAGCAAGCATTCCGGTGAGCTCCAAAAGAAAGGCATTTCACTTGTCTCCTAAGGCTATGTCCTCCGTCCGCGTAGCGGTTGTAAGCGCCCAATGGCATGCAGACATCGTTGATCGTGCCGTGGAAAGCTTTCAGGCACGGTTGAAAGAATCCGGCATTACCAACGTGGATGTCCACCAAGTGCCTGGCGCCTTCGAAATCCCGCTACTCGTCCGACGCCTCGCAGTATCCGGTCATTACGACGGAATCGCCACCTCTGCCCTCGTGGTTGACGGGGGCATTTATCGCCACGAATTTGTCGCACAAAGCGTCGTGGACGCCCTTATGAGAGTGCAATTGGAAACTGACGTACCAGTTTTCTCCGGAGTCCTAACTCCTCACCATTTCCACGAGCATGAAGAACATCGCAACCAGTTTTCCCGGCATTTTGTAGCCAAGGGGAAGGAACTGGCCGACGCTCTCACCTCAACTCTTACAACCTTGGCGTCCCTCCAGGAGGCCTAAAGGACACACAGACCCACAGAACGTGGTGATACCTGCACATGTGTCTTTCCGGGGCCTTCAAGAACAAAAAGCCCTAGTCCGGCGGTCCGCCAAGCTCCATTGTGTAACAAGTAGCTGTGCCCTCGAGAACAACTGTTCCGTCATCACGAACCACCCACGTACGTAACGTCGTAACAGGCTTGTCTGCACGTACTTCAGTTACCTCGACGTGCCCGGTAATAACGTCACCAGGACGAACAGGAGCCATGAAGTTCCAGTTCACGCTCAGGAAGACGGATCCGGGTCCCGGCAGCTCCTCAGCCACGACGGCGTTCAGGATGGCACTAGTTACACCACCTTGGACAATAATCTCGCCAAACCGTGAGGTCTGGGCAGCCCGGAGATCGTAGTGTAGGGGGTTGCGGTCACCGCTGATCTGGGTGAACAACGAGATGTCCTCGTGGGTGACTTTGCGCGACAGATGAGCGGTTTGCCCAACGATGGGTCTGGGACGATTGGGATGAGCTTCCATGGTCAACCTTTCGTGAACGGCCCCGGAAGGCGGGCTGTAAATTATGCGGGATAAGGGCCCGCAACGGACGGTGCTGCTACTGCCCCACCCGAAGCTCCGGGGCATGCTGCCTAGGGCCGGAATGGGTTTCCGACGGGTATCTCGAGGAGACTCGAAATCACCCGGCTGGGAATCACGTCCTCGAACGCGTGGATAGGAACCCCTGTCTCGACCAAGACCCCGAACATACCGGCTCGTTGAGCTGCCGCGACGTCTGTAAGAATTTGGTCGCCGACAGCAACTGTGCGGTCGGGGCGGCTCCCGAGCATTTCCAGAGCAATCCGGGGCATGTGTGACTCGGGCTTCCCAATCACTTCGGGCGTGGTGAGGTGTCGCGTGGCGGCTTCGACTGCCGCGACCAAGGTGCCCGCGCCCGGATCCAGTTCTCCGCCTTCAGGGATCAGCCTGTCTGGATTCGTAGCGATGAAGTGAGCACCAGCAAGAATCGCTCGTACGGCCGTGCGAAGTTTCACGTAGGTCAGTTCACGGTCGAGCCCGATAACAACGATGTCCGGCTTGTGGCTTGAGAGGACGAATCCCGTTTCCTCAATTTCACGCGAAAGTGCGGGCGCTCCCACTACGTAGACGATTAGGCCCTGCTCGTAGTTTTCCACGAGGTAGCGTGCCGTGGCATAGGCAGTGTTGACGATCTGCTCGGGGTCGGCGGCGAAGCCCATCCTGGTCAGCTTCGCGGCGAAGTCGGCACGCGATTTTGTGGAGTTGTTTGTCATGAACACCGTAGGGACCGCACTGGTGCGGAACTGATGCAGCGCCTGGATCGCGCTCTCAATGGGGACATCACCGCGGTAAATTGTTCCGTCCAGATCGAGGACCAACCCCTCAATCGGATCCGGCCAGGGCTGGTTTTCAAAGTTGATCACGGCTCCATCACCATCCCGCCATTGTATTGATAGGGGAGCCAGTAGCATCCAGCAGCCGCCCGAGCGCCGGGGACGGAACTCGTTTCGCCATACCCCGTTGCCCGGAAGCATCGACCTAGTCGATAAACCACACGCTTCAGCCTGACGCCGCAAATGCCCGCGCGGGGGCAAGGACCGCTTGCGCAGCGTCCTCAGCCTTGCATTGGCGCAGCAGCGGCACCGGCGGCACGTCCCCCGTCGTCTAGCGGGACATTCGTACTCCCAAAATCAACAAGTGTTCCACGCTCGATAGCCGTGATTCCGTCAAGCTCGGGGAGAGAGTTCAGAGATGGTGGTAGCGAGGACACTCTGGACGGAATGTAGGCAGTAACTTGGCACCGTCTAAGGGCATCGAATGAGGATGCGGGCACACCGGCGGTCCGGCGGCGAGTGTTTCGCCACCGGACCACCGGTCACAAGGACATGTGTGCTGAAGACATGTTCTCCGGTTTCTGTTTACGGTTTCCTATGTTTCGCCTCCTTCTCCTCAGCCTGCTGGTTTGCAGCCGCTTCAGCTCAATGCACAGGCGTTTCGGATGCGTTCTAGGTGGCTAGGAGACCTTGCGCTTGCGGAGCATCAGCAGGCCGGCCACCAGCATCAGCAGGGCGAGCGGGACCAGTGAGGCGTCAACACCGGTGTTCGCGAGTGCAGCGGCGCCGTTCTGCGTAGGGGTGTTACGGGGAGTGGAGACCGCCGGAATCGCGCCGCCTACAGCAGTGGATCCGGCGGCAGCTACCGGGAAGCTTCCGGTGCTGATTGTGCCACTGCCGTTGTCCGTGCCCGCGGTGCCGTTGCCGGTACCGTCTCCGGTGCCGGCGCCATTGTCGGTGTCGTTGCCTGGGTTGCTGGTGCCGGGATCGACAGTGCCAACTCCGCCGGTGTTTCCATCGCCGGGAGTCCCGGTGCCAGGGGTTTCGGTGCCGTTGCCGCCACCGATCAGCCCGATACCGAGGTCAATCCCCAGATCCACACCAGCGTCCAGGCTCCCGTTACCGCCGGTGGTGCCGTCGGTGCCGGTGACATTTCCGAGTCCGAGTGCCACGTTGGCGTCCACTGCTGCGTCGAGTCCGCCGGTGGTCCCGTCGGTGCCGGCAACGTCACCCAGGCCGAGCGCTACATCGGTGTCAACTGCTGCGTCGACTGCGTTGGTGCCGTTGGTTCCGAGGTCGCCCAGGCCGAGGGCTGCGTCAACGGCGGCACCCAGTCCGTCGCTGGGTCCGTTCGAACCGGTGACATTCCCCAGGCCCAGCGCGACGTCGGCATCCACGGCAGCGTCCACCGTGTCGGTGCCGCTCGTGCCCAGGTCGCCGAGTCCGAGGTTGACGTCCGCAACTGCCGCAACGTCCGCGGCGGTGCCGTCGGTTCCGGTGATGTTGCCGACGCCGAGGGCTGCGGCTGCGTCAACGCCTACGTCTGCGGTTCCCGAGTCGGTGCTGTTGGTGCCCAGGTCGCCGAGCCCGAGGTTGATGTCCGCAACTGCGGCAACATCGGCGATGGTGCCGTCGGTGCCGGTTCCGGTGATGTTGCCGACGCCGAGGGCTGCGGCTGCGTCAACGGCTACGTCTGCGGTTCCCGCGTCGGTGCCGTTGGTGCCCAGGTCACTGAGCCCCAGGTTGACGTTCGCAACTGCGGCAAGATCGGCGATGGTTCCGTTGGCTCCGGTTCCGGTGACGTTGCCGAGGTTGATGTCGGCCGCTGCTGCGACATCGGCGATGGTGCCGTCAGCCTCGGCTCCGGTCACGTTGCCGAGCCCGAGGTTTACGTCCACTACGGCGGCGACGTTCGTTGAGTCGGACGGCGTTGGGTCACCCAGCAGGCCCAACGACGTCGTATCAGCGGACGCCGCCGCCGAGATGAGGGCGGAAGCGGAAAGATCCGATCCGCTGGTCGTATCCGCGGCGTTTGCCGCGCTGCAGCCGAGGGCTAGAAGCCCGCCGGCAAAGAGGGTGCCAAGCAGCCCCCTGCGAAGGTTGGAACTCATGGTGATTTTCTCCTGAAAAAAGTTGAGATGAGGGCGCTGGTCAGCTGCCCGAATGGCCACGTGCTGCCTGGGTCGGCAGGGTGGGGCTCAACTAGTCAGGAGAGGAACCGGGGTCGAACGACACCGGTGCAGGAGCGTGCTCAGAGGCCCCGCCGGCAAGGACAGTGCCGGCAACTGCATGGTCAAGATCGAAAGCGCTCAGCCACGCAGCCGAGCTGGGAGAGCCGCCCGAGGAGCCGCCGCTGCCTGCGCCGGAACCGGGCGCAGCCGGGGCCTGGGCAGGGTAGGCGGGGTCAGCGGTTCCGGGCTGGTCGCTGCCGAGGGATGGCCGCTCATGGGCCAAAGTCGGGAAGACCGACGTGCCCGCAAGGGCAGCCGGGCCCGCGGCGGCGGGAGTGGCTTCGAGCGTGCCGGATGTTGCGGGCTCCGGCGCACTTGGAATCACTGCTGCAGGGCCTGTCACGGCTTGATCGGCAGCCGCAGCTTCGGCGCTGCCCGTCTCTGCCGGCACCGAGGGAAGGGCGGGTTCTGAGTGTTCCGGGGCTGCCGCCAGGGGCAGTTCCGGGACATCAATAGGCAGGGGAGCGGACCCGGTCACAACATCGGCAACAGGCTGCAGCACCGGTTCGAGCACTGGAAGCGTTTCGGTGACCGGTGGCACGACGGTTTCCACGACGGCCGTGGTTGCACCGTCAGCAATGCGGGCAACCGGAGCTGTCACTTCTGACACTGTGCCGGCAGGGACCACCTGGTTGATCACCGGAACGGACGAGACCAAGTCATCAGCAGTTGCGGAGAGTTGGTTCACCACCGGATGCACCAGGCCGACGGATGGCGGTGCAGCCGGAGCTTTGGTCGGCGCGGGTGCGGCCGGGACCACTTTTTCGGCCACCGATTGCACAGAACTGGTCACGGATCCCACCAGCGACGAAGTGTCCGGCAGCGCATCGGCAGATGCCGCCGGAGAAGAAAATGTCAGCCAGGTGAACGCAGCGGCTCCAGCCAGCAACACCGGCCGCAGGGCACGCCACGGTGAACGAGATTCACCCATGCGTACCACCCCCAGTACTGATGCATTCGAGACGGCAACAGCCTAAAACCTGCAATCGCGATTCGTCCAGCACTTACGCAAACAAATCGACAAAAACCTGGACCATCCCACGCTGTCGCCTGCGCGAATACGCCAAGCCATTCTCGCTCTAAACCACCAGCAGGATTACCGGGCAAATGGATTTCACGGGTCGCTCCGCTACACCTAATGGACGCGCGAATCTCGCATCTAACGAGCGCTCAGTTGAAACGCCGATAATAAAGATTTCGTCAAGCTACAACTTCGATAGGGGAGAAGCCGCCCCGTCATAGTAGGAGGCTGTGGCGCCTGTAAGAATGGGCCACATGGGCAAATCTGAGGCTGGCATTGGGTCGGGACAGGACGCATTCCTGGAGGTCCGTGTGGAGCTCGTCGACAGCGACCCGGAGATCTGGCGCCAGCTCGAGATCCGAAGCACGCTGACGCTGGATCAGGTCCATCGGGTGCTCCAGGCGGCGTTTGATTGGGAGGACGCGCACCTGCACAGATTTACATCGAGTGATCCGTTTGCGCCGCTGCGCCCAGTCGACGGAGAGGTTCCGGAAGCCTCGCAGTGGCTTCCACGGCAAGACTGCGAAGAACCGTCGGACAAGCCCGAGAAGGATTGTTCCCTGGAGCAGCTGTTCGCGGTGGGCTCCGGAGTGGCCTTTTACGAGTACGACTTTGGTGACAGCTGGCTTCACCGGCTCGAGCTGGTATCCCAAAGGCCGGCCGACGAAGGCGCGCCGCCGGCCCGGCTGGTCGCCGGCGCCCGACGCGGCCCGTTGGAGGACTTTGGAGGATTGCCCGGGTACGAAGAGATTATGGACGCCTTGGCCGACGCGTCTCATCCTGACCATGACGAGTACTCTGCCTGGGTGGCCGATATGACCGGCTCCACTGAGCCTTTTGACCCGGCCTTTCTGGACATTGCCGACGTGAACCGGACGCTGGCTAAATTGTTCTGACGCTGGGACTTGCGCCGGGAAACTCCACGAAAAACGGGCAGGAAAGTGCCTCTTTTACGGCTCCCCCGCCCGTTTTGAAAGGCCGATATCGTACCTTATGTCAACTAAGGTTGCCGTGGCTTCCCCAATTGTCAACCAGAGTTGCTAGCGCTCATACTGTCACTGTAGCAATTCACGGTCGATGAGGGGAAGCACGATGGGCTGGTTTACCGAGGGAAGCGAGCATGAAGGCTATGTGGTCTGTGTCTTCGCGGACGGTATGTACGGCTCCGGTGGCAGGTACATGGAGATAAACCTGATGACGCCCGACGGCCGGCCGGTCGCGAGTGAGAATGAGCCGGGCAGTGACGCATGGCGGCCGCCGTCGCAGGTGGTCGGCTGGCGGGTCGCCTGCAGCTGCGTTCCGTTCCGGGAACACGTCATCCTGGACCCGTTGTGGACACGGGTCTGGGACCCTTCCGACGAGGACCTCGCCACCGGGCACATTTATGCCGGACCCCCGGCCAGCGCCGCTGACATAAGCGACCGGGAGGACCTGGAGCCGCTGTTCCTGGACGTGTGGCACCGGCATGTCGCCCCGGACCTGTCGCTGCACACCATCCGCACCCTGAGCCGGAACCTGAAGGACCTCGAAGCCCAGCTCGAAGACGCCGTCGCAGACGCAAGGGCGGCGGGCGTCTCTTGGGACAAGATCGGACGAGCATTCGGGATCAGCCGGCAAGGGGCCCAAAAACGCTGGGAAACTTTGTCCGCCGCTGCGGCCGACCGAGCCGAAGACAAATAAATACAGACCCAATGGAGTTCCAAATCGCAGTGAGGCCGGCCCGCCGCTAAACGTACTCAGCCTGTTCTGACCGCCACGACAATGCCGGCAACGAGTAGCGCTGCATAGAACGGTCCGATCGACCACGAAGTCCAGACGGCGGGGCCCGGCACCAGTCGATTGATCCAGCGCGGCATCCACTTCGCCCATTCCTCCGACGACTTGCCGTTCTCAGGCTGTGTGGCGTCGTCAGGGTTGAGGGAAAAGACGGCAATTCTGTCCTTGCCCTCGGCGACGGCCATGTAGAGCCTCCGAAAGCGCTTCTCCTGGCGTAGGTAGTTCGCGTCGAGATACGCGAAGAGGAAAACCGTCGCGATTCCAAGCACCGCAACGGACGTTGCCTTTTGGACTAATGCGTACCCATAGGTTGCGCTTACAACCGGCAACATCCAACTCTTTGTTGTGGTGGCTGCTGCCGACATTCTTGTAATGGTTGCCTGGATGAAGTCCAGATGCTTACGACGGTCATCTGGCGAAATCTGATCACCCCCAGCCGACAGGCTGTCGGGGAAGCTCACGATGCCATCCCCTCTTGGCAAGCGGCACGCAGCTTCTCCAACGCAGAGTCCTTCTGGTTCTCGGAGTAGTTCGTCTCCCTCGGCCAAATGTGGCCCATCGGGTCCCCCGTCCATCGCGGCACCAAGTGCACGTGCAAGTGCGGGACCGTTTGGGTCGCCACTCGTCCGTTGGACTGGATCACATTTAGGCCTTCCGGCTGGAGTGCATTACGCATCAAGTTTGCCAATCGGACGGTCACGCGGGCGAGTTGCACAGCGGTATCTTCATCCAACGTCCAAATGTCAGGAATGTGCTGACGCGGGACAACGAGCGTATGGCCGAGAGTCGCAGGTTCAAGCGGAAAAAACGCCACCACATGGTCGTCCCGGTATAGCTCCCTTGCTTCGGGATCTTCCGTCTGCAGCACGATCTCGCAGAATGGGCAGTCAGCTTCGCTTGTATGCATTAGCGGCCCAACCAGCGATGTTTCTCTTAACGTCGGCATAAACCATCTGACTGTTAAAGCCGGACGGCGTATAGACAGGTACGTAATCTCCGACGGTGCCTCCACCTTCGAGGCCCACCTTCGAGAATGGGTTAGCACCCTGCGCCGCTGCATACCCATTACTGTCCAGCAGCCCGTGGATTCGAACGCCTACTAGCGGTTTACGGTTGTCCCAAGCATGGGCAATTTCGTGCTGCACCCACGGCCGGTTTGCCGTCTCGGCGCCGATAAGTACAACAACAGCTGACTTGTAAGCCATCTGTTCGTGTATCCATTTCTTGATCGCCGCATCGCCCTGACGCTTAACTTCCTCCCACTTCTGCGCGTTGAGGATTTGCTGCCCTTCCACGGCGCCCATGTTGATGATCTGTTGCACCCGCCAATGATCCTGGTCATAGTGAAAGCTGTAGAAAACGGACTTAGCCATCTGCGCTCCTAGAGTGGTTCGGTTCAGCTGGAAGGACGCTGACTAGGGCCTGACAGCACAGGCGTTCATGACGTGTCCCCAACAACTGTAGTACGCACCTCCGACATGCCTCACGGACAACTAGAGGCGTCGAGCTGGGCGAAGCCGACTAGGTGTTGACTGACAGGCTTCCTTCGTAAGCGGCAAATCGATGCCCCACCGTGGACGGATGGTCCACGTCGATTGGGCAGCCGTACGCCTGAGTTTCACGCCCCTTAGCTTGTGGCTTCGGGCTCTTCGTAGCCCACGGTCAGGTAGTCAACCTCCGGCGCCTGAATAACGACAAGTCCGTGCGATTCCAGCCTATGGATGTCTTCTCCGTCGGCTCTGCGGTACCAGATTTCACCGGTTAGTGTGAAAGCCCTGTCCGGAGTTTCGTCGCCCGTTCTGCTAAAGGACTTCAAAGCACCTTGGAGCCACGCGCCGCTTCTCAATTGGACTCCCACTATGACTTTGTGGTCTGGAAACATTTCGAAGGCCGTGTTCCAGGCTGACTGACCTCGCTCGATGGCCGCCGGTTCTTTCTTCCTTAGCTTTAGCCACCGTGCCCAACACCACTTCAGCAGCCGCGAAGCGCTTGCGCTTCCAAAAAAGGCGCCGAACGACACCGCCAACGCAAGGTCTACAAGGATGATGCCGAAAAACAGCTGGGAGTCGTGTCGGAAGAGCTCACCTGGATCTATGAAGAATTGCCGCAATGTGCTTCGGACCGGCTCAAAAAAGAAGGCCAGCACATAGTGAATGATGAAAACTGCCACGATCGACGCCGCGCTGGCAATAACCACTGCCGCCGTCTCACGGAACGCAGAACGCTTGACCACGGAGCCATGTCCCTCGTACCGCCAGATGAACGCGATCCCCGGCAGCAGAAGACAGACATAGAGCAATGCAGCTATGGGTTCTGTGGGCACGTTGACTCCTTAAGGAGGATCCCGGCCGCGATAATGGGGCAACGACAACGACAAGGAGCATGAAATGGCTGAAAACAAATCTAACAACCCCGGCTCTAGCGGCAGCGGCAGGACCACCAAGCTATCGGAGGGGCAAAAGCCAGCCAGCATCTCGGTGCAACCGCAGACGATGAAGCCTGGTTCCGCACCAGCCGCTCCCAAAAAGTAACCCACCGGTCGCCGCGGGTGCCGCCGTCGGGACCTGGTTCTTGGCTGCAGCTTTCGCCGACGATGCGGGGCGACTGCGGTCGTGCATCCGACTCACCCAGGCAGGGCTCGACTGTGCCTCGGTACCGATTGTTTCGCGCAGGGTCCACGAGGCTCCACGGTTAGACGAGACCGGGATGAGGCTGACTCTAGAGTTCAGCTCCACATTTATCGGCTAACGCCTCTTTGTAGAAGCTTTGTCTGACCGTTGGCTCCACGCGTCTTACGAGCCTTTGGGCTGCGGCCTGGAGTCTTGGCGACAGCCGCGGTGGGCGGGGTGCCCTGGTCTTGGTCGGCGCTGAGTCGTGCCTGTACGGCTTCGCGGTCGGCTACGCCGTCCAAGCTTGCGGCGAATTCCTGACGACGTTCAGCTGAGTCGTATTTGATGCCGGCCTCTTCGCGCAACGCTTCCGGCCGTTGGTTCTCTTCGGTGACGTCTCGTTCACGGTCCCGGTCTTCCCGGTTGGCCTCGGCCAGCAGCTGCACAGCCTGGGCGTTCTCATCACGGCCGGAACGGCGTTCCTGTTCCGCTTGTTCGCGGTGCCGTTCAGCTTTAGCCAGAGCCTCCGCCACAGTTGCTTCATTGGCACCGAGGTTGTCCACGTCCAAACCGTAGCGGCGCTGCACCTGGTCACGGATCACCTCGGCCGCGTCGCGCGCCGCCGGGTCATGGTCCTTCCACGCGATGGCCGCCTCATGGACCCTTTCGACGTCACGGCCGGTGGCCGTGTCCCACCACCGGTTATCCATGACCGGAGCGAGCTGTGCACGGGCAGCCGCACGCTCCGCATCGAACCGGGCCTGCAGCTCGCGGGCTTGTTGTTCCTCGGCAGCTTGGGCGCGGCGCATCTCTTGCTCGTGTAGCCTGGCAAGCTGCTCACCGAGCCGGCCGGCGACAGTCAGCGCAACGCGCGACATTCCCTCAAGAGCCTCATCAATGCCATCAGATTCGCTCATGGTTCCCCTCCTTGGTGTTATCTCTCAATGTCCGGGCGGGCACTCCCGTTTCGGGTGTCCGCGTGGGTGCGTGCCTGCACGTATTTCGGCGGCAGCACGGAGCCCGCGGACCGACCGGCAACCTGGCCGGCTGCACTCGCGCGTACCGCGGCGATCGCTTCGCTATCCGCTGTGGGCGTTGTCGCTGGGACGCTGGGTAGTGCGGCCGCGACGTGACTCAGGTGGTGCTTCACCATGTAGCTGATCTGGCGTGCTCGGCGCAGATCATTTGATGCCTTGTGCATGTCGTGGACGGCCTTGGCGACGTTGAGCAGCTGGCGCAGCATGATCGCCTGCGCGGCGGTTCCGGCCCCGCCCATAGTGGCTGCCATGAGCATGAGCGAGGCTCCGCGGGCAGATGGTCCTGCGCTGCGGATGGGACGGACGGGGTAGCGCCGCAGTTGTGCTGTCTTGGACAGCTCGTCGGCTGCTGCTGCGAGTGGTCCTGGCGTTGGTTCGGTGGCTGTCGACCAGGCAGCAAACGCACCCGACGTTTCGCGGGCTACGTGCGCCCAAGTCGCGTGATCGTCCAGCGGAACGGAGCGCAGGGTTTCGCGGAGACGGGCGACTTCGTCGCTGTACTGCTCCCACATTTGGGGGTCCGGTTCGTGGGCTTCACGGCCGGTGGTGACCGGGCGGCGTCCACGGGCTGCTGCCTGCCATTCGGCGACGGCTTCGGTCGCCCCTTGCGGGGTGTCCTGCCATTCGGTGCGGAGCTTGGGCAGCGCGAGGTCTTTGGCGAGGTGGCCGCCGCCGAACCAGACCGGCCGGCCACCTTTGGGGGGACGTTCGGCCACGCTGTAGCCGACCACGACGTCGTCGCGTCCGGACGCGTACCGTGGCCGGACCAAGGCACCGGTACGGCGGACACGGCGGACGAATTCTGCCTCGTCCTGGGCCGCGGTCGCGCAGGCACGGACCTTGCGTTCCAAGGACCGGCGTTCCGGTTCGGGTGCGCCGCGCCGTGCGGAGGCTTCGCGTTCACCGGGACGCAGACCGCGGGTGGAATGCGTGGGTGAGAGTTCTTCCAGGCCGTACTTTTTCTCGAGCGCGCGGGCTACTTGCTGTGCGCGTGGGAAGTCCCGCCAGCTGCTCCATTTGGTGCCGTCCTCGCGGACCATGGACGCTGCGATGTGAATGTGGTCGTTCCCGGCTTTGCTGTGGCCGTGACGGATGGCTACCCATTGTGCCGGTGCACGGCCGCTGGCTTCGGTGAACCCCATGTCGTCCATGAAGTCCTGGGCGATGGCCGCCCATTTCTCGTCGGTGAGGTCGCCTTCTTCGGCACGCAGTGACAGTGAGCAGTGCCAGACGTGTCCGCCGGGAATCTCGACACCCAGGACGCTACGGGCGCGGTCAAGTTCCTTGGCAATGGCCCCGGCGGCGTCGGCGTTCAGTTCGTCATCGTTGTGCCATGCCATGATCGACGGTGAACCTGCGACCAGGTGCGGGTCGGTGTGCTCGTTCGCCCTCCCGGGACCGGCAAGATAGGCGATGAGCCCGTGCATGCGGGTGCCTTTGGTGATGTTGGGAATCATCAGCGCACCATCGAATCCAGCATCGTATTGAGCCGGTCGCCGACGGCCCGGACACGGGTCAACACGGTGCGGGCAGCTTCCGGGAACTCGTCGGTGGCGTTGGCGTGCCGGGCCAGCTGGTTGACGTTGTTCGACAGGGCTGCAAGGTAGCGGCGTGCGGCCATGAATTCCACCGCAATCGCCCGGCGTTCAGCCAGCGACTCGGAGTTTTCCGCGTACAGGGCCGCGCTGACAAGGATCTCCGATGGGCTGCGCCCGGTCCGTTCTTCCAGGACCTTCAGCTGCGCCCGTTCGAACTCCGACATCGACACGCGCACGTACTGGGTGTCACCGTCAATGTTCGCGCGGCGGCGGCGGGCGAACCGGCGGGGAGACTTCGGCTCTTCGCTCATCCCGTGCCCCTCCCCCACATGCCCAGCGCAGCGCCCCGGAATTTCCGGGCCGACACCTCAGTGTCGCCGATCAGCGCCCGCAGGCTGTGGATCGACACGCGGGTTATGGCACATAACCATCTAGCTTGCTCCGGAAATTCAGCTGCGCCCTTATTTGGCGCTTTGGTGATTGCTCGGTACTGCCCTGCAGGACGCTTCGCGTCTGACTTGTTCACAACGACTGCGTCGTTCCGTTTCGGCTGGTGAGGCTACTGCCCGGTCCTTCCTTGGCAAGTCTCCACGGCCGGCTTTCGCGGCATATCCTCGCTCCGCTCCGGTATTCCACGGTCCGGCCACTCCGACTGGCCAATTCCTTCACCGGCCAAGTTTCGGCAAGCGTGCCGAAAGGAACGCGGCATAGGGATAGCGGAAGGTACAGTTTTGGCTCTCATCTCACCAACCACAGTGGCCAGGCAATACGGCGTCTCATCGACGCAACTGCGACAGTGGCGGCGGCGGGGCATCGGCCCCGAATACTTCCAGTTCACGGCACGAACCGTCAGCTACTCTGAGGAGTATCTGCGGGACTGGTTCAGCGATCCCCGTAACGCCGGCGTTCTGGCCGGTGTTACGGAAGCGGCGCGTGAATCGCTGTGCGCCGAGGGGCGCGTCAGGCGCCGGACAGCCGCCGAGTAATCGTTAGGCTGGATCCTATGGCTACCCTCGACATTGAACAGACACGCAACCAAGCCCGCGCCCTGCTGGACTCCCGCATTGAATCCGTCACCGCCCTGGTGAAGAGCCGCCAGCGCATCGATGATTTGCGGGATCAGCTCGTCGCGGCTGAGCGCGATGACAAGCGCGCCTATGTGCAAGCCACGCGGGACGGATGGAGCGCCGATGAACTCAAAAAGCTTGGCCTCGAACCGGCGGCTGCAAAGCGCCGGCGGACGGCAAAGCGCTCCACAGGGTCGGACCAGGGCAGCGACCAGGACACCGGCTCATCCTTCGCCGAACAGTGACCCCCACATCCATGCCTTGGGTGACACAAGATCCGTGGAGCTGACACCCGAAAAAGGCTGTTGGACACAAAAAAGGACCGGAGCAATCCGGTCCTTTTTTGTCCTTCGGCAAAAGGAAATCTTCAATCCACTCTAGCCCACCCATGGTGGTATGCCTGGTAACCAAGCAACGGCATCCTTTTTCGACGCTGAGCAGCTGCCGGCAGCACGCGAGCTTGCACCCTGGTATGCGCGGCACTTTGGTGAGGGGCGTGGCGGGGTGCGCGGATTGGCGGTCCGCCGCTGGTGAGCAGTTGCTGTGGTTCGCCTCTGGCTGCGGACCGCCCGATTTTTGGGAGGTTCCCGGCCCTGTCGTGGTGATCGGCGGATGCCTTGCCGGGCGGTGGGGTTCCGCCCGGCAAGGGGTTCTTATGCCGTCTCGAGTTCTTCCTCTGCTGGTTTACCGCTGTCGATGATCAGCAGTTCAACAACTGATGGCTTGTATCCCCAGTGGACCAGTTGGTTCAGGTAGTCCCGGTGGGTCTGTGAGGGGGAACGCCACGAGTCCTTGGCGATGGTCTTTTCGTAGCCCGCGCAGATGAGCGCGATCAGGGAAAACTCGGGGCGGGCCGTGGATTTGGCTACATGGGTCCGGAGCGGGTTCCACGCCCAGGTCTTGGCTTCATCCACCTTTGCACCAACCATTCTGGCGGCTACCTCGCCGTCGTAGCCGCTGGCCGTTTCCGGGTGGTGGGTGATCGCGCGGACGGTGAAGTACTGCCAGCCCTTGGGCGCCTGCTTTTTCGCCAGCAGGCCGGTCACGAATTCACGGCGGACCACCTGCGCGGACAGCATCGCTTTGTTGTTTTCAATCAGGGTTTTGCGCTCGGCCTTTTGCTCTTCGGTCATCGGTCCTTTCTGCGCGGGGCGGCCGCCGTCGTAGCGTTCATACTTCGGCTCAAAACCTGTCTCCTTCCAGCCCGCGATCACGGAGTGGGTCCGGTGCTGGCCCCGGTAGTCCGTGGTGATCAGGACGGCGTTGGCATCATCCTCGGTGGCAGGCTCACCGTCTGCGCGCTTCGCGGCGGTGACGTAGAGGTTGTCGTCGTCGGCGTAGTGTCCAGCGTCTTCCACGATGGTCTTGCCCTGGGTTTCGAGTTCGGCGATCAGCGCGGCGAGGGCGGCTGCGCTTTCGCGCCGGTCTCGCAGGCGCTGGGCGACGTGCAGGAGCTGGTCAGGTTCGTCCTTGATGACCGACTCGAGCTCGGCCGAGGCCTCTTCGTCTGATTCAAACTCAGCCATGATTAGCGCTTCTTCGATGGTCCATCCTTTGCCGAGGGCGGCGGCTCCCGCGTCGGAGGACTTGGCCTTCAATGCGGACTCGACGGTGGTCTTGGTGCGTCCGGTCTTTTTCGCGATCGTGGCTGCGGATACACCGATCAGGGACAGCTGGTGGTATGCGTCGGCCTCGTCGGCTTCGGTCAGTTCGGCGCGCTGGATGTTCTCCACCACCTGGGTCACGATGCGTTCTGCTTCCTCGGGGGACTCGATGATCATCACCGGGATCAGGGGTCGTTCTGCTTCGACGGCGGCGCGGGTGCGGCGCTGGCCCATCAGGACGTGCACGATTCCGTCGTCCTTGCGGTGGGCGATGACCGGTTCCATCACGCCGTGTTCCTTGATGCTGGCGATGAAGTCAGCGGTCAGGGCTGCGTCCTTACGGACGTTGATGTCCACGGTCAGGGTGGCGGGGTCGAGCATTTCGAGCGTGGGTGCTGCGTTCATGGTGTTGCTCCTTTTTTGCCGAAAGGGTTGGTGGGTGGGGCGGCCTGTGGTGACCGGCCAGCGTCCCCTCTCCCCCGTTGTTTTGGCTGCTGGCGAAGCTTGCGGAGCTGTGGCCGACGGAGGCCTGTCTACCCGTAGGGCAAGGGGTGGGAAATTCCCGGAGGAAATCAGCGACGAAGGAGCGCCGCAGGGACATTTCCTGCACCGCAGGCCGCTGGAGGAACGACAGGGGCTAGAGGGGCCGGAGCGGGCACGTACAATCCGTCAGGACAGCAGCCAATAGCGTCGCAGACAGAGCAGGTGATGACGGGCAGGAGTTCTGCGACGGGCCGGCAGCACCAACAGCCGGCCGCGGCAGCGGACGCCCTTCAACTAGTTGCAGCGCAGCGGAAACCAGGGCGAGCCCTGCGAGCCTGCCTTTCACCCCCCGGGATCCACGGATAACCTCACCCGGCCAGCTGCCCAGGGATGCCGCCGGCGGCCGCCGCCCGGCACCTGGTTGCTGCGGGATGGGCGGTCCGCCGCCGGCAACCATCCGCGAAAGCCGGCCACGGGCGGCGGACCGCCCGCGGTGACCGGCCCCGAAAGACCGGCCACCCTTTGTGGGTTAGCTGGCGAGCAGTTCGGTCAGTTCGGCCGCGTCGGTGACCAGCGCCGCGCCGCCTTCTTTCAGTAGCCGGTGGCATCCTGCGGAGTTGGCGCTGTGGACGCTGCCGGGGACGGCGGCGACGTGCCGGGCGATGGTTTCGGCGTGGTGGGCGGTGTTCAGGGCACCGGAGCGCCAGCGGGCTTCCACGACGCAGGTCACGCCGGCCAGCGCTGCGATGATGCGATTCCTCTGCAGGAGTATTTACCGGACTAAGTCTCCAGTTCACGGTGTGTGTCGTGGGTTCCAACCATGTCTGGGAGGCGCATGATTTGCTCATGAATTTCTCAGAGTCTGACTTTGCGCCCCGCCGCGTAGAGGACCTGGACGTCAGCGATCTTGGACGTGTTGTTTCCCGTTCCGGAGTCCCGGGATTCGTCATTGTTGACGCCTTGGAGAAGGAGTTCGGGCCAGGGACGGAGTACCTGCTCGAACTTGCGGCGACAGACTATTCGACGCAAACGCTTCGAACCTATGCCTTGTCGCTGCTACGGTTCCTTCGATTCTTATGGGCTGTTGATGTCAGCTGGGACCGGGCCACGTCCGTCGAAGCGCGCGATTTCGTGTTGTGGGCCCGTCAGGCAGAGAAGTTTGTGGGGAACCGGAACGATCCCCAGCGACGGGGGAGCAGGAACCTGGTCACCGGGAAGAAACACCTGGGGATGCGCTACTCCCCCGCCACGATCAACCACACAACGACTGTCTGCAAGGCTTTCTATGCCTATCAGCTTCGCGTGGGCAGTGGGCCCATCGTGAATCCCTTTGATCTTCGCCGCGGGCGCGCTCATGCGCACCACGCCCCTGATCAGGAGTTCATGATCGGGAGGCGGCAACCCTTGCGTCAGCGTGAACAACACCGGGTGCCTCGGTCAATCCCAGACCGGAAGTTCAACGAGCTTTTTCGCCGTTTGCGGTCCAACAGGGACCGTGCCTTGGTGGCGTTCTACGTCAGCAGCGGAGCACGGGCCAGCGAACTGCTCGGCCTGACCGGGGACCGCGTTAACGTCGGGGACCAGCTGATCGGGGTTTATCGGAAGGGAGGTCAACTGCAGTGGTTGCCTGCCGCTCCTGATGCCTTCGTCTGGCTTCGGCTCTATCAACTCGAAGGTGGTGTTGCTGGTCCGGACGAGCCAGTTTGGCTCATGTTGCGGGGCGAGCCACGACCTTTGAACTACGACGCCATGCGGGCTGTCCTGAAGCGTTGCAACGACATACTCGGAGCGAACTGGACCCTGCACGATTTACGGCACACGTTCGCGATCCGGGCGCTCGAGGGAGGAATGGGCCTTCACGAGGTCCAGGAACTGCTGGGGCACCAGTCACTGAATACGACCACGGTTTATGCTGCCCCACACATGGAGGACGTCATCGAGCATTACCGCACCAAAATGGCCACCAAAGCTCCTACTTCCAGCGATAGATCACCGGCCGGGCAACCCTATGATCCTGACGAGTTGCGGGTGCTCTGGGGGAACCAGTGAAAGCCGCGCCGCCCGAGGGGACCCGCGCCGCTCGACGAAGCTGGAATGACCTCACTCCGTTGCCGCCAGAGGAGCAAGCCCTACCTGCACCTGAACTGGTCCCGCCAGGTCCTCTGAACACGGCCCCCGTTGAAACCATCATCGGCCGCCTGGTCGATTGCGGCCCCTATTGGCCGCGGGTTGAACGACATCGATCACGGATCAGGCGAATCCTCGGTCACTTGAGCCAGTTGCCGGGCGAGTCCTGGCAGGACCGTTGGATGTTGTTCGAGGATCAGGTTGGTGATGACACTCTGAAGTGGCGGGTCAGGCTCTCAGCCGAATCACCGCATCCTGGGGGTCACAACGAAATCCAGGCACTCCATGCAGCGATGGGTCCCCTGCTTGCCTTGGACGTCATGCGCCCTTCCTACGGGTGGATCACTGCTCAGCGCTTCGCGTTCTGGAAGGCGCTCAGCCGCTTCCGGGACCCTGTTCATACTGCTGAGGTCGAGCAAGCCCTGGTACGGGCCACGAGTTCAGCGGTTCAGGCGAATAACGGCTTGCTTACTTTGGGGCGTATTCAAGCCCATACCGGCAAGTCCATTCGCCAGATCACCGCCGAAGACATCCTCGAACTGACCGCACAAATGCCGGGAAGGATGATCAACTTTAGCCGGAGCGGGCTGAACGCCGTTTGGCCTGCGCTGCATGGTCTGGGATGGATAAGCCACGAATCCGGGGCCATGCCCTCACGGAGGCGACGGGGACAACGAACCGTGGAGGAACTGGTCGACTATTACGACATCACCGGCCCTTGCCGGGAGCCACTTATCCATTACCTGAAGGTGCGCTCGGCCAGCCTGGACTACTCCTCGGCCTATGGTTTGGCCAGAAACCTGGCTGGCGTTTTCTTCTCCGACATCCTGAAACACTTCCCTGACCAACACACGTTCGCCTTAACACCGCAGCAAGCCGCTGACTGGAAGAGCCGCGTGAAATTCAAGGCCGATGGGACGCCACGCCGTGACGCTCACGCCATCTACTTCGCCGTCCGGGCGTTCTATCTAGACATCAGCCAGTGGGCTCTTGAAGACTCGTTCTGGGCGCAATGGGCCGCCCCAACCCCCATAACCTACGCTGAAACACGCGGTTATCTGAAGCTTCGACGCACCACCACGGCAACCATGCAACAACGAACCCGGGAACTGGCTCCCGTCCTGCCCCGCCTGGTCGAGGCCGCCGAACAGGCCCTCCGCGCCGCCGAGGAAACCCTGGCTGCTGCCACCGCGGCCGGCGCCGGCAACACTATCGACGTGGCCGGTGAGAGCTGGAAAGTCTTCCAGGCCAGTGACCAAGCACCGGTACGGATACGTCGTGACGGGAAGGATCGGGACGTTTCCTTCGAGGAAGACAACGCGTTCTGGGCCTGGGCACTAATGGAAACACTCCGCCACACAGGGGCAAGGATCGAAGAAGTCCTCGAACTCGTCCACATGAGCATTCAGCCCTACAAAGTTCCGGCAACCGGGGAAACCATCCCGCTGCTGCACGTCGCCCCAAGCAAGACAGACACCGAGCGGCTCATGGTGGCCAGTCCCGAACTCGTCCACGTCCTCTACCGGATCCTCTCGCGGATAACCAAGGCCACCGGCAGCGCTCCTCTGACACAACGCTGGGACCCAGCCGAGAAAGTGCTCAGCTCGCCCTTGCCTCACCTGTTCATACGCCGTTACGGCGCCGGGCCCCACCGGGTTCTGTCAACGGCCACCGTCGCAGCGCTGCTCAATGATCTGGCAAAGCGCGCGAACATCAAAGTCGGTGGATCCGAAGTCAGGTTCACCCCGCACGACTTCCGACGCATCTTCGCTACCGAGGCCCTCTCCAGCGGCCTGCCGCCCCACATCGTTCAAGTGCTGATGGGCCACGCCAGCCTGGCCACTACACAGGGATACGCAGCGATCTACCCCCAAGACGTCATCCGGCACCACCGCACCTTCATCGAGAAACGGCGCGTCACCCGCCCTACCGAGGAATACCGCGAACCAACAGCCGCCGAATGGGATGAATTCGAGGCACACTTCGTCCAGCGCAAACTCAGCCTAGGCAGCTGCGGCCGCGCATACGGCACAGGCTGCCAACACGAACACGCATGTCTGCGCTGCGCTCTCCTCCGTCCCGATCCCAACCAGATCAACCGGCTTCAAGACATCATCGATAACCTTGAAGAACGCATCACCGAAGCCGAACAGCACGGCTGGCTAGGTGATGTTGAAGGGCTTCGCGTCACGCTCAACAGTGCCGAAATGAAGCTCGCCCAGATGTTCAAACTGCAGAGCCATCAGAAATCGGAAGCCGTCGACCTAGGCATCCCCCGCTCTCGGTCGGCTTTCAATCGTGAAACCTGACCGAGGGCCCGGAGCCAAACGCGGCATGACCGCTCACGCGGCCAGCATCAATGTTCATCACCCAACGAACGGTGGAGAATAGCGCCATGGGCGGATCGATGTATGAGCGCAGGGACTCCGTCCCGAACCACTCCTCCCTCCGTGACCGCATGAGGGCGGAACTCGAAGCCTTTGGCCCCTATGCAGTCCGCACCGACACAAAGGGAATCGAGCCTGGCAGCGTATCCACACCCGCACGGCGAGGTGCAACCGGAGAGACAGTTATTGCCCGCTTCGCCATCGCGTCAGGACCGGGCACCGGAGCCGACGCACCCGAGTGCCTGGCGACCTTTAAACCCGACCGATCCGGCCCTTATCACGCCGCATTCCTCATGACAGCCCTTGCCAACGAGCTGACCGAGTTTGCCAGGGCGCGGTTGCTTTCAGGTCTCGCCGACACCCTCAGATCTATCAGCTTGGCGCAAGGCACCCCGCACAGCCTGAACGTCGACGACCACCCCATCCTCGGTTGGGCCCTGTTCGCGAACGGCGCGACGGGAATAGCCTGCGAACACCATGACCGGGTATTCATGTGGCTTGGTACGGAGCAAGCGGTCATACCCGAGTCGATCTATACAAAGACAGTGGGCGGTCTCCGTCTGAGGGCGCGCATTTTTTGAGTCCTACCTAGTACTGTTTCGCAGGTCCAGCCTCCGTAGTCCGGATAAGGAAGCGGTACCGGGTGGGCGCGGATCCTGGGGGCAGTTCGGACAGGGTGAGTCCGGTGGCGCGGATCGCGGCGGCGAGGTCGGCGTTTCCGGATGGGTAGTCCCGGTCCAGTCCTCCGGCGAGGACGGCGATGGTGGCGGGGCCTTCTCCGGTGCTTCCGGCCAGTGCGGCGCGGTGGGCGTGGGCGTCGATGCCGTAGGCGAGTCCGGCGATGACGCAGATTCCGCGCTGGGCCAGGCTGTGGGCGATGTCGCCGGTGACGGCTGCGCCGTAGCTCGTGCAGTCACGTGATCCGGTCAGCGCCGCGCAGCTGGAGGGGTCGGGGATCCCGTTGCCGATGTTGCCTCGATACCAGAGGCCCAGGGGCGCGTCCGGTAGGTCGTCCAGGCCGGTGGGCCAGTGCTCATCCCCTGGGATCAGGAACCCGCCGCCCAGGCGTTCGATGGTGGCCAGGTCCTTTTCCGGGTCCAGCTCCGGCACGCGGGGGGCCCAGCGCTTTAGCGCGGCCGCCAGTTCCTCGGCCGTCACCTCCGGGAGGGTGTGGGCGGGTTGGGCGCCGGTGGCGAGCCGCAGCGCGGCGTACGCTCCGAGCCGGCCCACAAGGGTCCGCCCAATGGTGTCGTTGGGTTCGAACAGGCGGGTTAGGGCTGCGCGGGCAATGCGGTCGTTCATGGTGTTGCTCCTTTTTTGCCGAAAGGGTTGGTGGGTGGGCCGGCCTGTGGTGACCGGCCAGCGTCCCCTCTCCCCCCGACGCTTCTATGTCTGTCAAGCGGATGGAAAGTGGCTGCGGGTGCTGACCACCGGCGTCCCCTCTCCCCAGGCGTTTTTTGCCTGCTGGCGGAGCATCGCGGAGCTGTACCCGACGGAGCCGGGGCAACCCGAAGGGCAAGCAGCGGATGGATTGTGGGAGGAAATAAGCGAAGCGCCGACACAAGGCATCGGCTGTGCAGCCGTCCGCAGGACGGTTGAGCCGGTGGAGCGGGCACGTACGATCCGCAGGACAGCAGCAAAAAACAGAAAACGCTTTTACAGCCCGAGCGCAGCGAGGACCGATCCCCTAACGCAAGCGCTGCATGGGCGAGGCTGGAAACGGTGTCAGCCGTCACCCGCTCTTCAGGAGCACCTACAGGGTGCTGTTCTGGCGCGCAGCGAGGGCCTGCTGGTGGCGGTAAAGCGTTGCACGGCTCCAGCCCACGAGCCGGGCCGCGTCTTCCGCGGTACGGCCCTTCGAGCGGGCGTCCTGGGCGATCGCGAGTTTGTCCGCGATGACGGCCGGGTCGGACACCGGCCGGCCGAAGCGGGTTCCGTTCTGCCTGGCGGCCGTGATGCCGGCGTTGACCCGCTCGATGATCAGCTCGCGCTCATACTCGGCGAGGGTGGCGAGCATGTTCAGCATCAGCCTGCCCGTTGAGGTCGCGGGGTCGATGCCGTCTGAGATGGATCGGACGTGGATGCCGCGGTCGCGCAGCAGGGTTACGGTGTTGAGCACATCGATCAGCGACCGGCCCAACCGGTCGACCCGCCACACCACAACGGTGTCACCCTCCTCGGCGTACTCGAGAAGTCTTCTCATTCCGGGCCGCTCGATGGCGGTCTTGCTGCCCGAAGACACGTCAGCGAAGACGTCGCGTTTCTGCACGCCAGCGGTGACCAGCGCGTCCAGCTGCAGCTGGGCATCCTGACTGGAAGTGCTGACGCGCGTGTAACCAAGTTGCCTCACCAGGCCATTCTGACTCGAAAAGTCCCCGATGTACCCTCGGCGAGACGACTAGTGGCGAGACGCGTTTCCGAGACGCAGGCAGCCCTGCTTTCCCGCAGACCCGACCGGCCCATCCCTGCCCCGAACGGGTGTCTTGAAAAGCTGTTGTTTATTGCGACCTCCGCAGACCACCAGTCGCCCACAGAAGCCGGAGATTCTGTGCTGCGCGTAGCCGCTGTTAGCTCAACGTCAGAGTCACTCGGCCCGGTATCGATGCCCGACAGGGGGTGCCGTGCTTCGTTCTGAATGCAGTTCCGTAGATAACCCGCACAGGCCCCTTCAAAAAACAGGAGTCTTCGCGTCATGTCTCGTGACGGAGGAGCGCCGACAGTTTGTAAGGTCTCCGGCGGTGCCTGTGCTGATCCCTGCTTCCTGGGCGGTTTTGCCTACCGCCCGCAACGTTGTCCTATGGAGCTTCGGTGGTGGTTTGCTTGCCGTCATCCATCATGACGTGCTCATTCTCGAATATGGTGTAGCCACGTACCTGTAGAGTCACTCGCTCCCAGTCTCCTGCCGGTCCTTCTGCCGTCTGATGAGCATCAGTCCCACTATGTTGGCGATAAGGAGAAGGCCACCAATGGAGATAAGTACGAACTTGACGGATATCCACGCGGGGGCATCGGGCTGGGCAATAACTGCCGTTATGAGGATGACCGCCCCTGCGAATATGCCGCCCGCACTGGGAAACGCTCGCTTCTGCATAGTTCACCTTTCTAGATATAAGGAGTGGGAGCTGATTTCCATTCAGCCGGAATACTCTGGAAACTGACCAGAACAAGCAGTCAGTGTGCCTGCGAAACCTCCCAAACCAATAGCGGCGGTAACCCATCCGCTGAAACCGCCTGATGCCACAAAACTAAGACCAAAGACAATCGAGTCGACTTTGCAAGAAGGGGTCATTTCTGGAGCCGGCGGTCCGTACCAGCCGCATTCCGGCGTGTCCCTATTGAAGGAGTAGCAGACCAGCCCCGTGGGGTCGGTGTTGTTGATGGGGTTGGCGCCGGCGTAGAGGTAGCGGTTTTGTTCTTGGTTTGAGGGGTCGGGTTGGGTGAAGCGGCCGCGGGAGGGGTTGTAGTAGCGGGCACCGAATTTGATGCGGTTGCTGGTGGTGTCGTTGTAGCCGCCGGCGTAGGTCCAGGGGTTGGTTGCGGCTTGGGTTCCGCTGGAGCTGGTGTGGACGCCCCAGGAGTCGTATTTGTATTCGACGGCTTTGGCCTGGGCGCTGTCGGTGAGCAGGACGGTTGAGCCGATGGCGTCGGTGGTGTAGTAGAAGCTGGCCCCAGTGCTGGTGCGCATGCTGATGAGCGTACCGTCGGGGTCCCGGATAAACGAGGTGGCCGCCCCTGACTTGGTTTGCTGCGTGAGGCCGAGGGAGCCGTTGAGGAACGAGGTCGACCCGGCCGTGGTCCGTTCGTCGTTGCGTGTTCCGGCGTAGGTGTAGTTCGTTACGGTGGAGCCGCTGGTGTTGGACGTGAACTGGTCGAACACGTTGTAGGCCTGCGTGGTCCCGGCGGACCCGGCGAGGGTGGTGTTGCCGTTCGCGTCATAGCCGTACATCACGGCGCCGGACGGTGGTGCGGCGCAGGTCCCGGTCGCGGTGGCGTGCCAGCAGATTTGGTCCGCGGCGTTGTACGCGTAGTACACGGTCGCGGCCCCGGTCTCGGTGTCGGTGAGCCGGTTGCTGTTGGCGTCGTAGGTCCAGGATTCGGTGACGGTGCCCTTGACCGCTGAGGTGAGCCGGTTGAGCTTGTCGTACCCGTAGGTGGTGACCGAGCCGGAATCGGTGGTCATGGTCTTCCGGAGCCCGCCGTCCTTGGCCCCGTTGAGGGTGTAGGTGTAGGCGCGCTTTTCCAGGACCGTGCCGCCTGTGTTGGTCGCGCTGATGTCCGTGATCTTCCCTGCCCCGTCGTAGGTGGTGGTGTTTTTCACCCCGTTCGGGTACTTGGTGACGGTGCGCCGGTTGGCGTTGTCGTACTCGAAGCCGGTGCATTTGGTGCTGTTCGGGAACACCGGGGTGGCCGGGCAGGACCCGCCCGGTTCGGCCAGGGCGGTCAGCCGGTTCGCCCCGTCATACCGGTAGGTCACGGTCCCGAGCGGGTCCACGCTGGTGAGGATGTTCGAGGCCCCGTCGTAGGTCACGGTGGTGGTCACCCCGCCGATGGTTTTACCTGTGGGCCGGTTCTGCGCGTCCCAGGTGTAGGTGGTGGTCCCTGCCGCATCGACCCGGGTGGTGAGGTTCCCGGCATTGTCGTAGGTGTACGCGACGCAGGTCGCCGGGACACAGGTCGCCGCGTAGCGGACCTGGGTCAGGCGGTCATTGTTGTCATAGGTATAGGTGGCGGTCTGGTTCTTACCGTCCTTGGCCGTCGCGACCCTGCCGGCCGCGTCATAGGTGTACGCGAGGGAACCCAGCGGAGCTGGTCGGGTCACCGTGACCGGGTTCCCGGCCGCGTCGTAGCTGTAGGTGGTTTCGTTGCCGTTCCCGTCCGTGGACCGGCACAACGACCCGGATTTCGCCCCGCAGACCGTCCCGGCAGCGTCACCCTGGTAGTAGCGCCGGGGCGTGCCGCCCAGGTTGTCAGGGGTCAGGATCGCTGAGGGGTTTTTGGTGTTCGGGTCGTACTGGATAGTGCTGGTGTTTCCCTCGCTGCTGGTGGATGTGTCCGGGCGGTAATTCAGCAAAGGATCCCCCACCGCGGTCGGATAGGTGAAGGAGGCATCCCCGGCCGTGCCCGAGGCGCCGGCCAGCGGGGAGGTGATCTTCGTCAGCGAATTATTCGCGTTATAAGCCGCCGTGGTGGTCTGGCCCAAACCATTCGTGGTGGTCATCCGGTTATCGTGCCCATCGAAGGTGCCCGAGGACTCATTGCCGTTCGGGTCCGTGGCCTTCAGGACCCGGGTTTTGCTCGCATCCAGGGTGTAGGTGGTCTGTTTGCTGTTCGGGTCGGTCAGGTAGGACAGGCTGCCGTCGGCGTTGTGGGTGAGGGTCCAGGTCGCGGCCGCGGACGAACCCTGGCCGTAGGTGACAGTGTTGACCCAGCCGTCCGCTGCGTAGGTAAGGGCGGTGGTGTTGGTCCGCCCGTCGGTCAAGGAGCTGAGTTTCCCGCCGGTGTACGCGAGGGTGGTGACCGCGCCGGTGGCGTCCGTGATCTTGGACATCCGGCCTTCACCGCCGCCGTATTCAATGTTCACGGTCCGGTTCAGGGAGTTATCGGTGATCGCGGAGGGCTGGTTCAGGTTCCGGGTGTCGTTATAGACGTAGGAAACGGTGCGGCCCTGGGTGTCCGTGGTCTGGGTCAGCCGGCCGTTGCCATAGGTGTAGGTCACGGTGTTCGGGTTGATGGTGTTCGCATCGACGGACCGGACCAGGGCAAAGTTCGTCCCGTCGTCCTGATAGACGTTGGTGACCCCGGTGTCGTTGAACCGGAGCCAATACTCCGTGGTGGAGACCTTCGTGAGGGAGGCGTTGAGCTCCGGCGCCATCGTGAAGACACCCTCAGTGTTGATAAAGGTGTACCAGCCACCGTCCGGGGCCGTGTACATCATGTTCCCGGTGGCGGGGTCGACCCGCAGCGCGGTTTCCAGCCGGCCCATCGAGAGCGTGGGGCGGTGGTCGTACTTCGAGTTGTACCGCCAGGCGACGTTCATGTCCTGCCCGATGCCCCGGAGATTGAACAGCCGGCCCGTGAACACCGCGTTGCCGTTCGTCGGGTTCAGCGCCAGCTTCGCAGCGTCGGTCAGCGTGTGTCCGACCATTGAGGCCTTGCCCCGCGAGCCTGACTCGGCCCCGTTCACGGTGACCGGTGGCAGCAGGTTCGCGTTGCTGAACCACCCCTGGGAGTCGAGGATGACGTGGACGTTACCGGGCCCGGCGTTGTAGATCTTGACCTTTCCGGTGACGGTGCTGGGCCGTACCACGACGGTGTTGGACACCGAGTCCGCGGTGTAGTTCACGGTGCTCGTACCGGGTTGAGTCTCATCGGAGGGCCATACGGTCAAGTTGCCGGTCCCGGTCGTGATGGGCGTGATATTCATGGCCACACCCGCCAGGCTAGTCGAGGCCGCGGGCAGCCCACCCACCCCGGCGATCTGCACCTCCACCGAGCTGAAACCGCTGACCGGGGTGTTTGAGACACGGGAATCATAGATCCGGGACTCGACAGTGGTGAACGCGCTGTCGGAGACCTGCCCATCGAAATAGCCCTGGATATCCACCAGGACGTGGAAACCCGTGGCCCACGGCTGGTTGTGCTTGATATCAACCACGCCCGCTGCGTTCAGATTCAGAACCGCCGAGACAGCCGTCGTGGCCGAGCCGCGGAAATTGATCGTGGTCCCAGGGTCAGCGCCGCCGTCGAAACCACCCCCGGGCTGGGTCGTGAAAGTGAGCTCGGCCGTGTCATTGTCATTAAGCACCGTAATGTTCGCGAAGACCGCTGTCGCCGTATCCGGAACCCCTCCCTTGCCCTTCAAGGCCAGGCTCTTGATCCCCGCCCCTGACCATTGACCGGCCGGGTACCCGGTGCCGTTACGGGTATCTACTACTCGGGATTGAGGGACGGAAACGAACGCGCCCGGAGCCGGAGTGTCACCTGCAGTGAAATAGCCCTGGACATCGACAATGAACTGCTGCGAGGACGTCGAGTACAGCGCCAGCTTCCCGTCGGTTCCGACCGCGACCGCCACCGTGTTGGAGATCGTGTCATTCTCCCCGGAATACAGGTTCGTCGTGTCATGGTGCCGGGCGGTGTTGGGCACCAGTTGGGCGACGTTGACACCCGTTCCATTCACCACCGTCAAACTCACCAGGACCGCATCCACACCGCTGGTCGGCACCCCTGCGGCGCCCAGAACCTGGAAGGGATGCCAGGTCTGCGCCGTCACCGGCCCGGTGATACCGCCCAGCCCAGAGCGCGTGTCCAGCGCACGTCCCTGGACCGGGACAAAAACGCCGGCCTGCACCGAAGGTGTCGACTGAGCCGGCACAACCGATGGAGCCTGTACAGACGCCGAAGCCACCGACGCGGGCGCTGCGACCAAAGGAGCGGCAAACGCCGGGGCGCTAAACCCGGCAACAGTGACCGTAAAAGCAACAACAGCAGCGATAACAACCCTGACAGCGGTAAAACCAGCTGAAACAGGCCGGAAAAGGGCAGGCCGGATCAGGCTCGGAACAGTAGACATCCCCCAAGAACTTTCTACGAATGATCCGCGGCAATCCCCAGTTCACCGAACGCCCAAACCCCCAACGAGTGATGCCCCGACGCTAACCGTCCCCGGATAAGGCGGCAATGATATTGATCAAAACCTTGGACAAACCTGAGGAGATACCCACCAGCCTGGGCAGCGTTCTTCGTGCGCTCCTGTTCTCGCTATGGGGCCGTACCAATAGCCGGGGACGCGGCAGGTTCGGCGGCGGCGTAAAGGGTGTTGAGTTGGCGGTAGAGGGTTCGGGCGATGTAGCGCTTGAGGGATCTTCGGATTTCGCGGTAGCTGCGGCCTTCGTGAGTGCGTCTAGCGACATACTCCCGTGTTCCGGGGTCATGCGTCATGCGGGTCATCGTGATGGTGTGCAGGGCCCGGTTGAGGCGCCTGTCACCGCCCCGGTTGAGCCGGTGCCGGACAGTATTACCGCTTGAAGCTGGCAAGGGATTCACCCCTGCCAACGAAGCAAAGGCAGCTTCGCTGCGAACCCTTCCTGGATGAGACCAGGCTGTCAGGACAGTCGCGACCGTGACAGCCCCGGCGCCGACCATTTCCAGAAGCGGTGCAGCTGGGCCTTGCTGGATCAGCTCCGTCATTCGCTTCTGGTTCGCAGCCAGCTGCAAAGTTGCTTCGAGGACGCGGCGCGCCAACCGAACCGCTTCCTCGCGGGCGATTGATACTTCTAGCTTCTCCTGTCGGTCCCGCCATCTGGCGATCGTCGCGATCTGAGCGGGAACCAATGGTTTACGGGCGTCGATTCCTAGATCATGGGCCCGGAGCAAAGCAAGGAGTGCGTTCGCATTCAATGTTCGGTCCCGGGTCAGCTGATCCCGCGCCGCGCTCAAGATCCTCAGTCCAGCACGGGTTCCTTCATCCCGTCGCGGCGCCCGGAGCTCGGACTCCTCCACGCTCAAGACGGCCGTTCCGATGGCAGCCGCATCCAACGCGTCGGACTTGCCCAGCCCCCGGCGGCCGCGGGCGTTCATACGTGGCGCTTCGGCGACATCGTAGCCTGCATCGACTACGGCCCTGGCCAGACGTGCCCCATAAGTGCCGACACCCTCAATTGCCCACAAACACCCCATATCGCCGCCTGTCCGTCGACCTGCCCAGGCAAGGGCGCGGGCAATCCCTGCCGGGGTGGTCGGGAACTGCTCGCTCGCGACTTGTCGCTTGGTGCTGGCCTCTATGACGGCGAACGTGTGGGTGCGGGCATGGCAGTCCACGCCGATGACGAACGGGCGGGTCTGCGCAACGATAGTCAACGCTGACACCCTCCTTCCTTTGGAACGGACAAAGAACGGCCGCATGACGGCCGGCATTGAACCTGGGAAGAGTCACCTCGAGGCAAAACTGTGATGAGCCACAACCTCCAGAGGCTGGGCAAGCTTCTAATCAAGCCACCGACGTGGGACAGGTCAACGCCGGCCGCTCCACCCAGCGCGGACAAGTCGGGGGAAACGCACCCTCAAGGGGGCAAGTTGTTTTTCGAGTCACGCGCCAGGCAGAACGACCGGCATCAACACTGCCAGCTAGTCCCAGACCAACCACTCCAAGACTCACAGTTGTTTTGGCTGCTGGCGAAGCTTGCGGAGCTGTGGCCGACGGAGGCCTGTCTACCCGTAAGGGCAAGGGGCGGGAAATTCCCGGAGGAAATCAGCGACGAAGGAGCGCCGCAGGGACATTTCCTGCACCGCAGGCCCCGACGAAGGAGGGGCTAGAGGGGCCGGAGCGGACACGTACAATCCGTCAGGACAGCAGCCAAAAAGCGTCGCAGACAACACAGGGCCAGGGGGTCCGGAGCTCTGCGACGGCGCGCCCTGGAGCAAACAGCCGGCCGCGCCAGCGGACGCCCACACGGGTGCGAGCCCTGCGAGCATGCACCATCACCTACCGGTATGGCATGCTCGAAGACCGTAAGCAGCAGGATGTTTACACCCCAGGGCAGAGGGCCCATTCCCACCGGTTCCGGCCCTCTGCTGTGCCTGGACGGTCATTGGAGTGTTGAAACGAAGGGAAGCCGATGGGTCTGTGGAGCTGGTTCGCCCGTCGGCGCAAGCCGGCAACGGCTGCCGGTCGTCGCGCCTTCGCAGCGGCCATTGAGCCGAAAGACCAGGAGCCGTGGACTCCTGAACAGCTGGCAGATCTGAAAGCGGCGTGGGCCGAACTCGCCGAGGCGGCGAAAGAGTCAGCTGCCACCGGTTTTCATGCCTGCTCACGGGGCGGGAAACCCTGGCAGGAAGACCCGGCAGCCGTTCGGAGTATGGCGGCATTACTCCGCCGCATCGACGCGGAGGAGGCGAATACGGAAGGTCCTACGGCCAAGTAAGAGCCACCACGGACGTTCGTCCTGGTTTCTCCTTTAGGCTGGGCCCATGGCCGAGTCCCTTCCGCCGGCACTGCACCCACCGGTCGCGGTTGCACTGGCGAAACTCGTCAAGACCTTCCCCGGCCCCAACGCACTGCCTGGCGGCCTATGGGCGGAACCCAAATGGGACGGTTTCCGCACTACCGCCTTCAATGACGGCGGCACGGTGACGCTCTGGTCCAGACAGGGCAAGGAACTTACCCGAATCCTGCCGGACGCAGCTGCCGCTCTCGCAGAGCAGTTGCCTGCCGGGGTAGTCCTGGACGGCGAAGCCGTCATTTGGAACCGGGACCGGCTGGATTTTGATGCGCTGCAGCAGCGCATGGTCACCTCCAGGGCCGCGCTTCCCGCCCTGGCCAACGAGCTGCCCGCTTCGTTCGTGGCCTTCGATGTGCTGGCCGTTGCAGGGCAGGACACCCGGGGTGTGCCGTTCACCGGGCGCCGGCAGCTGCTCGAGGAGCTCGCCCGGGACTGGGCCCCACCACTGCACCTCTCCCCCATCACCAGGGACATGGACTTGGCGAAGACCTGGCTGCGGGATCTTCCCGCGACAGGAATCGAAGGCCTCGTGTTCAAAGGCTCCCAGCCCTACGAGGCCGCCAGGATCTGGTTAAAGCTCAAGCACAAGGATATTTGGGACGTGGTGTGCGCGGCCGTGATCGGGTCCATGGCCCAACCACAGGCCATCATCGCCGGCCTGCCCATGGGCGGCGAACTGAAGATTGTCGGCCGCTCGACCATCCTGTCCACGAAGGCCGGGCGTGAACTGGGCCGCCACCTCCACCCGGCCGGGCCCGGGCATCCGTGGCCCGAAGAGATCAGCGAGTCCTCCCTGAACAGATTCAGCAAGGACAAAGGCCCCGTGCGGCTGACACTGGTCGAACCAGTCGTGGTCGAGGTATCAGCCGACGTCGCCTGGTCCCGCACGTCCTTTCGGCACCCCATCACTTGGAAGCGCGTCAGGCCGGAGCTGGACCCCGGAGAGGTCAAGGTTCCCCCTGAACTGAACAACAGGCACCGCTGACGACGGTGCAGCGGCGCGTTATACCCAGTGTGGACAGCTTTGAGATTCATCCTCCGGTCTCCACCTGCCCACAATGGGCATAACCCGCTCCGGCACTTAGCGCTGCCGCCGCCTTTGTCGTACCCCTCCCCCACAATGAAACCTGCGGCTCAGTAGCCGCTTTTTCTTGGCGTGTCTATTCGAATATATGTTCTAAGGTTGTGATATGGGACCGGAACAAGCTGCCGCGCTGCAGGCGCAGTACGCGCGTCGTACCTGCCCGATCGGACTGACCGTGGAAGAGCTCGATTTCGAGCACTTCCCGGTCAAAAACGGGTACCCCGGGATCCCGGTCAAAGCTTGGATCCGGTTCCCGAACTGCGCCGAACTGGTGGACGGGGAAGTATTCGCATGGACAAGGAAAGCGGCCGAAGTGACGTGGAAGGACGGGCCGGTGACGTACCGGACGTGGGTGTGGAGTTCGGCGGTCACCCGCCGGGAAGAAATGATGAACAGGAATTTGGGAGAGCGGACCAACCGTGACAGCAACAGTAAGTGAAACAACCCTCGACGCCCCCGTAGACGTGCGGTTCACCGCGGCCGGCACTCCTCTGGCCGTCCGGTACGACGGGCGCGTATGGGCGGTCGCGGCGGAGCCACTGCACTGGTTCACCAGGGACTCCTGGTGGGAGACCCAGCGGACGGTTCCTGTGGGTGTTGGGAATGTCGTTGATATCGAGCATTGGCGTCTCCAGGTCCGCCTCGGGGCCTCTACCTCGGCGCTACGAACCTTTGAGCTGCGCCGGGATCCGTTGTCGGAACAGTGGTTGCTGGAAGCTATCACGGACAACTGAATTCCCAGGGAGCGCCGTCGTTTCTGCATAAAGGGGGTTCGGCTACTAAGAAATGCATGTGCAAGAACCCCATGGACAGGCCCGAAAGCTTGCTGGCACGACACATCCGCATCGGCTCAGAAGCGCTGATTCAAGGAGTCTGCCAAGCCATCAGCTACCAATTGGGTACAACTGTGCATTTTTGGTGGTTCTGGTCGGGCACATGAAGCCTGTCTGAGCTACTGGGGCGGTTCAAATTCCTTTCCGCCCCCGGAGTCTTGCCCCCGCTGCTAATGCTTCAGGACTGGATGACCTCCCCGGATAGACTCGGGAAGGCCGATTTTCGTGGGAGAGACAAAGGACTAGAGACATGGGCAACCCTAAGGGGCGGCTGGAGCTGACGTGGATGGGCAAGGACATGGCCTTGATTCCGTCCACGGAAGGCAGCTACGACTACCAATGGGTTTCCCCCCGCGATCCTCGCGCAACGGAAGTGAAACTTATCGAGACAGTCCGGACTGTCGGTGAAGAGTCGAGTTCTAACCTGCTAATTACCGGCGATTCAGGCGATGCTCTGCGCGCCCTCGGTACAAATCCCGAGTGGGGTGACCAGTACCTTGGCAAGGTCAAACTGGTCTACATCGATCCGCCTTTTAATACTGAACAGTCATTTGAGCACTATGCCGACCAACTGGAGCACTCCGTTTGGCTCACGATGATGCGGGATCGACTGCGCTACATCATCCCTCTCCTAAGTGACGACGGTTCAGTCTGGGTCCACCTGGATGATGCCGAGGTTCACCGAATGCGTTCCTTGATGGACGAACTGCTAGGAGCAGGCAACTTCATTGCCGAAGTCATTTGGGAAAAAGCGGATTCCCCCAACAACAGCGCGCAGTTTCTGAGCACTGACCACGACACCATACTTGTCTATGCAAAAGACAAAAGATTGTGGAGACCAAATAAGCTCCCTCGCACAGCGGCCGTCGACGCAATATACAAAAACCCCGATAAGGATCCTCGCGGACGTTGGTACGCGGGAGACCCTTTCGCTAACAAGCCCTACTCCCTGGGTCTATACAAAGTAGAAGGTCCCACCGGGCGCTTCTTCGCTCCCCCGCCAGGGCGCTACTGGCGGATCAGTGAATCCAAGTTCCGTGAACTTGATAGCGACGGGCGAATCTGGTGGGGCCCAGCCGGAGATGCAAGACCGAGCATCAAACGTTTCCTGGACGACGTATCAGGCATGGTTCCCAGAACACTCTGGAAACATTCCGAAGTCGGCAGCAACCGATCATCTAAGAATGAAATGCGTGCGCTGTTCCCAGGCGTATCTTCCTTCTCTACCCCCAAGCCCGAACGCCTCCTGGAGCGGGTCCTGCACATAGGTTCCAAGCCAGGAGACCTAGTACTCGACTGCTTTGCCGGCTCGGGCACGACTGCCGCAGCAGCTCACAAGATGAACCGCCGCTGGGTATCCGTTGAATTGCAAGAATCCACAGTTACGGACTTCATAATCCCTCGCCTCACCAAGGTTGTGGAGGGCCGGGATCCCGGGGGGATCACATCGGCTAAGACACGTGTCCCAGCAAACGAGCTTGCAGACGGTATTTCTGCCGATGAAGCGCAGGCGTTCACTTCTGTAATCGGAAAACTGTCCAAAACCATTCAGGGATTGGACGAAACGACGATGAAAGCCCTTCGTGCGGCCACGAGAACGAAGGAAACCACCACTGTCCGATGGGAGGGCGGTGGAGGCTTCACCGTTGCACGTGTGGGGCCGTCCATGTACGAAGTCGACGACGAAGACGGAACAATTTACCTCTCCGAGATGGCAGTAGGTGAGACCTTCGCGCGCGCCGTCTGTGGCCAGCTTGGTTTCCGACAAGACGCCACTGAGCCCGTTTTCTGCGGCCGTAAAGGACGCATGCGACTGGCTGTCGTTGATGGGATGGCAGATGAGCGGGTGGTCCGGGCCGTTGTGTCTTCACTGGGGGAAGATGAAAGGGCGGTTGTGGTAGCAAAGGGCATTCAGGATGGCGCAGCAGCGCTTCTACGTGAGTTGTCCCCAGGATCTAAAATCCGCAAGGCTCCCGACGACATCTTTATGAAGGGGACAGTGAAGTGAACCCTTCCATCACCGTCAACAGGGAACTTCTGGACGACATCTCCTCTCGGTTCGATCTGCGATTGCCCAACCGCACCGGCCTGGCGGCGACAGTCAAACATCTTGCCCACGCCGACGGAGAGTACGTCGAGCTCGTCAACGACCTAGCCACGGGCGTGGGCAAAACATTTCTAATGGCTGCCTTGGTGGAGTATCTTGCAGCACAGGGTGTTCGCAACGTCCTGGTGGTAACTCCGGGATCAACCATCCAGAAGAAGACACTTGCAAACTTTGACCGTGCGTCCCCGAAGTTTGTTGCCGGCGCAGACTACGCGCCACTCGTTATCACCCCGGACAATTTCCGCACGTCCACCATGGGGGCAGCACTCCACGACAAGGACCAGCTGAAGCTCTTTGTCTTCAACGTCCAGCAGCTCATTCGCCCGAAAGCCACCAACTCTCGCCGGGTCTACGAGGTCGACGAAAACCTTGGTGATGCCCTATACGATCATCTCCAAAGCCAAGAAGATCTTGTCGTCATCACTGATGAGCACCACGTTTACCATGACAAAGCGGTGTCCTTTTCTGCCGCAATCCGCAGCCTCTCGCCCCGCGCTTTAGTTGGCCTGACGGCAACGCCGGCAAAGGCCGACGAAGACAAGGTGATATTCCAGTACACCCTGGCCGAGGCTATTGCTGACGGCCTGGTGAAGGTTCCCGTTCTCGTCTATCGCCAAGACGGCATGAAGGACGAACGCACTAGGTTGGCCGACGCATGTCACCTACTGCGGCGCAAAGATGGCGCCTACAGGCTATACAGGGATGAATTTCCCGGCGCGGCAGTTGTGAAGCCGGCTCTCTTTGTTGTGTGCCAGGACATTGACCATGCAGGTGAGGTCGGCCAATTGCTGGCAGGTCCCGAATTTATCGGGGACCCCGCAGCCGTACTGGAAATAACTTCCCAGTCCTCCGACGAAGCCTTGGCAGCATTGGATGCAGTTGAGGATCCGGGTTCTCCCATCAGGGCGATCGTTTCAGTGAACATGCTGCGCGAAGGCTGGGACGTGAAAAACATTGCCGTTATCGCGGCCTTGCGGAAACTCGATTCCGAAATGCTGACCGAACAGGTTCTTGGTCGCGGACTGCGCCTACCTTTCGGCAAGCGCACCGGAGTCGCTGAAATTGATCAAGTCGACCTTGTAGCCCACGACTCCTACCAAAAGCTGCTGGCCAAGAAGGATGTACTCAACGCCAGGCTGCAACCTAAGCCACGCGAGGAGCTCGAAAAGACCCTGCCGTTCGATTGGTCGAAGCCGCCCGAGGAACAGCCTGCTGCCGTCCCGGAGGACCTGCCAGATTATGAGTCAGCCGGACAGTCCGCGTTGTTTCCGCTGTCCCCCGGGGCCGGACTACCCAGTCAAAGTTCTCCGCCTGCAAATGATCCCTTAGCTACCCCTGGCAGTGGACTGCAATCCAGTGAATTGGATAGAAAACTAGCGACGCCTGGTCCCGAGAAAAGGGGCAGGGTGGCAGGCGCACCGACACTCTACTTCCCCCTGGAAAGATCACGACTGGTTCAGTCGAGGTTTACGCTTTCATCCGTTGCAGACGAGGACGCAAGATCCCTCGGTCAGAGGTACTCACGTGAACTTCCGCTATTCATGCGTCGTGTTGCCTTGGAAGCGGAGCGCCGCGGCGAAAACGTCGGCGTCATCGCGACTCCCCAGGAACACGTGGAAGCCGTACAAGCCATGGCAGCGCTGGATACCGTTCGGGAAGAACTCATAGCCGCAGTGATGGCTCGGCCAGAGGTCGAGGCCACGCGGGCACAGCGTGGTGCTGCCAAGCGCATTGTCGAGGCTTTTCTGGTCGGGGCCGGTGCGCGTGACGGGGATGAGACCGCTTCCTGGTCTGAAAACCGCAAAAAGATGGCAGTTGAGGGACTGCGGGGTTTGATCCGGGACGCAGTGAGCCGGCGGACCATGGAGCGGCAGCGCACATTGGAAGCGGTGGCACTTCCCCTGGAACCGGTGCTGGTTGATCCTTCAATTCCGGGTGCTTATGACGGCGGGTTCATCCGCCGCGCACAGTACAAAGGATGGCGACGGAACATCATGCCAATTGCCTCCTTCGACGCGAAGTCAACAGAATGGGAAATTGCTCACATAATCGACAACGATCCCGGGGTTGCCTGGTGGTTGCGGGTTGAATCGCAGGGCCCAGTGTGGATTCCGACTGAAGAGGCAGGAAGGTACTTCCCTGATTTCATAGTCATCGACGCCAAAGGGACACGTTGGGTTATCGAAGGAAAATCCGATAAGGAATCCAACGATCCGGCCGTACTCCATAAGAAGCATGCAGCTCAGGAGTGGGCACGTTCCGTCCGAGATGAAGATGACGAACGGTTTGGCCTGTGGCGCTACATGTTCGTCACTGAGACAGATGTCAAGCGGTCATCTGGCTCCTGGAATGGCCTGCTGACGGTAACTAACCCGGAATAGCGCAAGGTCCGACCTAGATTTACAGGAACTAGCGCGAGGACCGTGCTCCCTAGCATTTGTCCCCTGCAATCAAACGCGCCAAGGCTGTGACTTTGGGTCTAGCGCTGGCTCGGCGCGGGGTGTCGAATACATCATTTCTATAGATGGGTCCGTGACAGGGAAGTCGAGGCCGTCAAACTCCGCCTTGAACTCCAGGCCGTCCGTCGTTTCTACTCTTGAAATCTTGGTCAGCGCTCCAATTTTGGTGCCGTCTACCAATCTGAAGTCCTTCCCAAAGTGCTTGGTCCCCAAGCTGCCTGCCTTCAAAGTCGTCCAGCCTCGGATGCCACGACGCTTATCCGTGTGGTCCAACGTCGGGGCGCATAAGGGGCAAGTCTTGTAGGTCTTCATGCCCTCAACCTGGGCGCGGGTAAGCATGGTGGGCATTGCAGGTGCGTTGTCACTGCCGTGCCAGTCACGCACTCTCTCTAGGTGCCTGAGGTAAGGAGCCCAAGCTGCGTCACGGTCCATAAACTGACGCATGCTCGGGCAGTGCGGCAGATGGACCTTGCCGGCCGACGAGAGGATAAAACAATCACCAGAATCGAGCCACCGCTCCACAGTCGCCTTCTCGCTCCGGAGTGTAGCCACGAGTTGCTCGGTGAGCTCCTCATCGCTGAGGTGGCCTAGGCGCCGCAAAAAGTTTTCTTGCTCGTAAAGGGCCCTGGATGCCGCACGTTCCCTCTCTTGAGCCGCGTATGTTGTCCCGTTCATGTCTTTCCTCCCCTGTCGTCTCTGCCGACGAGCTTAGCGGCGAAGGATGATCTTCGTAGCAGGGGCGTGATGCACTTAGGTATTGCTCTAGTCCGCGGCCGATGTTCAAGGCCTCTGCACTGACGCACCCGTGTGTAGGTGCCACGATTCATCTGAGCAGACGGTTCTAGCAGTGTTGAAGCGGTGAGCGCGTGCCTACTCCGATGATCGTGACAGCTTGCTGACTGCCCTCGTGATGGGCGCTATCGACTGGTATCTGGCGGCAACGTCGGGATTAGTGCACTTGTAAATTATGGCCTGCTCCTCTGTAGTGAGGCCGCTGAAATTTCGACGCCCGGTCAAGATGAAGGCAAGGACGTGGCCGATGGAGTAGACCTCGTTGACCAGCGCGTAGTCCTTGTAGTTCTCGAGAGCGGGATCGATGAGTGAACCCTTGATTTCTGTGCCTGTGCGGGTTCGGTCTACTTGTTTGTCCTTGTAGAGGCCGAAGTCGGAGATCTTGAGTGATACCAAACCAGCGTCGTACTCCTTGACCAAGACGTTCGTCAGGCTCAAGTCGCGGTGGAGAATGCCTTGGTCGCTTAGCCTCGATCCACCGATGAGCTTGGGTGACAAGCGGGTGCCGTGACGCAGAAATGCCCCTCTGATCAGGAAGAATAGTGATTGTCTAGACCGCTGTTCGACCGATCCGAGAGGCATCTCGTAGGTGCAATTCAAGCATGCTCCCGCTGCGGTGTCAGCGAAGTTCGATGACCCGAATCTTGTGTCGGCCGCAGGGCTGGTCCCGATGCTCCGCCTGGCCCGCACCGCAGGGCTCGATCAGCTCGCGCAGGTCCGGTTGACGGTCCCGTCGGATAAGGGCGCGAACGCGGGCAGCAAGGTGATGGCGCTGGTGGCGGGGATGCTCGCCGGGGCGGACTCGATCGACGACATGAACGTGCTGCGTCATGGCGGGATGGGCAGGTTGTTCGATCGGACGTATGCGCCGTCGACGCTGGGCTCGTTCCTGCGGGAGTTCCGGTTCGGGCACGTCCGCCAGCTCGACGCCGTCGCCTCCCGGACCCTGGTGAACGTCGCGCAATCCGCGCCACTGCTGCAGGTCCGGGATGGTGAGCGGGTGATGGTGGATCTGGACGACACGATCATCGAAGTCCACGGATACCAGAAGCAGGGCGCGTCGTTCGGGTACTCCGGCGTCCGCGGCCTGAACGCCCTGTTCGCCACGGCGTCGACATCGCAGTCGGCGCCGGTGATCGTGGGGCAGCGGCTGCGGCAGGGGAAGACCGGTTCCCCGAAGGGTGCCGCCAGGATTGTCGGCGACGCTCTCGCGACGCTGCGCCGCTTGAACCCCGGAAGCAGTTCCCGGCCGTTGCTGCGGGCGGACTCCGCGTTCTACGGACACGCCACCATCGGCACGGCGATCAAGGCCGGCGCGGACGTATCGGTCACCGTCCGGATGGACCCCGCGGTGAAGGCGGCGATCGCGACGATCCCCGAGGATGCGTGGGAGATGATCGAGTACACCGACTCGATCCGTGACGAGGCCACCGGGCGACTGATCTCCAAAGCAGAAGTCGCCGAAGTGCCCTTCGTCGCGTTCCGGTCCCGGAAGATCGCCGAACGGATCGAAGGGCGTCTGGTGGTGCGGCGGATCCCGGACCTGAACCCGAAGCAGGTCGAGCAGCCGACACTGTTCGACATCTACCGGCACCACGCGTTCTTCACAACCACCGACAAGACAGTGATGGGCACCGTGGTGGCGGACAAGACCCACCGGGCACACGCGATCATCGAGCAAGTCCACGCCGACCTGAAGAGCGGCCCGCTCGCTCACCTGCCCTCCGGGGTGTTCACCGCGAACAGCGCCTGGCTCGTCCTCGCGGTGATCGCGTTCAACCTCACCCGCGCAGCAGGGATCATCGCCGACCACGCCGGCCGGCTCGCCAGAGCGACGACCGCGACGATCCGCCGCACTCTCATCTCCGTGCCCGCGCGGCTGGCGCGGTCCGCGCGCCGGGTCACACTGCACCTGCCCGAGGCCTGGCCCTGGCAGGCCCCGTTCGAGCAGCTCTTCACCGCGACGCACGCACCACCACCGGCCGCGACCAGCTGACCACCGCCGCGCCCGCGGCACGACCAAGGACCAAGTGGACGACCGGGATGCGACGCCCGGAACACACCCCTGCCCGCGGCGCATCATCTCGCACCGGTCACGCCAGGACGGCCAGCCGAAGGCTCATCGGTGGATCGAGGCT